>SCTQ01000140.1 GCA_004322345.1 Aquabacterium sp. | reverse complement strand
GATGCGCGGCTTGGCAATGCGCATGCACGCGAGATGAACCGCGCGGCGATCGACAGCGCCCGCACCGCGCTGGCCGAGCTGGACCGGCGCTAGAGCCGGCACCCCGACGGCCGGGTAGGGCGCCCGGGGCCGGGGGCCTCAGCCCAGCTCGACCACCACCGGTGCGTGGTCGCTGGGCCGTTCGTTCTTGCGCGGCAGCTTGTCGATCACGCAGGACTGCACCTGGCCGCGCAGTGCCTCGCTGACGAGGATGTGGTCGATGCGCAGGCCCTGGTTCTTGCGGAAGGCCAGGTTGCGGTAGTCCCACCAGGTCCAGCTCTTGGGCGGCTGCTCGAACATGCGGAAGGCGTCGTGCAGGCCCAGCTCGAGCAGGCGCTGGAAGTGCTCGCGCTCCTGGGGCGTGCAATGGATCTGGCCGGCCCAGGCCACGGGGTCGTAGACGTCGCGGTCCTCGGGTGCAATGTTGAAGTCGCCCAGCAGCACGAGGTTCGGATGCCGCGTCAGCTCGTCCTCCAGCCAGTCGTGCAGGCCGCGCAGCCACTGCATCTTGTATTCGAACTTGTCGGTGCCCGGCGCCTGCCCGTTGGGAAAGTAGCCGCCGACGATGCGCACGTGCCGCTCGCCGTCGGGCACGGTGGCGGTGATCACGCGCGCCTGCTCGTCGGCGAAGCCAGGGATGTTGCGCACCGGGTCCACCGCTGCGGTCTTGCTCAACAGCGCGACCCCGTTGTAGGTCTTCTGGCCGAACCAGTGCACCTGGTAGCCGGCATGCGTCAGCGCGTCGTGCGGGAACTTGTCGTCGGTGAGCTTGGTCTCCTGCAGCACGATCGCGTCGACCGGGTTGTTGCCCAGCCAGTCCAGCAGCTGCGGCAGGCGCACGGCCAGCGAGTTGACGTTCCAGGTGGCGATCTTCATGCGGCGGCCGCGGCCTTGCGGCAGTAGGTGACGAAGGCGAAAGGCCGGCCGGCGCCGTCCACGCGCGTCTCGCGCGAGACCTCGTCGAACAGGCCGCGGTCCCAGGCGGGGAAGAAAGCGTCGGCCTCGAACTCGGCGTCGACCTCGGTGAGTACCAGTTCGTCGGCGCGGGGCAGGGCCAGGGCATAGAGCTGGGCGCCGCCCATCACGAACACCCGCGGTGCGCCGGCGGCCAGGGACAGGGCTTCGTCCAGCGAGCGCGCGGCGTCCGCGCCGGTGGCCGACCACTGCACGTTGCGCGTGACGACGATGTTGCGTCGTCCCGGCAGCGGGCGGAAGCGCTCGGGCAGCGAGTCCCAGGTCTTGCGGCCCATGATGACCGGATGGCCCAGCGTGGCCTGCTTGAAGTGCTGCTGGTCCTCGCTGTGCCGCCACAGCAGTTCGTTGCCCAGGCCGATGCCGCCGCGGCGGTCCACTGCCGCAATCAATGCGAGCGTCATGGCGGCGCTCACACGGCCACCGGGGCCTTGATCGGGGCATGGTGCTGGTAGTCCAGCACCTCGAAGTCCTCGTAGGCGTAGTCGAAGATCGAGTCGGGCCGGCGCTTGATGTTGAGCACCGGATACGGATGCGGCGTGCGTGCCAGCTGCGTCTCGACCTGCTCGAAGTGGTTGCTGTAGAGGTGGCAGTCGCCGCCGGTCCACACGAAGTCGCCGACGTCCATGTCGCACTGCTGCGCCACCATGTGCGTGAGCAGCGCGTAGCTGGCGATGTTGAAGGGCACCCCGAGGAAGATGTCGGCGCTGCGCTGGTAGAGCTGGCAGCTGAGCCTGGGCCGCGCGCCCGGCTCATGCGCCGGCGCGACGTAGAACTGGAAGAAGGCGTGGCAGGGCGGCAGCGCCATCTTGGCGATCTCGCCCACGTTCCAGGCGCTGACGATGATGCGGCGCGAATCCGGCGTGGTCTTCAACTGCTTGATGACCTCGGCGATCTGGTCGACGTGGCCGCCGTCGGGGGTCGGCCAGGAGCGCCACTGCACACCGTAGACCGGGCCCAGCGAGCCGTCCTCGCGCGCCCATTCGTCCCAGATGGTGACGCCGCGTTCCTGCAGCCACTTGACGTTGTCGTCGCCGCGCAGGAACCACAGCAGCTCGACGATGATGGACTTCAGGTGGACCTTCTTGGTCGTCACCAGCGGGAAGCCCTCGCTCAGGTCGAAGCGCATCTGGTGGGCGAAGACGCTGCGCGTGCCGGTGCCGGTGCGGTCCGTCTTGGCCACGCCGTGCGTGTAGACGTGGCGCATGAAGTCCTCGTACTGGCTGCGGACGGGACGGGCGGAGGCGGGGGCGGCTTGGGACATCGGTGCGCTCGCTAGGCAGGAGGGTGCGCGGAGAAACGACAACGCCCGCCGGGAAGGACGGGCGCTGTCGCCGTTCGCGCGATTGTAGGCAAGCGGCCGCCCCGGGGCGGCCGCCCTTGCCGTCAGTAGGCCGGGCGGGTGGGGCCGGCCGGGCCGCCCTGGGCCGTGCTCGTCGGCTCGCGCAGGAAGATCTCCACGCGGCGGTTCTTCGCGCGGCCTTCGGCCGAGCCGTTGTCGGCGATGGGTTCGTGCGAACCCTTGCCCGAGGTCTCGACGCGGTTCGAGTTCAGGCCGCGGTCGCCCAGGTAGCTGCGCACGCTGTTGGCGCGGGCCACCGACAACGGGTCGTTGACGGCATCCGAGCCGGTGCTGTCGGTGTGGCCGACGATGCGCACGACCAGGTTGGGCTGGCTCTGCAGGCCCTGCGCGAACTGGTCCAGCACGCCGCGCAGCTCGGGGCGGATGTCCGAGCGGCCGGTGTCGAAGGAGATATCGCTGGGGATGTTCAGCTTGAGCTGGTTGTCCGCGGTACGCGAGACCTCGACGCCGGTGCCACGCGTGGCTTCCTCCATTGCGCGCTTCTTCTCTTCCATGTGGCGCGACCAGAGGTTGCCCGCCACGGCGCCGACGATGCCGCCGACGACGGCGCCGGTGCCGGCCTTGCCGCCGGTGGACGAACTGATGACCGCGCCGCCGAGGGCGCCGATGGCCGCGCCGGTGCCGGTGCGGCGCTGCTCGTCGCTCATGTTGGCGCAGCCGGCGAGGAAGACGGCTGCGGCGACGGCACCGATCGCCAGGCGCGAGGCGCGACGTGCGATGGAGGCCCCCGCGGGTAAAGAAGTGTGGATGTGCGTCATGCTGGCTCCTTTGTTATGCGAAGCCGGCAGAGCGGATGCGGCTTCGGGGGTCAGGCGGCCGTCCGGCCGCCGGGATGCAAGGGTTCATCGGAGGCGAACTGGGCCGCCGCCAACCTTGCGTAGAGCTCGCAGCGCGCCAGCAGTTCCGTGTGCGTGCCGATGTCCACCAAGGTGCCGTGATCCAGCACCGCGATGCGATCGGCGTTGACGACGGTGCTCAGGCGGTGTGCGATGACCAGCGTCGTGCGCCCCTGCATCGCGCGCGCGAGCGCGTCCTGCACGGCGCGTTCGCTTTCGGTGTCGAGTGCGCTGGTGGCTTCGTCCAGCAGCAGCAGCGGTGCGTTCTTCAGCATCGCGCGGGCGATCGACATGCGCTGGCGCTGGCCGCCGGACAGGCGCACGCCGCGTTCGCCGAGGAAGCTGGCGTAGCCCTCGGGCAGGGCGCTGATGAACTCGTGCGCGTGGGCCGCGCGCGCGGCGGCGATGACCTCTTCGTCGCTCGCGTCCGGCCGGCCGTAGCGGATGTTCTCCATCGCGGAGGCCGAGAAGATCACGCTGTCCTGCGGCACGAGGCCGATGCGCTCGCGCAGGGCCTGCAGCCCGGCGGCACGCACGTCCACGCCGTCGACCAGCACGCGGCCCCGCTGCACGTCGTAGAAGCGCAGCAGCAGCTGGAAGACGGTGCTCTTGCCGGCCCCGCTGGGGCCGACCAGCGCCAGCGTTTCGCCGGGCGCGACGTGCAGCGAGAAGTCCGTCAGCGCCGCCGCCTGCGGCCGCGAGGGATAGTGGAAGCCGACGTGCTCCAGCTGCACAGACGAGCCGCCCTGCACCGCGGGCAAGGCACGCGCGACCGCCGGCGAGGCCACGGGCGAGCGCGAGGCCAGCAGCTCCATCAGGCGCTCCGTGGCCGCCGCCGCGCGCTGCAGGTCGCCCCACACCTCGGCCAGTGCGGCCACCGAGCCCACCAGCAGCACCACGTAGACGACGGTCTGCCCCAGGTGGCCGGCGGTGATCTGGCCGCGCATCACCGACTGCGTGCCCTGGTACAGGCCCCACAGCAGCGCGCCGAAAGTGGCGCTGATGATGAAGGCCACCAGCACCGAACGCGTGCGGATGCGCCGCACGGAGGTGTGGAAGGTGCGTTCGGTGGCTTCGCCGAAGCGGCCGGCCTCCCAGCTTTCCTGGACGTAGCTCTGCACGACGGGGATCGCGTTGAGCACTTCGGCGGCGATGGCGCTGGAGTCGGCCAGCCGGTCCTGGCTGGCACGCGACAGGCGCCGCACGCGGCGGCCGATCACCACCGCCGGCAGCACCACCAGCACCAGCAGGCCCAGCACCTGGAACATCACCAGCGGATTGCTCCATACCAGCAGGGCGAGCGCGCCGGCGCCCATCACCAGGTTGCGCAGGCCCAGCGAGAAGCTGGAGCCGATGACGGTCTGCACCAGCGTGATGTCGGCCGTCAGCCGCGACAGGACCTCGCCGGTGCGCGTGGTCTCGAAGAACTCGGGACTCTGCTTCAGCACGTGGGTGTAGACCGCCGTGCGCAGATCCGAGGTGACGCGTTCGCCCAGCCAGGTGACGCTGAAGTAGCGCAGGGCCGAGAACACGCCGAGCGCGGCGCCCACGACGAAGAGTTCGAGGAAGTGGCCGCGCAGCGCCAGCGCCCGGGTGCCCGGGTCGGCCGGCATGAAGCCCTGGTCGATGAGCTGGCGCAGCGCCAGCGGCGCGACCAGCGTGGTCAGCGTCGCGCCGAAGAGGAAGAGCAGGGCCAGCGCGATGCGTACGCGGTAGGGACGCAGGAAGGGCGCGAGGTCGCGCAGCGGTCGGATGGGGCTGTTCACGGCGGGCCTGGGCAGGATGAACCGGGATTATCCCGTGCCGCCCTTTTCCGACTGCCCTAGGCGACCGTCGAAGGCTGGCGCGGCATCAGCCACTTGCCCAGCAGGCTGATCATCTTGTCGCGCTCCAGGGGCTTGCTGAGATAGTCGTCCATGCCCTCGCGCAGGCAGGACTCGCGGTCCCCGGTCAGGGCGTGGGCGGTGACTGCGATGATGGGGATGGGCTTGAGCTTGAGCTGAGCCTCGATCTGCCGGATCTCCTTGGTGGCGTGGTAGCCGTCCATGACCGGCATCTCGCAGTCCATCAGGATGACGTCGAAGCCGCCGGACCTGAAGAGCTCGATCGCCTGGCTGCCGTTCTCGGCGTGGGTGCTGGTCAGGCCCACGCTTTGCAGCATGGCCGAGGAGATGAAGGCGTTGACCGGGTTGTCTTCCACCAGCAGCACGTGGCCGGTCAACTGCACGCCGGCGAAGGCGGGCTCGTCCTGGGCCATCACCTCGGCGGCCGGCAGGCAGGGGCCGGTGGGCGCGACGTTGGGCAAGGTCAGGCGCACCGTGAACACGGTGCCCACCCCGGGCTTGCTCTCCACGCCGATGTTGCCCCCCATCGACTCGATGATGCGCTTGCAGATCGCAAGGCCCAGGCCACTGCCGCCGTAGGAGCGGTTGGAGCCGGACTCGACCTGGTAGAAGGGCTGGAACAGGTTGCCCAGCTTGTCCTCGGGGATGCCGATGCCCGAGTCCGACACGCTGATCACGATGTCGGAGACCTCGCCGCGCGGGGCGACGCCCACCAGGACGTCCACCGATCCCTCGTGCGTGAACTTGACTGCGTTGCTGATCAGGTTGAGCAGCACGCGACGCAGTTTCTCCTCGTCGCCGAGGTGGAAGGCTGCCGTGTCCTCCGGGCGGTCTATCTCCAGGGTCAGCGCGATCTGCTTGGACGAGGCGTTGGCCTGGAAGATGTTGACGGTCTCGCGCAGCATGACGTTGAGGTTGAACGCAGCCTGCCGGATGTTGATGTGGTTGGCGTCGATCTTCGCCAGATCGAGGATCTCGTTGAGGATGTGCAGCAGGTTCGTCGCCGACGACTTGGTGATCGCGATGAGTTCCTTGTTCTTGCCGCCCAGGGCTGCCTCGTCCAGCAGGTTGAGCGTGCCGATGATCCCGTTCATCGGCGTGCGGATCTCGTGGCTCATGTTGGCCAGGAAGTCGGACTTGGCGCGGTCGGCTTTCTCCGCGCGCTCCTTTGCGCGCCGCAACTCGGCCATGTTCCGCCTGCGCTGCAGTTGCAGGAAGAGCTTGCGTTCGCGGAAGAGGATCACCCGGTAGAGCGTCAGGCAGGCGATGTTGGTCGCCACCAGGTGGACCATCATGCGCTGGAACAGGCGCCAGTCGATGGGCGCGAGTGCTGCGTAGGCCACGGCCGTGCCGGCGGTGACGATGGCCAGGAAGAAGGTTGCGGTGGTCGGCAGCCGGGTGAAGCCGTAGACGATGATGGTCGTCAGCACGGCCGAGGCCGACAGGCTCCAGTACAGGATGGGCGGCGGTTCGCCGATGCGGGCCTGGAAGGCGATGTAGAAGTTCGCCTCGATTGCGAACAGCGTGACGCCCACGCACAAGGCCGTGTAGTGTTTCAGGAAGAACGGGCGATTCCAGCGCGTGCCCATGGCCGCCAGGGCCAGGATGATCGCCACGGCCAGCCGCATCGGCTGCGGGTTCTGCCAGGGCAGCCGCGAGCCGGCGATGAGATCGATCAGGAAGAAGGCAAAGAACGCGACCGCCGCGATCAACGCGCCGAGAAATAGGAATCGCACGCCCACCGAGCGAAACGTCTCGAGGAATTGCCTCTCCAGTGCCCGGTCGGCAAACGAGCGGCGGCGATATCGGCGGGAAAGCATTATCCGTATACCCATACGGGACGATGAGGCCCGCGCGCGGTTTTGCCGAAAAGGGTGCGCGGGTTTATGAGGAGCCGGCGGCGGGGCTGGCAGTATCCAGCATCCATATCGCGTTTTACGTGAGCCAGCCGGAGCCTGCTGAGAATTTTGTCTATAAAACTCTCAAGCACCGACGGATTCAAGGCAGGAAATATCGAATCTCCGTGGTGGACGCCACGGCGAGCAGATCGTTGGCGGGATCCTGGGTATGCCGGGGCTGCAGCCCGGCCTGGGTGTCGGGCTGGCCCATATAGTCGATGCCCGCCTCGATGAGTTGCTCCCGGGAGATCTCGTCGTGCACGTGGTGAGCCAGGGTCAGCATGCCGACATCGTGGGCCAGGCCGATCGCGGCCTCCACGGCAGCGGCGGTGCGCGGGCAGCCGGACATGCGCTCGATCACCTCCGGGCGCAGGCGCATGGCGTCGAAGCCCAGCTGGCAGATGTCACCAAGGCGGGTATCCAGCCCGGCGTCGTCCAGCAGTACGCGGATGCCATGGGCGTGGCAGTGCTCGATCATGCCCCACCAGGGGCCGCTGGCCTGCGGGCAGGCCAGACACAGGCGACCCTGGAGTCCCGTCATGCTCTGGTGCTGCACGACCGCGGCGAGCTGCTGTGCGGACAGCAGGCCCGGCAGCCGGATCAACAGGAATCCTTGTTGCGGCAGGCCGCGTGCGCCCGGACCGCTCATCCACTCCAGCAGCGCGATCGTGTCGCCGACGGCCTGTCCGGCATCGCCGGACTGCTGGACCTCATATCCACCGATCTCACCGCTGGCACAGCGTCGTAGCGGGGAAACGGCAGTGGACGAGGGGCGGGCCATTTGTCACGGTGTCACGGGCAGGGACTGTTGTGGAAGCGCTCTTGTTCGACCAGGTCCTGGCGTTCAAATTTCCTGTGAATCTCTTCGTAGTCGATTTGAATGTCGGGGTGTTCGGTCAGGGCCATGAAGGAATACATCGGGCATTGGGCATTTCGCCAGAGCCGGTCCGCATCCTGGATAGGCAGATAGTAGAGCCCGTGCGGAAGATTCGAAACGTCCGATAAGCGGATGCTTTTGCCTTCTCCCAAAGCGTTGTCGAACTGCATGGCCCGGTACATGAGGTCCACCGGACGGCGCGCGGTGATCAGCACATAGTCGATCTCCAGCGCGTGGCAGATCTCGTAGAGGGCCTTGGACAGGGCGGTCGTGACCATGCGCCCTTGGCTGCCGTTGCGCACCGTCAATCTGCGGGCCTCCAGCAGCCGGCTGCCCTGGAAACGCGCCGGCAAGGTGACTTCCCTCTCGATTCCCAGGGGACGGAAGGTGTTCGTCAGCAGGCGCAAGGAGCCCAGCACGCTGCCGTCGAGTTTCGATTCGGCCAGCAGCAGGATGGCATCGGCGTGGTGATCTTCTTCTTCCGGGACGCAGAACGCCTCCTTCAGCGCCGGCACGTGGCGCCCATAGGCGTCGGATCTCAGGGCGACCGCGTGGGCCAGGTCTTCGGAATCGACGGCGAGGCGTATGCGGAACGGCAGGAACTCTGTTTGGATGGGCTCACGGCTGTAGGGGCGGGTGCCCGCAAACACTTGGTCTCTCATAGGTGCGCCTTTGAACTTCGAAGGTCTGTATGGATGCCAACTGAAAAGCCGTGGCTACCCTGAGAGAGAGGTACCGCGCCCCCAACTGCTTGGGATTGCCTTGCCACGATGTGAATGCTGTGGAGCATCGCGCATTGCGGCCAGCATTGCTACCTTTTCTAGCAATTTGTGAGGTTTTGTCGCAGTGTCACGCTAAGCCCTTGATGTTTCGGGCATGGGCAAAGCCCGCGCATACGCGCGGAATCGACGGGTGTGGGGACTGCGGAGGCGGCTGCGGAGGAGCCGACCGATGGTCCCCCCGACAGGAATCGAACCTGTATCTGGCGCTTAGGAGGCGCCCGTTCTATCCATTGAACTACGGGGAGGAGGGCCTGTGAGGCAGGCGGCGCGGATTGTTGCATGCGCTGCCGCGACGGCCGGTCGTGGCTCAGCCGGCGGCGGGATGGCGGGCAAGCAGCTGGGCGACGACCGACACGGCGATCACTTCCGGCTCCTTGCCGTCGATGTCCACCAGCCCGATCGGGCAGGTCATCGTGGCGATGGCCGCCGGCGCGAGGCCGCGATCGAGCAGCCGGTTCTCGAAGCGCGCGCGCTTCGTGCGCGAGCCGATGAGCCCGAACCAGCGTGCGTCGCCGCGCCGCAGGATGGCTTCGGTGATGCGCAGGTCGAGGTCGTGCTGGTGAGTCATCACCAGGTAGCTGCTGCCGGGTGCGGCCTGGGCGACCTCCGCCTCCACCGCATCGACGCAGACCGTGTTGACGTGCGGTGGCAGCGGCCAGCCGGGGAAGGCGTCTTCGCGCTCGTCTATCCATTGCACGCGGCAGGGCAGGTTGGCCAGCAGCGCGACGACGGCGCGGCCGACGTGGCCGGCGCCGTAGAGCTGCAGCTCGAAGCGCGGCTGCGCGGGCGCCCAGGCCTGCAGCGCCGCGGCGTCCAGCGGCGCGAAGCCCAGGTGCACGACGCCGCCACAGCACTGGCCCAGGCTGGGCCCGAGCGGGATGCGCTCGGTCCAGGCAGCGAAGCGGGTGCCGCTTTCCTGCAGCTGCCGGCGTGCATGCGCGATGGCCTGCCATTCGAGGTGGCCCCCGCCTATGGTCCCGGCCGTGTCGTCGGCCGCCACCAGCATGCGGGTGCCCCTTCCCCGCGGCACCGAGCCCTGGGTGTCCAGCACCTCGACGATGGCCGCCTGGCGGCCTGCTTCCAGCCAGTCCGTGGCGAGCGCGCGCAGGCGCTGGGACTCGGCACCGGTCATCACGCCGACCCCGCCGGGGCCGAAGCCGCCGGGCACGGGCTGGCCGATGTCTGCCGGACGCATCAGGGTCGGGCCGCGCGTACCGCGTCGATCGCGTCGAGCACGGCCTCGGGCGTGGCCGGCGCGCGCAGCGGCGGGTCCACGCGATGGTTGCCGGCCGCGGAGACCGCGTCGCGTATGGCCAGGAAGGCCGAGAAGCCCAGCAGCAGCGGCGGCTCGCCGACGGCCTTGGAGCGGTGGATGGTCTCCTCGACGTTGGCGCCGTCGAAGAGCTTGGTGTGGAAGACGGCCGGCGCGTCGTTGGCCGTCGGGATCTTGTAGGTGCTGGGCGCGTGCGTCATCAGCTTGCCGGCGCGCGGCGAGCCGTCCAGCGGCTGCCACCACAGCTCCTCGCTGGTCAGCCAGCCGGCACCCTGGACGTAGGCGCCTTCGATCTGCCCGACGTCGATGGCCGGGTTCAGCGAGCGGCCGGCGTCGTGCAGAAGGTCGGCGCGCAGCAGCTTGTATTCGCCGGTCAGGGTGTCGACGATGACCTCGCTGACGGCTGCGCCGTAGGCGAAGTAATAGAAGGGGCGGCCTTGCAGCGTCTCGCGGTTCCAGTGCAGCTTGGGCGTCGTATAGAAGCCGTCGGACCACAGCTGCACTCGGGCCATATAGGCGTCCATCACCAGTTGCTCGAAGGGAATGCGCTGGCCGTCGACCTCGACGTGGTTGTCGGCGAAGCGGACGCCGTCGGCGGCCACGCCGGCGCGCCGGGCGGCGAACTCGGCCAGCCGTGTGCGCACGGTGCGGGCGGCGTCCTCGGCAGCCTTGCCGTTGAGGTCGCTGCCGGTGGAGGCCGCGGTGGCGGAGGTGTTGGCCACCTTGCCGGTGTCGGTGGCGGTGACCCGCACGTGTCCCAGGTCCAGCCCCAGCTCGTGGGCGACGACCTGGGCCACCTTGGTGTGCAGGCCTTGCCCCATCTCGGTGCCGCCGTGGTTCACCAGCACGGTGCCGTCGGTGTAGACGTGGACCAGGGCGCCGGCCTGGTTCAGATGGACGACGTTGAAGGAGATGCCGAACTTCACCGGCGTCAGCGCGATGCCGCGCTTGAGCACCGGGCTGGCGGCGTTGTAGTCGGCGATGGCCTGGCGGCGCGCTGCGTAGTCGCTGGAGGCGACGAGCTGGTCCACCAGCGGCTGCAGGATGTTGTCCTCCACCTGCTGGCCATAGGGCGTGGTGTCCCGGCTGCCGATGCCGTAGAAGTTGGCGCGGCGCACGGCCAGCGGGTCGCGGCCCAGCTGGCGGGCGATGGAGTCGACGATGACCTCGACCGCGATCGCGCCCTGCGGGCCACCGAAGCCGCGGAAGGCCGTGTTGCTCTGCGTGTTGGTCTTGGCCGAATAGCCGTGCAGCGCCACGTTGGGCAGCCAGTAGGCGTTGTCGAAGTGGCACAGCGCACGCGTCATCACCGGGCCGGAGAGGTCGGCCGAGTAGCCGGCGCGCGAGATCATCTCCACTTCCGCGCCGAGGATGCGGCCCTCGTCGTCGTAGCCGATGTCGTAGTGGTGGATGAAGCAATGCCGCCGGCCGGTGATCAGCATGTCGTCGTCACGGTCCGGGCGCAGCTTGACCGGGCGGCCCAGCTTGCGCGCGGCCACCGCGGCCACGCAGGCGAAGACGGCCGACTGCGACTCCTTGCCGCCGAAGCCGCCGCCCATGCGGCGGCACTCGATCTGCACGTGATGGGCATGCAGGCCCAGCGCATGCGCCACCGCGTGCTGCATCTCGCTGGGGTGCTGGGTGGAGCAATACACGCGCATGCCGTTGTTCTCCAGCGGCGTGGCGTAGGCGATCTGGCCCTCCAGGTAGAACTGCTCCTGTCCGCCGACCTCGAAGCTGGCCTTCAGCCGATGCGGCGCCGCGGCCAGCGCGGCTGCGGCGTCGCCGCGCAGCAGGTGCATGGGCGGCAGTACGTACTCGCCCTGGTCGTGGGCCTGCTGGTGGTCCAGCACGGCCGGCAGGGCCTCGACATCGATGACCTGCCTGGCCAGCGAGGCGGCGCGGCGCGCGGCCTCGCGCGTGGCGGCCAGCACCGCGAAGACGGGTTGCCCCAGGTATTGCACGCTGCCCGACTCGCCCAGCGGCGCCAGGATGGGGTCGTCGTGCACGATGGGCCCGCAGTCGTTGAGGCCCGGGATGTCGGCGGCGGTGATCACCGCGACCACGCCGGGCATGGCCTGCAGCCGCGCGAGGTCGATGCCGCGCACGCGGCCGTGCGCCACCGGCGACAGGCCCAGTGCCGCATGCAGGGTGCCGGCCAGCTCGGGGATGTCGTCGGTGTAGGTGGCCTCGCCGGCCACGTGCAGGTGGGCGGACTCGTGGGCGTGCGGGGCGCCGGCAGCGGAGCGGGTCTGCTGCGCCGGCATCAGGAAGGGGTCGACGGCCTTGTTCATGTCGAGGTCCTCCGGGGGCGAGGAAGC
>SCTQ01000015.1 GCA_004322345.1 Aquabacterium sp. | reverse complement strand
ATCGACGGCGCCCTGCCCACCGAGGAAGTGCGCGTCGAGGTCACCCGGCGCAAGAACCAATGGGAGCGCGCCCGCGTGGCCGAGCGCCGCCGCGACAGCGCCTTGCGCGTGACGCCGCAGTGCCGCCACTTCGGCACCTGCGGCGGCTGCGTCATGCAGCATCTGCATCCTTCGGCCCAGATCGCCACCAAGCAGCGCGCGCTGGAGGACAACCTCTGGCACCTGGGCAAGGTGAAGCCCGAGCTGGTGCTGCGCCCGCTGGAAGGCTCGCCCTGGGGCTATCGCTATCGCGCCCGGCTGTCGGTGCGCTACGTACAGAAGAAGGGCAAGGTGCTGGTGGGCTTCCACGAGAAGCAGTCCAGCTACGTGGCCGACATGGACAGCTGCGAGATCCTGCCGCCGCGCATCTCGGCGATGCTGCCCAGGCTGGCCGAACTGATCGCCGGCATGGACCAGCGCGACCGCCTGCCGCAGATCGAGCTGGCCGTCGGCGACGAGGTGACGGCGCTGGTGCTGCGCCACCTGGAGCCGGTGTCCGATGCCGATGCGCAGCGCCTGCGTGCCTTCGGCCAGGCGAACGGCGTGCAGTGGTGGCTGCAGCCCAAGGGGCCGGACACCGTGCGCCTGCTGGATGCCGGCGGGCCGCAGCTGAGCTATTCGCTGCCGGAGTTCGGCGTGCGCATGCCCTTCCGACCCACCGACTTCACGCAGGTCAACCACCAGATCAACCGGCTGATGGTCCAGCGCGCGCTGCGCCTGCTGCAGGCCCAGGGCAGCGACCGCGTGATCGACTGGTTCTGCGGCCTGGGCAACTTCACCCTGCCCATCGCCACGCAGGCGCACGAGGTGCTGGGCATCGAGGGCAGCGAGACGCTGGTCGCGCGCTCGCGCGAGAACGCGACATTCAACCAGCTGGACCAGCGCACCAGCTTTGTCGCCCGCAATCTCTTCGAGATCACGCCGCAGGAACTGGTCTCCTACGGCCAGGCCGACAAGTGGCTGGTCGACCCGCCGCGCGAGGGCGCCTTCGCGCTGGCCAAGGCCCTGGCCGACCTGCACGCCGACACCGGGCTGGGGCCGGGCTGGACGCCGCCCGAGCGCATTGTCTACGTCAGCTGCAACCCGGCCACCCTGGCGCGTGATGCGGGGCTGCTGGTGCACCAGGCGGGCTATCGCTGCGCGGCTGCGGGGGTGATCAACATGTTCCCGCATACGGCCCACGTCGAGAGCATCGCCGTCTTCGAGCGGGCATGAAAAAGGGCCCGCATGCGGGCCCTTCGCGCAAAGCCTTGCAGCTCAGAGCACTTCGGAGGCGAAGTCCGCCAGCCGCGAGCGCTCGCCGCGTGCCAGCGTCAGGTGGCCGCTGTGCGGCCAGCCCTTGAACTTGTCCACCGCGGCGGTCAGGCCCGAGCTGCCCTCGGTGAGGTAGGGCGTGTCGATCTGCGCCAGGTTGCCCAGGCAGACGATCTTGGTGCCGGGGCCGGCACGCGTGATCAAGGTCTTCATCTGCTTGGGCGTCAGGTTCTGCGCCTCGTCGATGATCACGAACTTGTTGAGGAAGGTGCGCCCGCGCATGAAATTCAGGCTCTTGATCTTGATCTTCGAGCGCACCAGGTCCGCGGTGGCCGCGCGGCCCCATTCACCGGCCGAGGTGTCGGTGCGCGAGAGGACCTCCAGGTTGTCGTCCAGCGCACCCATCCACGGCGACATCTTCTCTTCCTCCGTGCCCGGGAGATAGCCGATGTCCTCGCCCACCGGTACGGTCACGCGGGTGACGATGACCTCGGTGTAGCGGCGCTCGTCCAGCACCTGCGACAGCGCGGCGGCCAGCGTCATCAGCGTCTTGCCGGTGCCCGCCGTGCCGGCCAGGGTCACGAAATCGCACTCCGGATCCATCAGCAGGTTGAGCGCGAAGTTCTGCTCTCGGTTGCGAGCGGTGACGCCCCACACGGCGTTCTTCTGGTGGGTGTAGTCCTTCAGCGTCTTCAGCACGGCCTTCTGGCCGGTGATCTCGGTGACACGGGCGTACAGCGGCGCCACGCCCGGGCTCTCGAGGTAGACGAACTGGTTGATCAGCAGAGCAGGGACCAGCGGGCCGCTGATGCGGTAGAAGGTTGCGCCGCCATGGTTCCAGCTCTCCATCGTCTTGCCGTGGCGGTCCCAGAAGTCCGCCGGCAGCGGGAGCACACCGGTATAGAGCAGGTCGCCGTCTTCCAGCGTCTTGTCGTTGAAGTAGTCCTCGGCAGCCAGGCCCAGCGCACGCGCCTTGATGCGCATGTTGATGTCCTTGGACACCAGCACCACATCGCGGCCCGGATGCTGGCTGCGCAGCGACTGCACCACGCCCAGGATCTGGTTGTCGGCCTTGCCCTGCGGCAGTCCCTGGGGCAGTTCGAAGTCGATCAGCTGCGTCTGGAAGAAGAGCTTGCCGCCGGCCTCGCGGTGGCCGGTCTTGGCCAGCGCGATGCCCACCGTCGGGTCGGCCAGGCCGTCGCGGGCCAGGCCGTCGAGCTCCCGGCTGACCTGGCGCGCGTTGCGGGCGACTTCGCTCATGCCCTTCTTGTGGTTGTCCAGTTCTTCCAGCGTGATCATCGGCAGGAAGACGTCATGCTCGTCGAAGCGGAACAGGCTCATCGGGTCGTGCATGAGCACGTTGGTGTCGAGCACGAAGAGCTTGGCCGGGCCGTCCGACTTGAGGCGGCGCCTGGGGGCGGGTTTGGTCACCGGCTCGGCGCGGGCCTGGCTGCGCGGGGCCACGGGCGTGGGCGGCGCAGGCAGGTGCGAGGTGGTGGCGGGTTCCATCAGCGCCAGCACGCCAGGCGAGGGCGGGTCGGCCTGGGTCAGGGGTTTGCGGCGGGCAGGTGCTGCCTGAGCTTCGAAGTCCTGGGCACTGAGCATCGTTCCGCGCTTGGCGGGAGGCTTGGGTAGGGGCATGGTCGCTTAGTGGGGGCAGCAGAAAACAAAAAGCCGCACCGGACTGGCCGGGGCGGCTTCGGGGAGTGAACCTTGCAGGCTCTGCACTACAAGCATGGGCCCATTATGCACAGCCGGCGTGGCTGTGGACGCGGGTATCCGCGGGAATGGGGGAGGTCAAGGTATCAGGTGCTTCAAGCGGTCTTCTTCAGGTCCTTGACCGCACGCAGCACGTCGTCGACGTGGCCGGCGACCTTGATGCCGCGCCATTCCTCGCGCAGCACGCCCTCGGGGTCGATCAGGAAGGTGCTGCGCTCGATGCCCTTGACCTTCTTGCCGTACATGATCTTGTTCTTGACCACGCCGAACATGTGGCAGAGCTTTTCTTCCGTGTCGGCGATCAGCTCGTAGGGCAGCTCGAGGTTTTGCTTGAACTTGTCGTGCGAGACCATGTTGTCGCGGGACACCCCGAAGATCAGCGCGCCGGCCTTCTGGAAGTCCTTGTACTTGTCCCTGAACTGCATCGACTCTGTCGTGCAGCCAGGGGTGTGGTCCTTCGGATAGAAGTACAGCACCACCGTATGCCCTAGGAAGGCCTGGGGCGTGAACTTCACACCGCCTGTGGCTAGCGCTTCAAATTCCGGGAGAGGCTTGTTCAGAGCTGGCGTCATGAATTAAAGGAAATGAATGCCATCGGGTGGATAGCCGCAGATTATAAATCTGCGGCGAAGCTCACGCTTTACGCGGCTGGTGCAATGCGCTCCCGCTCGTGTGTGGGCTGCTCGAAGAGCAGGGCGGCGGCGACCTTTCTGCCCTCGGAGACGAGGATGTTGTAGGTGCGGCAGGCGGCGCCCGTGTCCATGGTCTCGATGCCGATGCGGCGCTCGATCAGGGGGCGCAGGAAGGCCGGGCGCGGGAAGCGCAGGCGGCCGCCGCTGCCGAAGATCACCAACTCGGGCTGCAGGACGGCCAGCGCCTCGAAATGCGCGGCCGTCAAGTCCTCGAAGGCAGCCGCGTGCCACGCCTGCACCTCGCCGCTGGCGGGCAGCAGCACGCTGGTGGTCCAGGGCTGGCCGTTGATCGTGACCATCTGCGGGGTATAGGAGCTGATGAGGTTCACGCCTTCGGCGTTGTCGGCTTGCAATTTCACGGCTGGGACCTGGGGCTGGGCAGGGGCGGCAAGGCGCCGGTTCGGGCGGCTTTCGCCTTCGGGCTGGCAGGGGGCGGTGTGGTTAAATTGTACTTTCGCCGCGCCGCTCGTTACCTGCACATAAGGGCAAGGTGTCCGATCGCAAGATCGGCACACGAGTCCACCTACAGAACACGCGCCCCAACCCGCTCTCGGAGAAGCCGTCTTGAAGCCCGTCGCCAAGTCCAGCAAGCTCGCCAATGTGTGCTATGACATCCGTGGGCCCGTGCTGGAAAAGGCCCGGCAGATGGAGGAAGAGGGCCAGAAGATCATCAAGCTGAACATCGGCAACCTCGCCGTGTTCGGCCTGGCGCCGCCCGACGAGATCGTGCAGGACATGATCCGCAACCTCCCCGACGCCGCCGGCTACACCGATTCCAAGGGCCTGTTCGCACCGCGCAAGGCGGTCGTGCACTACTGCCAGGAAAAGCACATCGCCGGCGTCACGGTCGACGACGTCTACCTGGGCAACGGCGCGTCCGAGCTGATCGTGATGTCGCTCAACGCAATGCTCAACGACGGCGACGAGGTGCTGCTGCCCGCGCCCGACTACCCGCTCTACACCGCCGGCGTCTCGCTGTCCGGCGGCCGCCCGGTGCACTACCTGTGCGACGAGAAGAGCGACTGGATGCCGGACATCGCCGACATCCGCGCCAAGGTCACGCCCCGCACCAAGGCCATCGTCGTCATCAACCCGAACAACCCGACCGGCGCGCTCTACCCGGAGAGCGTCCTGCGCGAGATCGTGCAGGTGGCCCGCGAGCACGGCCTGATCGTGCTGGCCGACGAGATCTACGACAAGACGCTCTACGACGGCAACACGCACACCAGCATCGCCTCGCTGGCCGACGACCTGCTGTTCCTGACCTTCAACGGCCTGTCGAAGAACTACCGCTCCTGCGGCTACCGCGCCGGCTGGATGGTGGTCTCCGGCGACAAGCGCCAGGCCAAGGACTACATCGAGGGCCTGAACATGCTGGCCTCGATGCGCCTGTGCGCCAACACGCCGGGCCAGCTCGCCATCCAGACCGCACTGGGCGGCTACCAGAGCATCAACGACCTGATCGCCCCCGGCGGCCGCCTGTGCCGCCAGCGCGACCTGGCCTACGAGCTGCTGACCCAGATCCCCGGCGTCAGCGTCGTCAAGCCGAAGGCTGCGCTCTACATGTTCCCCAAGCTGGACTCCAAGATCTACCCGATCGCCGACGACCAGCAGTTCGCCTACGACCTGCTGGCCGAGGAGAAGGTGCTGA
>SCTQ01000139.1 GCA_004322345.1 Aquabacterium sp. | reverse complement strand
AGCCTGCTCGACCGCCCGAAGGTCGGCGACGCCTTCGCCCGGCTGTACGGCGGCGACGACAGGCTCTCGCGCGCCTACCAGGAGTCGCGCCAGGCGCACCGCGAGGTGATGTCGGCCATGGACGCGGGCGCACTGGAGCAGGAGATGACCGCCGCCGACAACGGCGCGCCGCTGCCCAACGGCTTCCCCGAGGACGCCGCGCGCCTGGCCACGCTGATGCGCGGCGAGGCCCGCGTGCAGCTGGCCTTCATGGCCCTGGGCGGCTGGGACACGCATGCCAACCAGGGCGCGGCCACGGGGCAGCTGGCCAACCGCCTCGCGCCGCTGGGCCAGGGACTGGCCGTGCTGGCCCGGCGCCTGGGTCCGCTGCTGGACGACACGGTGATCGTCGTGATGTCGGAGTTCGGCCGCACCGCGCGCCAGAACGGCAACGGCGGCACCGACCACGGCCACGGCAACGCGATGTGGCTGATCGGCGGCGGCGTGGCCGGCGGCAAGGTGCACGGCCGCTGGCCCGGGCTGGAGGATGCCGCGCTCAACGAGGGCCGCGACCTGGCCGTGACGACGGACTTCCGGCAGGTGCTGGCCGACGTGGCGCAGCGCCACCTGCAGCTCGACGACAAGCGCCTGTCCGCGGTCTTCCCGGGTTACGCGCCGCAGGACGCCCCGCGCGTGATGCGCGGCTGAGCAAACCCCGTGCAACCTTGTTGACCACGGGTAACGCGTGCACCACGCATGCCCGTGATGCCGCGAGGGCCGCGTCGCCTGCTCCTGGCAGGCATCCCCCCGCGGCGCAGAATCGTCGGCATCTCAACGAAGCGAAAGGAGCCTCGCATGGACACCCGGCTGCATCTCCTGGAAACCTTCAGCATGCGCGGCAGCGACGGCGTGACCTACAAGGTCTGCGGCTACGAGCACCTGGTGCGCGACGAGTCGCTGCCCAACGCGGCGGAAGCCCACTGGGAACCCACCGGCCAGTCCGAGTACCGGCTGGCCAGCGGCGAGGCGCTGGACGTGCTGAACGACGGCCGCATGCGCATCGTCAAGAGCGGCGTGACGCTGCAGGGCCCGACGCTGCACTGAGCCGCGCCCGCCCCTCCTGCCCGGCCCGCCCTCGTGCGGGCCTTACTCATTCTTGCGGACACGGATGCTGCGCTGCGGCCCACTAGGGATGGCCGCGGTGTGCCACGCACGGCAGTCTGGGGCAAGTGCGACGCGGGCCGATCGTGGTCCGCGCGCGGGCAGACAAGGAGCTTCACGTGAAGGCATCGAACACCCTCGCGATCCGCGGATCGCTGGCCCTGCTGGCCCTGCTGGCCGCCTTCCAGGCCGGCGCCGCGCCGGGGCTGCGCGCCATCGCCGGCTCGCTGGGCGGCGCGGGCAGCGGCGACATCGGCGCCGGCTGCACCACCTACGGGCCGACCAAGGTCATCCTCGACTACTTCGGCAGCGGCCTGGGCGTGGCCGTGCCGGGCGGCGGCATCTCCGCCTGCGGCTACGTGGGGCAGGTGCTGGACAACAGCTCGCCGACCACGCCGGCCACGGCCTCCACCGGCGTGGGCCCGGTGATCCTGGGCAACCCCGGCTACGCGGGCTACTACACCGGCTCGGCCAGCGCGACGGCCTCCTTCACCGGGCTGCATGCCGAGGCCAAGGGGAGCTTCAGCCTGGGCCTGCCCGGCTCGCCCGTGGCGCTCTTCGACTCCGCCTCGGCCGCCTTCTTCACCGACACGCTGACGCTGAGCAGCCCGCTGGTCGTCCCCGCCAGCACGGGCTACGTCGGCTACCGGTTCGAGATCGACGGCAGCCTCACCGCCAGCGGCACGCCCGCGTCCTACTACTTCGGCGAGACGCTCGCGAGCCTGGTCTACCAGCAGGGCAGCGGCCCCGTCTACGAGGCCGCGCACTTCTACACCCGCCGCGGCGAGCCCGGCAGCGCCACCGCCGTCGGCGTGCCGATCAGCGGCTGGACCAGCGCCACCGGCTCGATCAGCGGCGCCGGCAGCGTCAACACGCTGGACGTGCTCTCGCCTTTCCCCATCACCTTCGGCACGCCCTGGGAGCTGACCGTGGGCCTGGCGGTGCGCGCCATCGGCGAGGCGGCGGCGGACTTCGGCTCGACCGCGAAGCTGGTCGGCCTCGACGTCTTCGACGCGCAGGGCCACCGCATCACCGAGTTCACGCTGACCAGCGCGTCGGGCACCGACTACATCTCCGGCGTGCCCGAGCCCGCCTCCGGCCTGCTGCTGCTGGCCGGCGTGGCGGCGCTGGCAGCCCGCCGGTCGAGGTCGGCCAGCCACTGACGCGGCGAGACGCCGACCTTCTGCGCGAACACGCGCGACAGCGCCGACGCGTTGGCATAACCCAGGTCGTCGGCGATCAGCTTGACCGGGCGGCCGCGGCGCAATGCCGACTGGGCCAGGCTGATGCGCCAGCCGGCCAGGTAGTCGGCCGGGGTGCTGCCGACCACCTGCTTGAAGCGCGACGCAAAGACGCTGCGCGACAGGCCGGCCTCGGCGGCCATGCGCTCCAGGCTCCAGGCCGCACCGGGCGCCTCGTGCACGGCCACCAGCGCGCGCGCCAGCGCCGGGTCGCCCAGCCCCGTCAGCAGGCCCGGCGGCAGCGCGATCTGCTCGGGATGGTCGATCAGCCAGCGCAGCAGCTGTAGCAGCACCACCTCGAAGAGCCGGTCGGCCAGCAGGCGCTGGCCGCAGCGCAGTTGCTCGGTCTCGGCGAACAGCAGCGACAAGGCCGGCGCCAGGCCCGGCACCCAGGACAGCGGCAGCAGCACCAGCGGCGGCAGCGCGCGCACCAGCGGATGCGTGTCGCCGCCGTCGAAGTCCAGCACCGCGCAGACGAAGTCCGAGCCCTCGGCCGGCGCGTTGTGGAAGGCATGCGCCAGCGGACGCGGATAGAACAGCAGGCTGGGCTCGCGCACCTGCAACCGCCTCGGCGGGCCGGCGCGCTGCGGGTGCGCCACCGTCATCTCGCCGCTGCGCAGCACGTGCAGGAAGGCGCGGCCCGGCACCGCCTCGTAGTGCGTGATGCCGCACAGCGGGCCGTTGTGGAAAAGGTGGGCGCGCACGCGGAAGCGCTCCAGCAGTGCGGACAGGCGGTCGACGGGCTCGGACATGGGGCCAGGACGGTTCGGGAGGGTTCGGGACGAATTGGTATGAATCACGGACGCAACGGCACCAATGGTACGGGATGCGACCGGACACTGAAGCCTCTTCAACACCCGGCTCCAAGGAGGCCAACATGTCCCGCGTACAACTGATCACCCCCGCCACCGCATCCCCCGAGCGCAAGGAAGTGCTGGACCGCATCCAGTCCGCCTTCGGCGCCGTGCCCGCGATGTTCCAGGCCGTGGCCAACTCGCCGGCCGCGCTGCGCAGCATGTGGGGCTCCTTCGGCGCGCTGGCCGGCGGCAGCCTGCCGGCCAAGCTGGGCGAGCAGATCGCGGTGGCCGTGGCCGACCGCAATGCCTGCGAGTACTGCCTGGCCGCGCACACCGCGCTGGGCCGCAAGGCCGGCGCCACGGCCGAGGAGATGGCCGCCGCGCAGGTGGGTGAGTCGAACGATCCGGCCACCGCCGCCGCGCTGCGCTTCGCGCTGAAGCTGGTGGAGCAGCGCGGCCAGGTCGGCGATGCCGACGTGCAGGCGCTGCGCACGGCCGGCTTCG
>SCTQ01000014.1 GCA_004322345.1 Aquabacterium sp. | reverse complement strand
CACGAGGCCGGGCTACGACACGCAGGAAGTTATTGCGACAGTCAAACCTAGGAATAACGCGTAGTGCGGCGCATCAATGCGCAGGATGCCCGCCCTGCCTGCGAAAGCCGCTGGGCGTGCTGCCGGTCCAGCGGGTGAAAGCCTGGGTGAAGCTGCGGCGGTCGGTGAAGCCCAGCTTCGCGCTGATGTCCTCGATGGACCAGTCGGTGTGGCGCAGCCAGTCGCTGGCCAGGCGCAGGCGCACGCGGCCCTGCACGTCGGACCAGCTCTGGCCCTCCTCGCGCAGCCGGCGCTGCAGGGTGCGCGGGTGCAGCTGCAACCGGCCGGCCATGGTGTCCAGCGTGGCAGCCAGCAGTTCGGGCTCGTCGGCCATGGCCTGCTCGATGGCCTTCACCAGCGCGCCGGCCACCGGCAGTGCGGCCAGGCGCTGCTCCACGCGCAACTCTGCCTGCTGGTGCAGCGCCGGGAAGGCGCCCTTCAGCGGCTGGTCCAGCACCGCTCGCAGGAAGACCAGTTCGTCGGCGCCGGCATCGAAGCGCACGGGGATGCGGAAGAAGGGCTCGTAGGCCGCGGCATGCGGCGGCGGCGGATGGCGGAAGCGCAGCTCGGTCAGCGGCGGCGTGTCGCTCATCAGCAGGCGGGCGAACTTCATCACCGCGGCGAAGCGTGCCTCGGAGAAGGCCGGCGTCTCCTGGATCTGCGCCTCCACCGGCTGCATGTGCATGACCAGGCGCACGCGGTCGCCCTCGTCGACCAGTTCGGTGCGCAGCAGCGGGTTGACCAGCACCGGCAACCAGTCGAAGACCTTCAGCGCCTCGCGCAGCGTCGGGCTGGTGGCCAGGTAGGTCTCGATCTCGGTCAGGAACTCGAAGGCGAAGGTCTCGCCCAGCACGAAGGGGAAGTGCAAACCGCTGCGGCGGGCCTCGGCCACGCAGATGTCCATCAGCCGCAGCAGCACCGCCGGGCGCACCGTGGGCATCTCGGTGTTCAGCAGCCGCCCGTCGATGCCCAGTTCGACGAAGATGGGCTGCACGTTGAAGCCGCAGCGTGCCGCGGCCCGCACCCAGTTCATCGGGGTGGTGAAAGGGAAGACGGGCTCGGGCTTCAGACTCATCGCGCCGCAGTGTAAGGAAGCGTGCGCCGCTCGGGCTTCGGGGGTGTTTCCCGCAGCTATTTCACGCTTGGACGGCCGGATTTCGGTGCGAAACTTCGCGGCAAGCCTGGAGGCATCTCGCCTCGGCTCCCAGACAACCCCCATCCCCACATGCCCCGCGCCACCAAGATCGTCGCCACGCTCGGCCCCGCGTCCTCCACCCCGGAAGTCCTCGAACGCATGATCCGCGCCGGCGTGGACGTGGTGCGGCTGAACTTCTCCCACGGCAAGGCCGAGGACCACATCCAGCGCGCCGCGCTCGTGCGCGAGGTCGCCACGAAGGCCGGCAAGGAAGTGGCCATCATGGCCGACCTGCAGGGCCCGAAGATCCGCGTCGGCAAGTTCGCCGAAGGCAAGGTGATGCTGGAGCCCGGCATGCCCTTCGTGCTGGACGCCGAGCGCAAGGAGCCCGGCGACATCGAAGGCGTCGGCCTGGACTACAAGGAGCTGCCGCGCGACGTGAAGTTCGGCGACGTGCTGCTGCTCAACGACGGCCTCATCGTGCTGACGGTGGAGGACGTGCGCGGTGCCAAGGTGCACACCCGCGTGAAGCTGGGCGGCGAGTTGTCCAACAACAAGGGCATCAACAAGCAGGGCGGCGGCCTGACCGCGCCCGCGCTGACGGCCAAGGACATGGAGGACATCAAGACCGCGATGTCCTTCCGCTGCGACTACATCGCCGTGTCCTTCCCGAAGAACGCCACCGACATGGAGATGGCGCGCCAGCTGGCCAACGTGGCGGGCGAGGCCCAGCGCCACCGCCCGGCCCTGATCGCCAAGATCGAGCGCAGCGAGGCCATCCCCAACCTCGAGAGCATCCTCAAGGCCTCCGACGGGATCATGGTGGCGCGCGGCGACCTGGCCGTGGAGGTCGGCAACGCCGCGGTGCCCGCGCTGCAAAAACGCATGATCAAGCTGGCGCGGCAGATGGACAAGGTCGTCATCACCGCCACGCAGATGATGGAGTCGATGATCGTCAACCCGGTGCCCACGCGCGCCGAGGTCTCCGACGTCGCCAACGCGGTGCTCGACGGCACGGATGCCGTGATGCTCAGCGCCGAGACCGCCGCCGGCAAGTTCCCGGTGGAGACCATCGAGCAGATGGCCGCCATCGCCCTGGAAGCCGAACGTGCCGAGGACGTGACCCTGGACGCCGACTTCAGCAACAAGAAGTTCGGCCGCATCGACCAGAGCATCGCGCTGGGCGCGCTGTTCACTGCCCACCACCTGGGCTGCAAGGCCATCATCGCGCTGACGGAGTCCGGCTCCACCGCGCTGTGGATGAGCCGGCACAAGATCCATGTCCCCATCTTCGCGCTGACCGCGCAGCAGGGCTCGCAGCGCAAGATGACGCTCTACCGCAACGTCAAGCCGATGCTGATCGAGTCCTTCAACGTGCGCGACGACGCGCTGCAGGCGGCCGAGCGCATCCTGGTCGAGCAGGGCGTGCTGATGCCGGGCGACACCTATGCCATCACCTGCGGCGAGCCCATGGGCTACCCGGGCGGCACGAACATGCTGAAGGTCTGCGAGGTCGGTTGATCTCGCATGCGCGGCGGGCGGTTCAGCCCGTCGGCGAGGAGCGGTGCCGCAGCACCCGCTGCACGAACTGTTCGTTCGGCAGCGCCTTGCTGAAGTAGAAGCCCTGGTAGTGGTCGCAGCCCAGGTCGCGCAGCGCGTCGAGCTGGTCCTCGCTCTCCACGCCCTCGGCCACCACCGCCATGCCCAGGCTCTGGCCCAGGGCCACCACCGTGCGCACGATGGCCACGTCCTCGCGGCTGTGCAGCAGGTCGACGATGAAGGATCGGTCCACCTTCAGCTCACCCACCGGCAGGCGCTTGAGGTAGCTCAGCGATGAATAGCCGGTGCCGAAATCGTCGATCGACAGGGCGACGCCGAGTTCGGTGATCAGGCTCATCAGGTCGCGCGTGCCCTCGCTGTCGGAGACCAGCACGCTTTCGGTGATCTCGATCATCAGCGAGGAAGGCGGCAGGCCGCTCTCGGCCAGGCACAGGCGCAGCAGCTCGTAGAGCTTGCCGCTTTCGAACTGGGCCTTGGACACGTTGACCGCCACCTTGATGCTGCCCAGGCCGGCGTGCGACCACCGGGCCGCCTCGCGGCAGGCGGTGGCCAGCACCCAGGCGCCGACATCGACGATGAGGTCGGACTCCTCGGCCAGCGGGATGAAGCGCCCCGGCGGCAGCAGCCCGTGCTCCGGGTGCTGCCAGCGCACCAGCGCCTCGGCACCGATGATGCGGCCGGTCTTCACGCACAGCTTGGGCTGGTAGTGCAGGCGCAGCTCGTCGTTGCCCAGGGCACGGCGCAGCTCGTTGGTCAGCGTCAGGCGCTCCAGCGAGCGCACCGTCAGCTCCTCGGAGAAGAAGGCGTAGCTCTGGCGTCCGCCCTGGGCGGCCTTGGAGCAGGCGAGGTCGGCGTTGCGGATCAGGGACTCGGCCTCCAGCCCGTCGCTGGGGAAGAGCGCAATGCCCACCGCCGGCGTGACGAAGATCTGGTGGCCCTGCACGATGAAGGGACGTGACAGCTCGGACAGCACGCGTTCGGCCAGCGTGGCGGCGGACTTGGGATTCGACAGCGGCTTGAGCAGCACGCCGAACTCCTGGTTGCCCAGGCGGCCGATGCGGCCGTCGGCCATGTGCAGCGGCGCGCCGTTGCTGCCCAGGTGCATGCGTAGGATCTGGGCCAGGCGGCGGGCGATGGCCTTGAGCAGCGCGTCGGCGGCCTGCGGGCCCAGGGTCTCGCGCGTCTGGCGGAACTGCTCCAGGTCCACCTGCAGCAGCGCCAGCTGGCTGTCGTGCTCGGTGCAGCGGACCATGGCCTCGCGCAGGTCGCGGGTGAAGGTCTGGCGGTTGCTGACGCCGGTCACCGTGTCCAGGTTGGCCAGGCGGTCCTGGTAGAGCTTGAAGGCCAGCGTGTTGCGCACGCGCAGGACCAGTTCGCTCGGATCCACGGGCTTGGACAGGAATTCGGTGGCACCCAGCTCCAGCGCACGCAGCTTGGTCTCCGGCCCGCTGGCCGAGGTCAGCACGACGATGGGCGTGTACTTCAGCTGCTCATCGGCGCGGGCCTGCTCCAGCACCTCGAAGCCGGACACCTGCGGCATCATCAGGTCGAGCATCACCATGGCCGGGCGATGCAGGCGCATCAGCGCCAGCGCCTCGCGCGGGTCGTGGCAGGCCACGAAATGGCGGTAGCCGGCCTCCTCCAGATAGGTCTGGGTCACCTCGGTGATCAAGGGCTCGTCGTCCACCATCATGATGACGGCGCTGGCCCCGGGGTCGTTGTCGACCTCGGCGTCGCCGCCGAAGGCGGAGTCGATGGGCAGGGCTGCGTTCATGAGTGGGCCTGGGTGGCCGCCAGGGCCTCGCTGCCGTCGCCCGGGCTCAGCCGGTGGCCATAGCCGCCGATGCGCGCCACCAGTTCACGCGCGGCGGCGAGGTCGCCGCTGCGGCAGGCCACGCCCAGCTCGCTGGCAGGTTCGTAGAAGACGTCGAAGCCCACGCTACCGCCGGCGCCCTTGAGCCAGTGCGCGTGCTCGGCCAGCACCGTGAAATCGGAACGGGCCAGCGCCTCGTCCATCGCACCCAGGCGGGCGGGGAACTGATCGACGAACTTGCGGACCACGATGCGCAATTTGGGGTGCCCGGAGAGCCTGGAGACGATGGGCGCGTCGCCATCGACACGCCCGGTCTGGGAGGTATCGGCGCCGGCACCCGGCGTCTTGACCCGGGTTTGAGCCGGGTCGCCCGCACCGCGTGCGACGGATTGCGCCATCGTCGGCGCCGCGTTCGCCGCCACCTCCACCGCGCGCCCGCCCAGGCGCTGGGCCAGGTCGTCGAGCAGGCGGTCCAGGTCCAGCGGCTTGGTGTGGAAACCGGAAAAGCCGGCAGCCGTCATCTCGCGCTCGACGCCCTTCATCGCGTCGGCGGTGAGCGCCAGCACCGGCGCGCCGACACCGCGCTCACGCAGGATGCGCGTGGCCGAGGCCCCGTCCAGCTCGGGCATCTGCATGTCCATCAGCACCATGTCGAAGGACTGCTGGGCCGCCAGGTCGATGGCCTCGCGGCCGTTGGTGGCCTCGACCACCGCCAGGCCGGCTTCTTCCAGCACCAGGCGCAGCAGCTCGCGGTTCTCCTCGCCGTCGTCGACGACCAGGATGCGCGCCGGTGGGAAGACCCAGGCCCGCTTGCGTTCCACCGCATGGCTGCCGTCCTGGCGGCGCAGCTCCTCGGGCGGCAGCAGCGGGATGCCGCCGAGGCTGCCGGCATCGACCTCGACGCGGAAGGTGCTGCCCTGCCCCAGCTGGCTGGCCACCGTGATGTCGCCGCCCATGGCGCGCGCCAGGCGGCGGCTGATGGTCAGGCCGAGCCCCGTGCCGCCGAAGCGGCGCGTGGTGGAGGACTCGGCCTGCACGAAGGGCTCGAAGACGCTGTCCAGCTTGTCGGCGGGGATGCCGATGCCGCTGTCGCGCACCTCGATGACGTAGCGCGCACCGCCGCTGACCTTGCGCAGGCCCAGGCTCACCTGCACGCCGCCTTGCTGGGTGAACTTGATCGCGTTGCCGATCAGGTTGGTGACGATCTGGCGCAGGCGCGAGGCGTCGTTGTCGATGCTCGCCGGCAGCGCCTGCAGGAAGCCCAGCTCCAGCGTGATGCCCTTCTCCTGCGCCTTCACGCCCATGGCCTGGACGACCTCGGCGATGACGGCATGCGCGGGGAAGCGCGTGCGCTCCAGCTCCAGGCGGCCGGACTCCACCTTGGACAGGTCGAGGATGTCGTTGACCAGCTCCAGCAGGTGGCGCCCGCTGGAATGGATGATGTTGAGGTGCCGGCGGTGCGTGGGATCGGACTCGGCCGTGGTGGCCGCGCGCTTGAGCATCTCGGTGAAGCCCAGGATGCTGTTCATCGGCGTGCGGATCTCGTGGCTCATGTTGGCCAGGAACTCGCTCTTCGCGCGGTTGGCGGCATCCGCCGCTTCCTTGGCCTCCTGCAAGGCTTCTTCCTTTTCCTCCAGCGCGGTCACGTCCTGGAAGCTCACCAGCACGCCCTGGCGCCGGTTGCCCACGCCGAGGATGGGCGAGCAGTTGACGCGGAAGGCGTAGGCGCGTTCGCCGGGCGCGTCCCCGCCCGTCTTCACCCGCAGGTACATCGGCACATTGGTACGCGTCTGGCCGTCGGCCAGCGCGTGCAGCCAGGGCATCTGCTCCTTGTCCAGCACCTGCGCGCCGCGGTCGCTCCAAGGCAGGGCGGAGGCCTGGCTGCCAAGCATGGATTCCGGGTCCTGGCCGACGATGCGCGCCAGCGACTGGTTGGCCAGCACCACGTAGCCGCGCTCGTCCAGCACCAGCAGGCCCTCGGTCAGCGTGTCCAGTGCCGAGCGCACGCGCCCGGGGATGGCCTGCGAGGGATCGAGGTGGCGCAGCATGCGCGACAGGTAGAGCACGAAGGCGGCGAAGCCGGCCACGGAGAGGAAGGCCGTCAGCCGCAGGATGGGGTCGTCCAGCACGCCCAGCCAGCCGTCGCGGCGCAGCGGCTGGAAGACCAGCTCGACGCTGCCCCAGCGCTGGTCGCCGCGGAAGACGGGCACCAGCATCTCGCGGTCGGTGGACACGCCGTTGTCGGGCGCGCGCCAATGCGCGGCATGGTCGCCCAGGTCGATCACCAGGAAGCCGTCGGCACCACGCACGCCCAGCGAGACCAGCTCGGGTTGGCGGCGACGCAGGTAGTCCAGCGTGCGCGTCAGCGGGTCCGTGTCCTCCTCGTCCAGCAGCGTGGAGGCCATCAGCGCGGTGGTCTCGGCCAGGCTGACGCGGGCGCGCCGGGCCTCGGCCTCGCGGTCGGGCACCAGGCCCAGCCAGGCCGCGGCCAGCACCAGCGTGACCAGCAGCGAGGACAGGCCCAGCGCGAGGAAGACCTTGGTGGAGGGCAGCTTCATGCGTGTTCCTCGGCGGTGGCGCGGGCATCCGGGGCCTGCGGATCACGCGGCGGGGCGGCCGCGGCAGGCGCGGCGGCGCGGTCGTCGAACAGGTTCTCCACTTCGCCGTCCTTGCCGCCGTCCCTCTCGTCCGGGCCGGCAGCGGCGCCCGCGCGCCCGGCACGGGCCAGCACGGGCAGCGGGTCCATCATCTGCCAGGCCGGCATGGACGACAGCATCGAGCCCAGCAGCGCGCCGCCGCGCACCAGCCAGATCACGTAGCCCACCGACAGGCCGGAACTGAGTGCGATGCCGCCGGCGAACACCTGGTTGTGAAGGTCGGACTCGTCGAGCAGTTGCCGGCGCAGCTGCTGCATCTCGTCGTCCAGCCGGTTCACGCCGGCCTGCTGGATGGACTCGCTGCTGCGCAGGCTGCCCACGTCCAGCGACAGGCCCTCCAGCGCGGCCGTCGCGGCGGCCGGGTTGCGTTCGTTGAGCGCGATGCCGGTGACGCTGCCCCCGGCCGTGACCCGCACGCCGCCGAACTGCAGCTCCAGCGGCGCGGCGGTCCAGCCCACGGCGGTCTCCACGCGTGCGGGCAGCGCGGAGAGCCCCTGGTTCACTTGCCGCACCGCGTCGGCTGCGCCGGCGTTGGCGGACGAATCGGACTCCGCCGCGGGTGCGCTGTCCACGGGTGCGCTCTGCGGGGCCTGCGTGGATGGCGTCGACGGCGTGGGACTGTCGGGCAGCTGCTGCACCGGCGGCGGCAGCGCGACGATGAAATCCACCGCCAGCGTGGCGCTGCCCGCGGCCGCGGCCTGGTCGCGCGCCAGCAGGGTCGCGGCGGGCACGTTGCTGCTGCCGTCCTGGCGGAAGAGCACGTCGCCGGCCTGCAGCTCGGCCAGGGTGAACTCGGTGATCGCGACGTTGGGCGCCGCCGCGTATTCGAACTGGCCGCCGCTGACGCCGCTGGCGCTGATGCGCACCAGGGCCGGCGCGTCGTCGACGTCGATCACGGTGATGTCGGGCCGCGCCAGCCCGCCCGGTCCGACGACGAGGCTGCTGGTGGCGAAGACGGGCGCGTCGTTGACCGGCGTGATCGTCAGGTCGAACTGCTGGCCGGTGACCGGCATGCTGCCCGAGTCGTCGGCATAGGCGAAGCCCACCGCATCGGCCGTGGTCTCGCTGCCGTCGTGCCGGTAGCTCAGGCGCCCGGCGTCGACGTCGGCCTGGGTGAAGCCGTCGCCCGCGCGCAGCGCCGTGCCGGACAGCAGCAGCATGCCGTGCGCCGGCGCCGCGCCGACGGTGTAGCGCCGGTGGTCGGCGGCATCGTCGACATCGTTGAGCTTGAGCATCGAGTCGGTGATCACCAGGCTGCCGTCCTCGGCCAGTGTGGCGCCGGCGTTGGCGGCCAGCACCGGCAGGTCGTTCACCGCGGTGAGGTCGATCGTGGCACCGCCGCCGGCCGTGAGCGCGCCGCCGGATCCGCCGTGGCCCTGGTCGCTGAGCAGCAGGCCCAGCGCGGCCTGCGGCGGCGGCGTGTCGGATTCGTTCTTGTAGGCGAAGGCCGCGCCGCCGCTGCCCGCCAGCATCGCGTTGAGCTGGGAGAGCTGGCCGGTGACCTCCACCGTCGCGGTCTCGTTGCCGCTGACGCCGACGCCGGTGCTGCCGGCCAGCACGCGCACGATGCCGCTGTCCACCGTCAGCGTGAGCTTCAGGATGCCGGAGGCGGCGTCCACGTCGCCGACCAACCAGCCGCCCGTCAGCGACAGCCAGGTCTGCTCGGTGGCAGCATAGGGGACGCTGGCGGCGGCCAGCGTCGGCGCGTCGTTGACCGAAGCGACGCTGATGCTGCGGTCGGCCGTCACCGGCGTGGTGCCGTCGCTGATGGCGAAGCGCACGGTGCGTGCGGCGGTGGACGGCAGCTCGCCGAGGTTCTCGTAGCTCACGCTGCGCAGCACGTCCTCCCATTGCGCGGCGGTGGCGGTGCCGCTGAGGCTGAGGACGCCGGCGCCGCCGTCCCAGCTGCCGGTGATGCCGTGGTCCGCGGTGAAGGCCAGGCGGTCCTGGCCGGACTGGTAGTTGGCGCTGATCGTCACCGTGGCCGCGCCGAAGCCGGGCGTGTCGGCATCGCCCAGCGTCAGGCCCGGGGCCACGACCACGGCGCCGTCGTTCTCGGTGTAGGCCAGTGCAGCCGTCGCGCCGGTGGCCAGCTGCGGCGCGTCGTCGGCCGGCGAGATCGCCAGCGCGAAGCCCGCGTCGGGCAGCGTGGCGCCCGCGCCGTCGGACAGGCTGAAGGTGAAGCCGTCGGACGTGGTCTCGCTGCCGTCGTGCAGGTAGGCGACGCGGCCATTGGCCAGGTCGTCCTGCGTGAAGCTGCCGCCGGCCGCCAGCGCCGAGCCCGACAGCTTGAGCGTGCCGTGCGCCGGCAGGGCCACCAGGGTGTAGCGCAGCTGGGCCGCCGTGTCGTCGGCATCGGTGGCCGACAACATCGCGGTGGTCAGCGTCCTGCTGCCGCCCTCGCCCACGCTGGTGCCGGTGTTGGCCGCGATCGCCGGGGCGTCGTTCACCGCGGTGATGGCGATGGCGAAGCTGGTGGCCGCAATGCTGCCGCCGGCGCCGTCGCTGACCGTGAAGCCGAAGCTGTCGGCAGCCGGCGTCTCGCTGCCGTCGTGCAGGTAGCTCAGCTTGCCCGCATCGATGTCGGCCTGGGTGAAGGTGGCGTTCAGCGCCAGGTCCGAGCCGTTGAGCTGGACCTTGCCGTGGACGGCCAGGGTGCCGAGCGTGTAGGTGCGGGCGGATGCGGCCTGGTCCTGGTCGGACACGTGCAGCATGGCCGAGGTGATGGTCACCGGGGCGCCCTCGGCCACGGTGGCACCGGTGTTGCGGTCCAGGGCCGGCGCATCGTTGGCGTTGGTCACGGTGACCGTGACCTGCTGGTCGTTGAACAGCGTGCCGTCGGAGGCGCGCACGTTGACGACGTAGATGTTGTTGGTGTTGGCGTCCGACGGATTCTCATAGTCCGGCGCGCTGACGAAACGCAGCGCGCCGGTGGCCGCGTCGATGCTGAAGGACGACGCATCGGTGCCGCCGACGATGCTGTAGGTGAGGGTCGCGCCGGCGTCGGCGTCGGTGGCGACGACGGTGCGCACCGCCGTCGTGTTCTCGGCCACGATGGAGAACACCGAGGTGCCGCCGGTGATGACCGGATAGGCGCCCTGGGGCAGCAGCGCGATGGCGTCGATGTTCTGGCCGTTGATGCTCAGGTCCGCGCCCTGGATCAGCAGCTGGGCCTGCGCGCTGGCGGTGTTGCCGTTGAGCGAGGTCTGGTCCACGCGCATCGCGAACACGTCCTCGGCCTTCACGACCAGGTTGTTGGCGCCCACGGTGTCGTTGCCGTCCAGCGAGACCAGCAGCCGGCCGGTGGGCGCGACGTAGTTGGCCAGGGTCACGTCCGAGGAGGCGATCTCCAGCGCGTTGATGCGCTTGTCGATGCCGACCTCGGATCCCTTGACCAGCGTGGGCGCGTCGTAGCCGATGGGGATCAGGCCCAGCAGGGTGATGCTGCGCACGTAGAAGATGTCGCTGTCCTGCGAGCCGCCCTGGACGCTGAACAGCAGCGTGCCCTCGTTCAGGCTGGCCTCGCCCACCGTGAGGTCGTCCTGCACCAGGGCCAGGCCGGTGACGTCGGTGGAGTTGGCGCCGTAGACGCCCAGGCCCAGGTTCTCCATCGCCATCGTGAAGGTGCCGGCGGTGTAGTTGCCCGCCGTCGTGGGGCGGAAGCGCACCACGTCGTCGCTGTTGACGGCCAGCGAGCTGCTGCCGCTGGCCAGCGTGGCCGAGGAGCCCAGCGTGAACAGCAGGTCGCCGGCCTGCACGCTGACGCCCGAGGCCAGGGTGAGGCTGCGCTCGACATAGACCACGTCGTCCAGGCTGACGCCGTTCAGCCCGAAGTTGCGCAGGTCGAAGCCGACGCGGCTGAAGCTGCCGGTGGTGGTGGTGCCGTAGTTGAGGTTGCTGCCGCCCAGCTGCAGCAGCTCCTCGTCGTCGACGGGGTTGAGGTTGGACCAGCTGCCGCCGCCGTCGGAGTCCGGCGACAGCCAGATCGCGTAGCCCTGGCCACTGGGCAGCACGCCGGTCCAGGTGGCCTGCAGGTCGACGCCGGGGGCCAGCGCGGCCTCGATGCTGCCGGTGCGCACCTCCAGGTCCCAGTCGCCGCCGGCCGCGGCGGCGCCGGTGGCGTCGGAGCTGGCCGCCACGTCCGCGCCGGTCAGGGCGGTCAGGTCCTGCACGAAGGCCTTGCCCTCGTCGCTGGCCGCGACGCCGCAGCCGTAGATCAGCAGGTCGGCATCCGGGCTCAGCGCCTCGCCCCACGCGGCGATCTCGCCGGCGCGCTGGAACAGCGCGGTCTGGTCCAGCACCTTGTCGCCCAGGTGCACGGTGGCGTCGGTGCCGTGGCTGACGAGGTGCACGGCACCGATGTCGCTGCGGCCCTGCAGGGCCTGGCCGATGACGGCGATGCCGTCTTCGTCGGCGGCGATGCGCACGATCTCCACCGCACGGCCGGCGGACTGCTGGGCCTGCAGGTCGGCAACCAGCCTGCCGGCGTCGGTGACGGAAGCGTCGATGAACACGATCTCGGTCCGGGCCTGCGTGGTAATGGCCTGGGCGGCTTCGAGCTGGCGGCGCTCCTGCAGGCCGGCCAGTTCGCCGGCACCGGCGGCGGCCAGCGCGACGGAAGCGGCGTCGGCCGAGTACAGCAGGCGCGGCTCCATGGCCTCGACGACCGCTCGGGCCGCGGGACGCAGGACGGGGGCGGGGTGCGCCGGGCGGGCCACGCGGGGCCTCAGATGCGCGGGCGCAGGCTGGCGTCCTGCTTCAGGTTCAGCGGCGCGGCAGGCTCGGGCGCGGCCGAGGCCGGCTTGACGCCGGCGCGCGGCGCGGCAGCAGGCGCCGATTGCGGCGACGGCGCGGCCTGGGCGCTGACCGCACCCGGCAGGTCGGCCTTGCAGCGCAGGCCGCCGGGCAGGCGGTGCCCCGGGTTGGGCAGCAGCAGGCGCACGCGGAAGGTGTTGCTGGCCGCGTCCATCACGCGGTCGATGTAGCTGACCTTGGCATGGGCCGGCGCGGCGCCGGGCAGGTCGGGGCGGATGGTGATGGCGTCGCCCAGGGCCACGCTGCCCCATTGCGCGGCCGGCACCATCAGGTCCACGCGCAGCGGATCGATGGTGGCCACGCGCAGCAGCGGGCGGTCCTCGACGCGTTCGCCGGGATTGCTGTAGCGCTCGACGACGATGCCGGCGATGGGGCTGCGCAGCGTGCGCAGGCCCACCTGCGCTCGGGCGGCCGTGCGCTCGCGGGCCCAGATGGCCTGCTGGCTGCGCGCCATGCGCAGCTTCTGCTCGGCCACGTCGGACTCGGCCTGGGCCTGGTCCAGGGCCTGCTGGGAGACGAACTGCTGCTCCAGCAGCTGGCGGTTGCGACGCACCTTCTGCTGGGCGAGCTCGAGGTTGGCCTCGGCCGCGCGCACATCGGCGTCGACCTGGGCCCGCGTGTCGGCCACCTCGGCATTGGCGCGCTCGACGTCGGCGCGCAGCAGGGCCAGCGGCTGGCCTTCCTGCACCTCGTCGCCGAGGGACACCTGCATGCGCTCGACCACGCCGGTGACCGGCGTGCCGACCTCGGCCACCTGCGAGGGCTCGATCAGGCACCCGGCGGCGCGCTGCGCGGCGGAGCCCGGCGCGGCCACGGCGCCGGCAGCCAGCCATGCGGCTGCCAGCACGAGCGCGTGCTGCTTGCGGATGAAGCTGGACACTCCCATCACCTGACTCTCGACATCGATCCTTGCCACATTGGCCGGTATCGGCTCGCGGGCCCCCGTCTGAAGGACGGCGACGCTGCCCGCCGCGCTGTACACAGCGCCCTGCGTGAGACTTGTCCGCAGGCATGCGGCGCAGGCCTACACGCGCGGCAATAGTTCACGTCAGCCACGGCGCCTTTCCCAGCCTTCGTCCTGCAGCAGGAGTTGCGCGCGCAGCCCCTGCTCTCGGCGGTCGGACAGGAACTGCGGCAGCCGCAGGCACCACGCCCGCAGCCAGGCGCCCGCGCGGCGGCCCAGCGGCGTGCCGGCGTCCGCCACCACCCAGGCCTCGACGCTGCCGGGCTCGCCCTGGCGCGCGGCGCGGCCCCAGAGCTGGCGGTCCTGGCGCGCAGAAGGGTTGTGCTGGCAGGCCAGCACGTGCAGGCCGCCGGCGGCGCGTGCCGCCTCGTCCAGCGCGATGTCGGTGCCGCGCCCGGCCATGCGCGTGGCCACGGTGATGCAGCCGGCGCGGCCCGCAGTGGCCACGATGGCGGCCTCCTGCGCGTCGTGGCGGGCGTTGAGCACCTGGTGCGCCAGGCCGGCACCGGCCAGGCAGGCGGACAGCGCCTCGGAATCGGCCACGCTGTCGGTGCCCACCAGCACCGGGCGCCCGGCCGCCGCCAGCCGCCCGGCCCGCTCGGCCACCGCGGGCCACAGCGATGCGGCGTCGGCGTACAGCCGCGTGGGCAGGCGCACGCAGCGGCTGGGTTGTCGGCGCGGCACGGCCACCACCTGCAGGCCGTAGACGGCGGCGAGTTCGGCGCGCGCCTCGACCAGCGTGCCGGACACGCCGCACAGCCTCAGGTAGCCGCGGAAGAAGCGCTGGTAGGTGACCTGGGCCGCGGTCTCGCTGTCGGGCGTGGGCGTGCAGCCCTCCTTCAGCTCCACGGCGGCCTGCAGTCCCCGCGACCAGGCGCGGCCGGCGGCGACGCGCCCGGTCAGCGTGTCCAGCAATTCGAGCCTGCCGTCGCGCACGAGGTAGTCACGGTCGCGCTGGCAGCGGTGCAGCGCGGTCAGCGCGGTGGCCACGGCCTCCTCGCGGTAGCGCGTGCGCTGCCATGGGCCGCCCAGCGCGGCCGATGCGGCGCGTACGGCCTCGCGGCCGGCGTCGGTGAGCTGCTCGCGCGTGCCGGAGGCATCGGGGTGGTGATCCGCACCCTCCAGCCGGCGCGCGATGGCCAGCGCCTGCCAGAGGAAGGCGCGGCGCGCGGCATTGGGTGCCGCCTGCGCGATGACCAGCGGCACGCAGGCCTCGTCGAGCAGGATGGCGTCGGCCTCGTCGAGGATGGCCATGCACAGGCCGCGCATCAACGGCAGCGGGGCCGCATCGCCGGACAGCGCGACGGCGTGCCGCTGCAGGCCTGCGGGCCCGGCCTGCAGGTGGTCGCGCAGCCAGTCGAAGGCCAGCTCGCGGGCGCTGGTGTAGACGATGTCGCAGGCATAAGCCGCGCGGCGCGCGGACGGCTCGTCGCCGCCGGCCACGCAGGCCGCGCTCAGGCCGAGCGCGGTGAACAGCGCGAGCGCGGCCTGCAGGTCGCGTTCGGCGAGGTAGTCGTTGGCGGTGGCCACGTGCACCGGCACGCCGGCCAGCGCGGCCACGGCGGCGGCCACGGCGACGGCCAGGCTCTTGCCCTCGCCGGTGGCCATCTCGGCCAGGCGGTTGTCCAGCAGCGCGCAGGCGGCGAAGAGCTGGTGGTCGAAGAGCGCGTGGCCCAGCGTGCGCTGCACGACGGGCACCACGGCGGCCAGCGCCTGCACCACGGCGCCCGGTGCCAGGCCCTCGCGCAGCAGCCGCACCCGTGCGGCTTCGATGCCGTCGTCGCGCAGGTTGCGCACGGCACGCACGCGGTGCGCCAGCACGCGGGCCACGGGCAGCCAGGCCGATGCGGCCAGCGGCGGCGGGCTGCCGGGCCGGCGCTGCGGATAGCTGCCCCAGAAGGCGCCGGGGCGCGGCAGCGGCAGGCGGGGGGCGGCGCTCATTGCGCGGGGTTGAAGCGCTGCGCCACCTGGCGGCGCAGGCCCTGCAGCAGCTGCGCGGCCAGTGGCGACCAGCCGAGGTCGAAGCGCACCCAGGCGCGTTCGCCCAGGCGCTGGGCGAAGGGCTGCTGCGCGGCCACGTCCATCAGCACCACGGGACGCAGCGTGCGCAGCGCGTCGCGGTCCTGCGGATCGGTCTGGATGTCGCCACCGTGGCGATCGCCCAGCGCGGCGCTGGGCAGCTGCCGGGTGGCCGACTGGCCGTCGCGCAGCAGTTGCGCGGGCAGCGCGGCGGCCGCGGCCGGGAAGCCGGCCGGACGCACGCTGATGCCGTGCAGGCGCTGGCGCAGGCGCACCGCGTCCTCGTGGTCCACGGCCACGCGCAGGGTGGGCAGGCCGGCCCCCAGCACGTGGCCGACCAGGCTGCCGCGCGCCAGCCAGGCGCCGTCCAGGTCGGCCTGGCCGGGCAGCACGAGGCGGCCGCTGCGTGCGGCGCGCAGCTGCAGGCCGGCCAGGCGCCGGTCCAGCTCGTCGAGCTGGGCCCGCAGCCGCTGCGTCTCCTCGGAGGCGTTGCCCATGCGCGCACCGTCCTCGCCGAAGGCCTGGAACTGCTGGTGCTCGGCCGCGTCGGCCTGGGCCGCGACGCGGTCGCGCTCGGCCTGCAGCTTGGGGTTGGACAGCTCCAGCAGCAGGTCGCCGGCCTGCACCTGCTGGCCATCGGACGCGTGCACGGCGAGCACGAAGCCCTCGGTCTGCGGGCGCAGCAGCGCCGCTTCATCTGCCCAGACCACGCCGCGCACCAGGGCACGCTCGGGCAGCGGCAGGGCCAGCAGCAACAGCGGCAGCGCCGCGAGCAGGGCCACGCGTGCCAGCAGCGGGCCGGGACGCTGCGGCGCCCAGGCGGCGCGCCAGAGTTCGGCCAGCAGCCGCAGCGGCGGCGACAGCAGCGCCCACGCCAGCCAGGCGCCGGCCAGCACGCCCAGCACGCTGGACAAGCCGCCTGCCCAGCCCGCGACCAGGCCGGCCAGCGCGGCCTGCCAGGCCCAGGACAGCGGCGCATAGGCCCACAGCCAGGGCCGCTCGCCGCGCGCCGCCTGCAGCGGCACGTCCGGCGGCACCCGCAGCACGCGCTCGCGCAGGCGCTCCAGCCAGAAGGCGCGGCTGCGCGTGGCCAGGTTGGGCAGCTGCAGCGCATCGCACAGCAGGTAGTAGCCGTCGAAGCGCTGCAGCGGGTTGGCGTTGAAGACGATGCTGCTGACGCCACCGACGAAGAAGACGACGAAGCCGATGTCGTGCAGCCAGCCGGCGTCCGTCCCCAGGAAAAGCGCCAGCCCGCAGGCCGCCAGCGCCAGCTCGACCAGCATGCCCGCCGCGCTCACCAGCACACGGTGGCGCACGCGCGCGAAGCCGGAGGCGGCCGATGCGTCCACATAGGGCATCGGCAACAGCAGCATCAGCGTGACGCCCGCCTCGTGCACCGCGCCGCCGTGGCGGCGCACGGCCAGCGCATGGCCCAGCTCGTGCAGCGCCTTCATCGCCGGCACCAGCAGCGCAGCCAGCAGCAGGTAGCGCGGCGTGGACAGCCACTGCCGCGCATGCGCCTGCAGCTGGTCCGCATGCAGGGCCGCCGCGGCGGCGCCGACGCACACGACGACCAGCCACAGCCACCACGCCACGCGACCGAAGAGCCGGGGCGCCAGCGGCACCAGCCGGTCCAGCACGCGCGTCGGGTCGCCCAGCGGCAACCGCCAGGACAGCGGGTTGAAGCGCGCGCGCCGCGGCGCGGCCGGCGCGCCCGCGGCCTGCTGCGCGGCGATCACGCCGAAGTCGGGTGCGCGGTCATAGGCCAGCAGGCCCTGGGCGTGCAGCGCCAGCAGGGTGCGCACGACCTCCTCCTGCGTCGGCACGGCGTCGTCGGCTTCCTGCCGCTGCAGTTCCTCCCACACGGCCTGCACGCTGCGGCTGCCGTCCAGCCGTGCGGCCAGCGCATAGGCGGCGCGGTTGAGGCGGCAGCTGCGGGTGGCGGCATCGGGGCCGGCGGGGCCAAGCACCTGCCAGACCTCGCCTCGCACGCGCTGGCGCTGCACCAGCACGCCGTCGGCCAGGCGCGGCTTGAGGCCGGCGACGCGGAACCAGTGGGCGCTGAACCAGTCGCTCATGACGGCCGCCCAGGTCCGGGGGGCGGCCCGGCGTTTTCCAGCGCGTTCATCCCATCCAGCTCCAGGCCGCGACGCGCACGCGGCGGGCGATCGGCTGCAGCACGCCCCACAGCCACGGCGCGCGGCCGACCACCAGCTTGGCCTGGCCCTGCAGGCCGGGGCGGACCTCGGCCAGGCGCTTCGCGCCGGCCAGCAGCTCCGCCTGCACCTCGAAGACATTGCCGGATTCCTCCGCCTTGGCCAGCGGCGTCACGCGCAGCACGCGGATGTCCAGCGTGTCCCAGGGCAGGGCCGACAGCGCCAGCACGCCGCGCTGGCCGGCACGCACGCCGGCGATGTCGCGCTCGTCGATCTGCACGATGACGCGAAAGCGCGTCGCGGTGGCCACGGTGAGCAAGGCGTCGCCCTGGCGGACCGGCGCGCCGATGCGCTGACCGAGGTCGCCATCGACGACGATGCCGTCGAAGGGTGCGGTGAGCTGGGCGCGCTGCAGCTGGCCGCGCACCAGCGCGAGCTGGGCCTCGGCCTCGGAGACCTTGGCCAGCGCCACCGCGGCCTCGCCGCGGTCGGAGCGGGCCATGGCGGCGGCGTAGGCGTTCTCGTGCTGGGCCAGCTGGCTGGACCACTTCTCGCGCTCCAGTTGCAGGTCCTGCTCGGCCAGGTCGGCCAGCAGCTGGCCGGCACGCACGTGCTCGCCGGGGTGGACGTGGGCCGCCTTCAGGAAACCATCGACCGGGGCGGCCAGCACGCGCTGCTCGGCACCCTCGACGCGGGCCTGGCCGCCGACGCGCTGGTCGACGGGGACCAGGCTGGCCAGCAGCAGCACGGCCGCCGCCAGGCCCAGCACGCCGCGGCGGCGGCCGCCTTGCGGGCCGCGCAGGCCTTGCGCCCATGCCCGGGCCTGCAGACGCAGCCGCGCCAGGGCGCCGCGCTCGCGTTCGAGCTGCAGTGCCAGCAAGGGAGCGGCCAGCGCGCACAGGTGTTCGAGTTCGGCCAGCGCGGCGGCCGACTGCTCGGGGGTCTGACCACCGCGGTCGCGGCGCAGCAGGCACAGGCTGGCCACGGGCCGGCCATCGGCCGACAAGGGCAGGCTGACGGCCCAGGCCGCAGGACCGGCGGACTCGGCCAGGGTGCGCAGCGCCAGGACGATCCCCGGCCGTGCCGGCTGGGCGGGCCAGGCCAGGGCAAGGCCCTGGTCCAGCGCCTCGTCGGCCGCGGCCAGGAAGCGCTTTTCGTCGAGGGCGCCGGCAGCCTGCCAGCTCTGCCAGGCGATGCAGTCGCCGTGTTCGACGCGCGCCAGCACGGCGTGCTCGCAACCCGCGCGTGCCGCCAGCTCCCGCAGCAGCACGCGGGCCGCCGCGGCAGCGCTGCCGGCCTCCAGCAAGGCGGCCAGCAGCTCGACCGCAAAGGCGGCCGCCTCCCGCCGCGGTGCGGCCGCGGCAGGCGGGTGGTCGGTGGGCTGGGGCAGGTGGGCGGGCATGCGAGCAAGCCGCCCGGCTGGGTGCCCGGGCGGATACCAGGCCGACTGTCCGCCCGCCGCGCCCGCCGTGATCCGTGAAAAAAAGGGGCGGCGAGGCTGCATCCCGGGGCCCCCGATGCCCGGGGGGCCACCCGGCGGCGTTCAGGGTCTACCCGAGGAGGCCCCTGGCTAGAATCTTCCGCAATCCCGCGCGCCACGCGGCCAGGCAGTCCGACCCCCGCCGTTGACAGGGTCCGCCGAGGCGCTCCTCCGGTTTCTTTCGCTTCTCAGGAGTTCCCCATGCCTCTCGTTTCCATGCGCCAGCTGCTCGACCACGCCGCCGAGCAGGGCTACGGCATCCCCGCCTTCAACGTCAACAACCTGGAACAGGTTCAGGCCGTGATGGCCGCGGCCGACGAAGTCGGCGCCCCGGTCATCCTGCAGGCCAGCGCAGGTGCCCGGAAGTACGCCGGCGAGTCCTTCATCAAGCATCTGATCCAGGCCGCGGTCGAGGCTTATCCGCACATCCCGCTGGTGATGCACCAGGACCACGGCACCTCGCCCAAGATCTGCCAGGGCGCCATCGACCTGGGCTTCGGCTCGGTGATGATGGACGGCTCGCTGAAGGAGGACGGCAAGACGCCGGCCGATTTCGACTACAACATGACCGTGACGCGCACCGTCGTCGACCTGGCCCACAAGGTCGGCGTGACCGTGGAAGGCGAACTGGGCTGCCTGGGCAACCTGGAGACCGGCGACGCCGGCGAGGAAGACGGCATCGGCGCCGAAGGCAAGCTGGACCACAGCCAGATGCTGACGGACCCCGAGGAAGCCGCCGTGTTCGTCAAGGCCACGCAGCTCGACGCCCTGGCCATCGCCATCGGCACCAGCCACGGCGCCTACAAGTTCTCGCGCAAGCCCACGGGCGACATCCTGGCGATCTCGCGCGTCAAGGAGATCCACAAGCGCATCCCCAACACCCACCTGGTGATGCATGGCTCGTCCTCCGTGCCGCAGGAGCTGCTGGCGATCATCAACCAGTACGGCGGCAAGATGAAGGAGACCTTCGGCGTGCCCGTCGAGGAGATCCAGGAAGCCATCAAGCACGGCGTGCGCAAGATCAACATCGACACCGACATCCGCCTGGCGATGACCGGCGCGGTGCGCAAGTTCCTGGCCGAGAACCCGGACAAGTTCGACGCCCGCGAGTGGCTCAAGCCCGCCCGCGAAGCGGCCAAGCTGGTGTGCAAGGCACGCTACATCGAGTTCGGCTGCGAGGGCCAGGCCGGCAAGATCAAGCCCATCCCGCTGAGCGAGATCGCGCAGAAGTACGCCAAGGGCGAGCTGGCGCAAGTGGTGAACTGAGCGCACGGCCTCCGGCGCCTCCCGGCTCCGGCGCACGCGCAAACCGGCACGGCCGCCTGGCCCTGCCGGTTTTTTCTTGCCCACGCCCAGCGGACGCGGGGCCGGTCTAACCCTGGTTCTGCGCGATGGCGCACAAGCGGCGCGCGATCGGCCAATACGGACGCGAGAGGCGGCTCGAACAATGCGCCCGCCTCAACAACGCTCCGGAGACAACGATGACCCTTGCCGCCCGCACCCTGCTGGCCGCCGCCCTCGCCTGCTGCGCCTTCGCCACCCATGCCGCGCCCGAGACCTGGCCCACGCCGTCGGACACCATCCCCGAGCCCAAGGACGATCCGTTCTACGCGCCGCCCGCCGATGCCGTGCTCGCCGCCGCCGCCCCCGGCGAGATCCTGCGCGTGCGCGAGATCGGCGCCCGCGCCTACTACGCCTTCCCGCTGAGCGCCCAGGCCTGGCAGCT
>SCTQ01000138.1 GCA_004322345.1 Aquabacterium sp. | reverse complement strand
ACCAGGTGGCCGGCTCGCTGGACTCCCTGGGTTCCACCACCATCGTGCGCGAAGGCAAGATCGACATCCCCGCGACCTATGAGGCCGTGCGCAAGGTCATCCAGGTCTTCTCGTCGCCCGCTGCGGCCAAGGACATGGTTTCGGGCAACTACGAAGTCGCGGGCATCATCCCCGGCGGCGCGGCCTATCCCATCATCAACGACCGCAAGATCGACACGGTCGAGGAACTCGCCGGCAAGAAGATCGCCGCCTTCGACTACGACAAGGCGCAGGCCGTGATGATCCAGAAGATCGGCGCCCAGCCGGTCTCGGCCGACATCACCAACTTCGCCACCAAGTTCAACAACGGCTCGGTCGACATGATCGGCGCGCCCGCGCTGGCCTACAAGCCGCTGGAGCTCTACAAGGGCATCGGCACCAAGGGTGCGGTCTCCCGCTTCCCGCTGCTCGTCCTGAGCTTCCAGGTCATCATCAACAAGAGCAAGTTCCCCGAGGGCTTCGGCCAGAAGTCGCGCGAGTACTGGGTCAGCCAGTACGACCGTGCGCTGGACTTGATCAAGAAGGCCGAGGCCAGCATCCCCGCCGACAAGTGGATGGACCTGGCGCCTGAGAACTCGGTCAAGTACACCCTGATGCTGCGCGAGTCCCGCATCGACATCGCCAATCAGGGCCTGTACAGCAAGCGTGGCCTGAAAATCATCAAGAAGGTCCGCTGCAGCATCAATCCGTCGGACTCGGAATGCGCGACGCAGGCCGAGCTGGACTGGAACTGATCAGCCTGCCTGAGTGACGAGTCGACGGTCGCGCAGTTGCGCGACCGTTCGCACGCAAGGGGGCTCCACAGGCGCCCCCTTTTTTCTGTATTGCCCTGCAGTGGCGTCTCCCTGCAGTAATGAACGTTTGTCCATGAATCACCCCTCGCCCCCAGCCGCCACCAGAGTCCTCGGCCGCACGCTGCAGGAATGGCTGTCCAGCCTCCCCATCTTCGCTCTCCTGGTGCTGACGCTGGTCATCGGCACGGGCGAGATGATGCACGGCCAGCTGCTCAAGCTGGGCGAGTCGATGTTCGGTGATCCGCAGAAGGGCGTTCAGTACTTCATGCTGCGGGCCGACCCCACGCCGCCGACCTGCAATCCGAATCCGGACATCGAGGCAGAGATCCGCAAGGAGATGGAGGCCAAGCAGGGCAAGCCGGCCGATGACCTGGACGCGCTCTTCGGCGAGACCAAGCTGGATCCCGAGGTCCTGCGCAAGTCCAAGATCTCCGCCGCCGCGGTCTGCAAGGAGCGGCATGCGCTCTACGACCGCATCAAGGACCACGTCACGCCCAAGCTGAAGGCCTACCGCACGCTGGAGACCAGCTTCTTCGTGCTGTTCAAGGTGGGCACCGACAACCGGCCGCTGATCCTGCTGATCATGGTCGGCCTGGCCGCGATCACGACGACCCTGGGCTTCCACCACATCGGCATCCGCCCGGCACGCTACCGCAAGGACTTCATCGTCCAGAACCTGACGATCGCCGCCGCTGCGGGCCTGCTGCTGTATTCGTCGATCCGCTACTACCAGATCTCCAAGGCCTCGGGCATCGAGGTCGAGCATCCGCACATCTACTTCATCTGGATGGGGCTGTTCACCATCCTGCTGGCCATCAGCCTGAAGCGGCTGATCAAGCTGCCGGCGCACATCCCCGTGGCGGGCGAAGGCTCGTGGGGCCATGCCGCGCTGTCGGTCCCGCTGTTCGCGTCGATGGCGGTCATCGCTGGCCTGTACTTCCTGCTTCACGGGCACGACTCCGGCCTGGCGATCTACGTCAACCAGATGATGGAGCTGCCCAACCTGTTCCTGAACCTGGGCCTCTTCATCTGGGCCGGCATGCTGCTCAAGCAGAGCCGCCTGGTCGACCTGTTCATGAACATCGTGCGGCCGTGGAAGCTGTCGCCCGAGGCGCTGACCTACATCATCCTGCTGGCCGCGGCGGTGCCCACGGCCTACACGGGCGCATCCGGGATCTTCGTGATCGCCGCCGGTGCCATCGTCTTCCACGAAGTGCGCGCGGTAGGCGGTTCGCGCCAGTTCGCCCTGGCTGCCACGGCGATGTCCGGCTCGCTGGGCGTCGTGCTGCGTCCCTGCCTGCTGGTGGTGCTGATCACCGCGCTGAACAAGCAGGTGACGACCAACCTGCTGTACCACTGGGGCGTCTACGTCTTCGCGCTGACCTCCACGTTGTTCTTCGTGGCCTCCCAGTTGCACCGCACCCAGCGCGTGAAGATCACCTCGCCCAGCGAGGCGATCCCGCAGATGCTGCGCCAGATCGTGCCCGTGTTGCCCTACGTGGCCGTGGTGCTGGTGATCGTCGCGCTGTACGAATACGTGCTGGACACCAAGCTCAACGAGATCACCGCGCCGACCATCATGCCGGTCATGATGGTGCTGATCGTGATCTTCGACAAACTGCTGTCGCGAAAGGACAAGCCGGAAGACCTGCCCGAGTACGCGGCGCATCGCCAGCCCGGCATCGAGTCCTCGATCCGCTACGCCACCACCGAGACCATCGGCCACATCGGCGCGCTGCTGTCGTTGATGATGCTGTCGCTGGCCATCGGCGGCGTGATCGAGCGTTCAGAGATCATGCAACTGGCTCCGAAGGAGTTCCGCAGCCCGTGGACGGCCATGGCCTTCCTGCTGGTGGTCAAGGTGCTGCTGGGCATGGTGATGGACCCCTTCGGCGCGGTGATCGTGGTGTCGAGCACGCTGGCGCCCATCGCCTACGCCAACGGCATCGACCCGGTGCACTTCTGGATGATGGTGCTGGTGGCCTTCGAACTCGGCTACCTGATGCCGCCGGTTGCGCTGAACCAACTGCTGATGCGTCAGGTCGTGGGCGAGGAAGAGGTCGAGCGCGCCGACAAGGAAGTGCGCCACCTCGGCTTCTACCGCCGCTACGAGCGCTGGATCCTGCCGACTGCGGTGATGACGGTCGGCCTGCTCATCGTGGCCTTCCTGCCGCTGGCCGTGCAGGACTTCCCGGTGCTGCAGCCGGTGGCGAAGTTCTTCCACTACGCGCCGACCGAGTGACCGCAGTCACTGCAGGTGAACGAAAGGGCCCCTCGGGGCCCTTTCTCGTTTCCGGCCTGTCCGACCTGTCAGCAGGCCCCGGCCCCCAGCCTGGCGGCGGGCCAGCCCAGGCGCCGGCCCAGTTCGTTCCAATCGAAGCGGCTGCCCGGATCACGCTTGCGCCCGGGCGCGACGTGCTCATGCCCCACGGCTGCGGCGATCGGCAGGCTGCCTGCCAGCGCGTCGACCAGCCTGGACAGCGCCGTGTACTGCGCCGCCTCGAAGGCGTGATCCTCCAGGCCCTCCAACTCGATCCCCACCGAATAGTCGTTGCAGTTGTCGCGCCCGCGCCAGGACGAGCGTCCCGCATGCCAGGCGCGATCCTGCACGCTGACGAACTGGACGACCTCGCCGTCGCGCCGGATCAGGAAATGCGCGGACACCTCGGCGCCGCGTATGGTCTCGAAATAGGGATGCGCCGACCAGTCCAGCCGGTTGGTGAAGAGCTGCTCGATCTGCGGCCCGCCGTATTCACCGGGAGGCAGGCTGATCGAATGCACGACGACGAGGTCGATCACCGATGCGGCAGGCCGTGGTCCGAAGTTGGGCGAAGGCACCTGCCGGGCCTGCCGCCACCAGCCGGCGTCCCAGCCCTGCGCGGCGCTCACGTGCCGCGGCCCTCGTCGCCGGCGTCGTCGCCGCTGCCGGACCAGTCGCCACCGGTGATGCCCAGGCGCGCCATGCGGTAGCGCATCTGCCTCAAGGTCAGTCCGAGGCTGCTGCCTGCGGCGGTGCGGTTGTTGTTGTGTTTGTTCAGTGCCCGCACGAGGATCTCGCGCTCGACGGCGTCCAGATGCTGGGCGAGATCCGCCGGCAGGCCGTCGGAGCCCAGCGCGGAGGCGGGCAAGGGGGCGGCTTCCGTCCGCGGCCAGTCGTCTGACGGCTTGGCGGGGAGTGCGGGCAGCCCGATGTCCTCGGGCTCGATGGCCTGCCCGCTGCACAGCGCGACGGCGCGGTGCAGCAGGTTCTCCAGTTCGCGCACGTTGCCGGGGAAGTCGTGCTGCTGCAGCCGCTGCAGCGCGGCCGCGCTCAGCGGCAGCGGCGCGGCCTGGGCTTCCGCGGCGATGCGCTGCAACAGGTGGCTGCAGATGACGGCCAGGTCCTCCATGCGCTCGCGCAGCGGGGGCACGAAGATCTGGATCACGTTGAGGCGGTAGTACAAGTCCTGGCGAAAGCGGCCGGCCTCGACCTCGAAGGCGAGGTCCTTGTGCGTGGCGCTGATGATGCGCACATCCACGGTGACTTCGCTGACCGCGCCGACCGGGCGCACCGCGCGCTCCTGGATGGCGCGCAGCAGCTTGGACTGCATCGCCAGCGGCAGGTCGCCGATCTCGTCGAGGAAGAGGGTGCCGCCCTTGGCCGCCTGGAAGAAGCCCTCGCGATCCTCGGCTGCGCCGGTGAAGGCCCCTTTGCGGTAGCCGAAGAACTCGGCCTCCAGCAGTTGCTCGGGGATGGCGCCGCAGTTGACGGCGATGAAGGGCTGGCTGGCACGCACGCCGACGTCGTGGATGGCGTGTGCGACCAGTTCTTTGCCGGTGCCCGACTCGCCGCGTATCCACACGGGGGCCATGCTGCGTGCGACCTTGTCGATCAGAGCGCGCACCTGGCGCATGGCCTCGGACGTGCCGACCATGCGGCGCAGCGAGTCGGAGACGACGGTTCCGCGTGCTGGCGACGCTGCTGCGGCAGGCAGCGGCATGGCGAGGGCATCCGCCGGGCGGCGCGGCGCGGCGAGGCGCGGCTCGTCGGGCGGCCGGGGCGTCATGCGGCTGCCCGCGGCCGCGCCGGAGACGGCCGCCGCCGCACTGCCGGGCGGCGAGGGCGCTTCAGCGCGGCCCAGCGCGGAGGCGACGACGGTGCGGAACTGCCGCAGGTCCACCGGCTTGGTCAGGTAGTCGTAGGCACCGGCCTTCAATGCCTGCACCGCGTTGTCGGCCGAGCCGTAGGCCGTGATGACGATGGCCTTCTCGGCGCGGCCGGCCTGTTCCAGGCGCTGCAGCAGCTCCAGCCCGCTGCCGTCGGGCAGGCGCATGTCGGTGATGACGGCGCTGAAGCGGCGGTCCTGCAGGTGCAGCCAGGCATCGTCCACGCTGGCGGCGGTCTCCACCTCGTAGCCTTCGCGCAGCAGCGTCAGCTCATAGAGCGTGCGCAGGTCCGGCTCGTCGTCGACGACCAGCAGGCTGTACTGGGAAGGTGCGGCGGTCATGGGGCGGTGAGCAGGGGGAAGGCCGGCATGGCCACGACGAACTCGTTGCGGCGCCGCTCTTGCGCGCCGTGCTGGCGGTACTCGATGTTGGCGCCGTAGCGCTCGCACAGCTCGCGGCAAATATACAGGCCCAGTCCGGCGCCGCGGCTGCGGGTGGAGAAGAAGGGCTCGAACAGCGAACGTTCGACGTGCTCGGGGATCACCTCGCCGTCGTTGAAGACCGACAGCACGAGGTATTCGCGCGGGTCGCGGCCTTCGCCTCGGCGGTGGCGGCTCTCCAGCCGCACCTCGATCGCGCCGGCCGTCTGCGAGCTGTGCCGCCAGGCGTTGTCCAGCAGGTTGACCAGCACGCGGCGCAGGTGCTCGGCGTCGAAGCGGCCGGCCAGGCGCGCGGCCGCGCTGCCCATGGTGCTCATCAGCGCGCCGCCGGCGCCCGTGCGCCGCAGCTCGGCGGGCATCTCGGCGGCACGCAGCCAGTCCTCGCAGATGATCGACACCTGCTGGCCTACCGCGATCAGGCCCGGGTCGCTGCGCACGCCGGGCGCGGCGTCGAGCACGTCGTCGACGATGCGCTTGAGCCGGTCCACGTTGGCCGAGACCATCTGCGTCAGTTTGCGCTGCGTAGGCGTGGAGACGTCCTCGTCAAGCAGCGCGTTGGCCTGCGCGATGGCAGCCAGCGGGTTGCGGATCTCATGTGCGATGCCCGCCGACATGCGGCCCATGGCGGCCAGCTTGTCCTGGCGCGCGCGGGCGTAGATGCTGCGCATGTCCTCGATGAAGAGCACGCACAGGTCCTCCGGGCCCTGTGCGTCGCGGCGCTGCGTGAAGCGCACGCGCAGGCGCAGCTCGCGCAGGCCGATGCTGTCCTGGGCCGCGCGCAGCGGCAGGGTGACCTCACGGCCGCCGGCCGGCCAGCGGCCGTCGATGAAAGCCTGCTCCACCGAGCGCACCAGCGGCTCCCAGTCGGCCACGCCCCGCAGCTGGAAGGGGGCGGCGCGGGCCATGCCCTCGGCGGCCAGCAGCCGGCGGGCCGAGGGGTTGGCCGCACGCACCCGGCCCTGGCGGTCGACGACCAGCACGCCGTCCTGCATCTCGTCGATCACCAGGCGGTTGAGCTGGGCCTGCTGCCGTGCCAGCTCCATGCTGCCGCGGGCGCTGAGGCCGGCGCTGGCCAGCCGCTCGGCGAGTTCGCCGGCCAGCACCGCGATCGCGAAGAAGCCCGTACCCAGCAGCCCGGCCTGGGTCAGCAGGGTGCTGGTCTGGCCGCTGCGGTCGCCGCCCCACAGGGCCACGCCCAGCAGCACCAAGGTGACGATGGCGGCCACGCCCAGGGCGGGCAAGCGCGGCGTCATCACGCCGGCCATCAGCACCGGCAGGGCCAGCAGCAGCGGATAGTTGACGCCGCTGGCGGGTGACATGGCATAGAAGAGCGACAGCGTCACCACGTCCACGCCGATGGTCGCCAGCCAGCTGCGCCGGCGCAGCGGCGTGGCGGTGCCTTTGGCGCCGACGCGCGGTTGGGCCTCGGCGGGGGCGGGCAGCAGCCAGATGGACAGGGTCTGGGCCGCGTAGACCAGGCTGAGGATGAGGGCGGCCCATATCGGCTGGTTGCCCAGCGCGTAGCTCAGCAACTGGGCCGACAGCAGCACCAGCGCCAGGGCCATGCGCGCGCCGATGAACACGCGGTAAATGCGGACGAAGGGCGGCAGCGAGGCGCCAGGTGCGGGCGGCTCGGATTCCGTTCCGGCTTCCGGTGCGGCGGGCAGGTCGTCCCAGGCTGCCGAAGTGCCGAACCAGGAGGCGGCATCCTGGGGGGGCGGCTCGCCGGCCGGCGGCGGGCTTCGGCGCAGCAGGCGCCCGATCAGGGAAAGCGGCGGGCGCAGGCTCACGTGTCGGCGCCGCCGCGGCGCTGGCGGGCCTGCAGCTCGATGCGGTGGGCCTCGCTGCAGAAGAGCGAACGCCCGTCGGGGCCGACGACGGCCTCGTCACGCGGCAGGTGCACGCCGCACAGGCTGCAGGGCACGATCTCGCGTGAGCCTTTTTTTGCCTGCTGGGCCGTCTGCGCATGGTCGCCGTTGCCGCCGGGCCTGGCCTGGGCCGGCGTGCGCACGCGCGCGCCGCGCAGCAGCCAGATGGCGCCGCCCAGCAGCAGGATCCACAGTAGCCACTTCATGCCGTTCTCGTCGTCGTCAGTAGTTGGCGGGTGGGCGGTGCAGCAGCACCTCGAGCACGAAACGCGAGCCCACGTAGGCCAGCATCAGCAGCCCGCTGCCCAGGTAGAGCCAGCGTATGGCCGTGCGCCCGCGCCAGCCGAAGGCGTGGCGCCCCACCAGCAACATGCAGAACACCAGCCAGGACAGCACCGACAGTACCGTCTTGTGCGACCAGTGCCACGGCGTCGGGAAGGTGATGCCCAGCAGCAGCGTGGCAGACAGCACGACGAAGCCGGCGATGACGAAGCCGAAGGTCAGCGACTCCAGCTTGAGCAGCGGCATGCCCAGCGACCAGCCGCCCGATGCGCCGCCCGCACCCGGCGGCGTGCCCGTCTTCAGACGCAGCCGGCTGTCCGCCTGGCGCCAGAGCACCGCGTGCAGCACGGCCGCGCCGAACAGGCCGTAGGAGGCGAAGCCGAGGATCCAGTGCAGCGGCGACCAGGCGTAGTCGGCATGCACGCGCGCCGAGCCGGGGAAGGCCCAGACCAGGGCCACCGTCGCCAGCCCCAGGGTTGCCACGCTGCGCCGCACGCCGATCATCGGCAGCAGCCGGCTCTCGATGCCGTAGACGGCGATCACCATCCACACCGTGATCGACAGGGCCGGCGCGAAGCCGAAGCGCGCGCCGGTCTGGCCGGTGCCCACGCCCAGGATGTCCACCAGCACGGCCGTGCCGTGGGCGATCCAGCCCAGGGCCAGGGCGGCCAGCAGGACGGGCCGGTCGCCGCGCAGGGCGGCCAGCGCATAGCCGATGAGCGCCAGGAGGCTGGGAGCGGCGAGTACGGCGGCTGAGCTGCTGGGCATGCGGAGGGAGGCGGGCTGCTCGGGCATCCCGCCGCGAGGATGCCGGGACGAGGCGGCGGATAAAATGCAACGCTGCAGTTTACGGTGCGCGCCGCGTGCCTCCTTTCCTTCCGCGACATGGCTTCCACTCTTTCCGAACGCCTGGGCCGACTGGTCAAGAACCTGCGCGGCCAGGCGCGCATCACCGAAGACAACGTGCAGGAGATGCTGCGCGAGGTGCGCATGGCCCTGCTGGAGGCCGATGTCGCCCTGCCGGTGGTGCGCGACTTCATCGCCCGCGTGAAGGAGCGTGCGCTGGGCCAGGAGGTCGTGGGCTCGCTGACGCCGGGCCAGGCCCTGGTGGGCATCGTGCACCGCGAACTCGCCGCGACCATGGGCGAGGGCGTCTCCGACATCAACCTCGCGGCCCAGCCGCCGGCCGTCATCCTGATGGCCGGCCTGCAGGGCGCGGGCAAGACGACGACTACCGCCAAGCTGGCCAAGCTGCTGATCGAGAAGCGCAAGAAGAAGGTGCTGACGGTCTCTGCCGACGTCTACCGTCCCGCGGCCATCGAGCAGCTGAAGACGGTCACCAGGCAGGCCGGTGCCGAATGGTTCCCCTCGCAGGGCGACCAGAAGCCGGCCGACATCGCACGCGCCGCGCTGGACCACGCCAAGCGCCACTACTTCGACGTGCTGCTGGTGGACACTGCGGGCCGCCTGGCCATCGACGAGGCCCTGATGGCCGAGATCCGCGAGCTGCACGGCCTGCTCAACCCGGTGGAGACGCTGTTCGTCGTCGACTCCATGCAGGGCCAGGATGCGATCAACACTGCCAAGGCCTTCAAGGAAGCCCTGCCGCTGACGGGGATCGTGCTCACCAAGCTCGACGGCGACTCGCGCGGCGGCGCGGCGTTGTCGGTGCGCTCCATCACCGGCGCGCCGATCAAGTTCGCCGGCGTCTCCGAGAAGATCGACGGCATCGAGGTCTTCGACGCCGAGCGCCATGCCGGCCGCGTGCTGGGCATGGGCGACATCGTCGCGCTGGTCGAGGAGGTGCAGAAGGGCGTCGACCTCGATGCCGCGCAGAAGCTGGCGGACAAGATCAAGTCCGGCGACAGCTTCGACCTCAACGACTTCCTGGCCCAGCTCTCGCAGATGAAGAAGATGGGTGGGCTCAGCGGTCTGATGGACAAGCTGCCGACCGAGCTCGCCGCCAAGGCCGGCCAGCCCGACATGGACCGTGCCGAGCGCGACGTGCGCCGCATGGAAGGCATCATCAACTCGATGACGCAGCTGGAGCGTCGCAAGCCCGATCTCATCAAGGCCAGCCGCAAGCGGCGCATCGCCGCCGGCGCCGGGGTCCAGGTGCAGGAGGTCAACCGCCTGCTCAACCAGTTCGACCAGATGCGCCAGATGATGAAGAAGATGAAGGGCGGCGGCCTGATGAAGATGATGAAGCGCATGGGCGGCATGAAGGGCCTGGGCGGATTCCCGGGCCTGGGCCGCTGAGCCCTCCACGCGTTGCAAAGGAGCTTGTTGCGCCGCGCGATGGCGCGGCACTTGCGTGAAGTCCGACGCACATATCGGGGGTGGCTATTGGTGTCGTCACGCTTTGCAACCAACTCGATTTGACCCTACCGTCGCGTCACTGCTAGCTTCCAGCCCCCTCCCTCCCCGGATCTGGTCCTGACACCCATGGATGACTTGCCGCAATGGCTTCCCGTGGCCATCGTCGTGGTGGCAATCGCTGTGCTCGTAGCCGTCTGGTTCGCGTCGCGCAAACGTGCTGCTCAGGCCCCCACCAAGCCGGGCAACAACCGGCCCCGGGGGCTGGATGCACTGGATACGCTCCAATCGTGGGCGCCCGAGCGCAGCCGCATCCTCACCGGCAGCGAGCGCCAGGCCTTCGCGGTGCTGCGTAAGGCGCTGCCCGAGCACATGATCCTGGCGCAGGTGCCGCTTGCGCGCTTCCTGCGCGTGCCTACCCGCAACTCGTACAACGAGTGGATGCGCCGCGTAGGCCAGCTGTGCGCCGACATCCTGGTGTGCAACAGCAGCTCGGAAGTCGTCGCCGTCATCGAGATCCGCCAGCCACCGGCCCAGGAGTCCGAGCGCGGCGTGAAGCGCCATGCGCGCATGGACCGTGTGCTGACGGCCGCCGGCATTGCGCTGCACGTCTGGCGCGAGGACGTGTTGCCCACGCCTGCCGCAGCCCGCGAGGCCATCCTGGGCGCCGCAGCCGGACTGTCCCCGCACGAGATCAGCGGCGGAGGCCAGGCCCGTCCTTTCGGCATGGCCGGCGCCCCGCTGGCGGCATCGGCCTTGCCACTGCTGGAAGACGACCTGCCCGAGGCCACCGAGCTGCACGGCCACCGCGAGCCGCCGCCGTCGACCTGGTTCGACGACCTCGACGGCGCCGAGACCGATCGCGCGCCGCTGGAGGAAGACGCGAAGAGCGTCTGAGGCGGACGCTCGTGGATCAGTCCAGCAGGGCCTGGGCGAACTCCCGGGCATCGAAGGGCTGAAGATCCTCCAGCTTCTCGCCCACCCCGATGAAGTAGACCGGCACCGGCTTGCCGCGCTTGCGCGACCACAGCGCGATGGCGGCCAGCACGCCGCCCTTGGCCGTGCCGTCGAGCTTGGTGACCACCAGGCCGGTGAGGCCCAGCGCGCCGTCGAAGGCCTGCACCTGGGCGAGCGCGTTCTGGCCCATGTTGCCGTCGACCACCAGCAGCACCTCGTGCGGCGAGCCGTCCATGGCCTTGGCGATGGTGCGCTGGATCTTCTTCAGCTCCTCCATCAGGTGCAGCTGCGTCGGCAGCCGACCGGCGGTGTCGGCCACCACCACGTCGCAGCCGCGCGCCATGCCCGCCTTCACGGCATCGAAGCTGACGGCGGCCGGGTCGCCGCCTTCCTGGCTGACGATCTCCACGCGGTTGCGGTCGGCCCAGGCCAGCAACTGCTCGCGCGCGGCGGCGCGGAAGGTGTCGGCGGCGGCCAGCAGGACTTTCTCGCCGGCCTCGCTGAAGTGCCAGGTCAGCTTGCCGATGGTGGTCGTCTTGCCGGCGCCGTTGACGCCCACCACCATGATGACCGTCGGCTTGTACTGGCCCACTTCCAGCGGCCGCTGCAGCGGGCCGAGCAGTTCGGTGATGGCGTCGGCCAGCAGCGTCTTCACCTGGGCCGGGTCGGTGGCCTTGGTGTCCTTCACGCGGCGGCGCAGGTCGGCCAGCAGGTGCTCGGTGGCCGCGACACCGGCATCTGCCATCAGCAAGGCGGCCTCGAGCTCCTCGTAGAGCGTGTCGTCGATGCGGGTGCCGGTGAAGACCTGGGTGATGCTGGATCCGGTCTTGCGCAGGCCGCTGCGCAGGCGGTCCATCCAGCTGCGCTTCTCGGGTGTCTGCGACGGCTCGGGCGTGGCGACCAGGGCCGGCACCGCCTGGGGCACGGCCGCGGCTGGCGCGGCAGGCGTGGCCGAGGGAGTGGGCGGGGCGGGCGGCGCGGCGGGAGCCGGAGCCTTCTTCTTGAAGAAACTGAACATGGGCCGATTCTAGGTAGGCCACGGGCGCGGGCAGAATCCGCGCCATGAACAAGCCGGGCCGCACTGCTGCTCATCCCTCGACGAAACGCGCCCTTCAGGAGGTGCGCATCATCGGCGGCCAATGGAAGCGCAGCCGACTGCCGGTGCCCGACCTGCCGGGGCTGCGGCCCACGCCCGACCGCGTGCGTGAGACGCTCTTCAACTGGCTGGGCCAGGACCTGTCGGGCTGGCGCTGCCTGGACGCCTTCGCCGGCAGCGGCGCGCTGGGCTTCGAGGCGGCCTCGCGTGGTGCGTCCGAGGTGGTGCTGCTGGAAAAGGACCGCGCCGCGGCCCAGGCCCTGCGCGCGTCCGCGCAACGCCTGTGCGCGGCCACGATGCGCATCGAGCAGGCCGACGCCCTGCTGTGGATGCGCGCCGCGCCGCGCGGGCATTTCGATCTCGTGCTGCTCGATCCGCCATTCGCCGCGCAGTTGCACGAGGGTGCGCTGCAGGCGGCCCTGCCGCTGCTGGCGCCGCGTGGGCACCTGTACCTGGAGGCGGCCGAGCCCTGGGACGAGCGCCTGGCCGGCACGGCCGGCCTGCAACTGCTGCGCCACTCGCGCGCTGGTGCGGTGCATTTCCACCTCCTGCGCAGGCGGGAAGGGGATGGCGGCACCACTACACTGGCTGCCGGCATCCACACGCAGCAAGGAGCAAGCGAGTGACTTCCTCGACTCGACTCACCGCCGTCTACCCCGGTACCTTCGACCCCATGACCCTGGGGCACCAGGATCTGATGCGCCGGGCCAGCACGCTCTTCGAGCGCCTGATCCTCGCGGTGGCGGCCGGCCACCACAAGCGCACGATGTTCACCGTCGACGAGCGCCTGGAGATCGCCACCGAGCTGGCCAAGCCCTATCCGAACGTGGAGGTCGTGGCCTTCCAGGGCCTGTTGCGTGACTTCGTGGTGGAGCGGGGGGGCAAGGTGGTGGTGCGCGGCCTGCGTGCCGTCAGCGACTTCGAGTACGAGTTCCAGATGGCCGGCATGAACCGCCAGCTGATGCCCGAGGTCGAGACGGTGTTCCTCACGCCCAGCGACCAGTACCAATTCGTCTCCGGCACCTTCGTGCGCGAGATCGCGATGCTCCACGGAGACGTCTCCAAGTTCGTCGCGCCCTCGGTGCTGGAGCGGCTCAAGCGCCGCGTGGCGGCGGCCTGAGGCGGGCCGGGCAGGGAGGGGCACAGCAATGGCCTTGATGATCACGGACGAGTGCATCAATTGCGACGTCTGCGAACCGGAGTGCCCCAACCAGGCCATCTCGATGGGGCCGGTGATCTATGTCATCGACCCGGCCAGGTGCACCGAATGCGTCGGCCACTTCGACGAGCCGCAGTGCATGCAGGTCTGCCCGGTGAGCTGCATCCCGGTGGATCCGCAGCACGTGGAGACGCGCGAGCAGCTGCAGGCGAAGTACGCGCAACTGACCGCGCGCAAGACGCCCGCCGACACCTCGCTCAGCGGGCCGGCGCAACAGCCCTGAAGTCGCCGTCCTGCTGGCCGGATGGCTGGCGGTGCCTGTCCTTGCCGCTCTTCTCCTTCACCTTCTTCCTGGACTTGCCCTTGTGCTGCGCCTCGCCGGCATCCGGCGACAGGCTGGCCGCCGTGCGGCGTGCGCCCTCGCGCTCCATGCGTTCGCGCTGGGCCTGCAGGTCGCGGCCCAATTGCTCGTCGCGGCGCGCGACTTCGGCTGCCGCCTGGCGCTCCTCGGCCGTGGGCTGCCGGATGGCCTGCTTGGGTATGTAGAGGCCGCCGCCACAGGGCCGTTCGCTGTATTGGCCCGGCCCGCATTGGTAGATGGCCGATCCTGCATGGGCCGCGACTGCCACCCCGAGCAGCAAGCCGAGCGCCAGGGCCTGCCGGCCGGGCTGCATCAGGCGCTTTCGTCCGGCTTGCCCGGCGCCGCCGGCACGGTGCCTGCGGTGGGCTGCTGGCGGGGCGGCTTCGGGCGTTCGGGCTTGGCGTGAATCACGCGCGTGGCCTTCTCCATCTCGCCGGCCAGCAGGTCGTCCAGCGCCGCCATCGACTTGTCGATGCATTCGTCGATCAGCAGGCGTTCGGCCGCGGGCGGCTGGCGCAGCACGTAGTTCGCGACTTCGGACTTCACGCCGGGGTGGCCGATGCCCAGGCGCAGGCGCCAGTAGTCCGGGCTGCCAAGCTGGGCATGGGTATCGCGCAACCCGTTGTGGCCGGCGTGGCCGCCGCCGAGCTTGAGCTTCATCTGGCCGGGCAACAGGTCCAGCTCGTCGTGCACCACGAGGATCTCGCCGGGAGCGATCTTGTAGAAGCGGGCCAGGGCCGCCACCGACTTGCCCGACAGGTTCATGTAGGTCTGCGGCTGCAGCAGCCACACCGGGCCGCCGGGCAGGTTGGCGCGGGCGACGAGGCCGAAGTAGCTGCGCTCGGGAACGAGGTTGGCGCGCAGCCGGCGGGCGGCGGCGTCCACCCACCAGAAACCGGCGTTGTGGCGGGTGTCTTCGTATTCAGGGCCGGGGTTGCCCAGGCCGACGAGCAGTCGAATCATGGCGCGGATTATTGAAGCGATGCGGGCATGAAAAAGCCCCGCCGAAGCGGGGCTCGAAAGAGGTCGGAAGCAGGCAAGCGAGCCTTACTTCTTGCCACCCTTCTTGCCCTTTTCCGGCGCGGCCGGAGCGGCGGCGACAGGGGCGACTTCCTCTTCGGCGGCCTGGACCACCGCGGTGGCGATCACCGGGTTCTTGCGGCCGTGCGTCAGCACCTTGATGCCGGCTTCCAGCTTCAGGTCATTGACGTGCAGCGACTGGCCCTTGGACAGGCCGCCCAGGTCGACGGTCAGGAACTCGGGCAGCTTCTCGGCCAGCACTTCGATCTCCAGCTCGGAGACGACGTGGTTGATCAGGCAGTTGTCGAACTTGACGGCCTGGGACTCGGCTTCGTTGACGAAGTGCAGCGGCACCTTCTTGGCGATGCGGGTGGTGGCATCGACGCGCTGGAAGTCCACGTGCAGGACCTGGGGCTTGTAGGCGTGCAGTTGCACGTCACGCAGCAGCACCTTCTCGGTCTTGCCGGCCAGTTCCATCTCCAGGATGGAGGAGTGGAAGGCTTCCTTCTTCAGGGCGTGGAACAGGGCGTTGTGATCCAGCTCGATGTTCTTGGGGCTGCCGGCCCCGTAGACGATGCCAGGCACCTTGCCGGCACGACGCAGGCGGCGGCTCGCTCCGGTCCCCTGCAGATCGCGCTCGAATGCGACGAATTTCATGATTGACTCCAAACAGACTAGGCGCCCGCGACCAGGCGCGAAAGATGGCCGCTGCCCGAGGGCCGCGGCCGACGTGTGCGGATCAGAAGTTGTTGTTCTGCTCCGCGAACAGGGAGGTCACCGACTCGCCGTCCGTGATGCGGCGGATGGTCTCGGCGAACAGGAAGGCGACGGACAGCTGGCGGATCTTCGGCGTCGCGCGGGCTGCCTCGGACAGCGGGATGGTGTTGGTGATGACCACCTCGTCCAGCTGCGAGTTCTTGATGCGCTCGATGGCGGCGCCGGAGAACACCGGGTGCGTGCAATAGGCCAGCACGCTCTTGGCGTTGCGTTCCTTCAGCACCTCGGCTGCCTTGCACAGCGTGCCGGCGGTATCGATCATGTCGTCCATGATCACGCAGTTGCGGCCGTCGATGTCGCCGATGACGTGCATGACTTCGGACACGTTGGCCTTGGGGCGGCGCTTGTCGATGATGGCCAGGTCGCAGTTCAGCTGCTTGGCCAGCGCGCGGGCGCGCACCACGCCGCCGACGTCGGGCGAGACCACGATCAGATCGGAGTAGCTCTTGGCGCGCACGTCCGACAGCAGCACCGGCGAGGCGTAGATGTTGTCGACCGGGATGTCGAAGAAGCCCTGAATCTGGTCGGCATGCAGGTCCATCGTCAGCACGCGGTTCACGCCCACGGCTTCCAGCATGTTGGCGACGACCTTGGCCGAGATCGGCACGCGGGTGGAGCGCGGGCGGCGGTCCTGGCGCGCGTAGCCGTAGTAGGGGATGACGGCGGTGATGCGGCGGGCCGACGAGCGCTTGAGCGCGTCGACCATGATCAGCAGCTCCATCAGGTTGTCGTTCGTCGGCGCGCAGGTGGGCTGCACCACGAAGACCTCGCGCCCGCGCACGTTCTGTTGGATCTCGACGGTGGCTTCGCCATCGGAGAAGCGGCCGACCTCGGCCTTGCCGAGCTCCACGCCCAGGTGCTTCGCGATTTCCTGCGCGAGGGCGGGGTTGGCGTTGCCGGTGAACAGGAGGATGTCGGACAGCATGGCTGGACTCGTGCTGAAAAGGACGCCTGGGAAACAAACGACCCGCTGGGCAGCGGGTCGTGGGATCTTGCATCAAACCAGGCGGATCGAACCTGAGATCAAAAATCTTGGCAGGGGAGGAAGGACTCGAACCCTCGCATGTCGGAATCAAAATCCGATGCCTTAACCAACTTGGCGACTCCCCTACACAGGTCCCGGCCTCGCGGCCTGAACCGAGTAATCGTCTTCTCCTGCTGCGCGCTGCTAACCGTCGGTCCAATGCACCAGCGGGTGGTGCCTCAGGCCGCTGCAGATCCGTGCCGACCAGCTTGCCGGGATGGAGGCCGCAAGGGCCGCTGCATCCGATCGCTTGGTAAGCGCGTCTCCTGCCAGGTCTGCCGGATCCCGGTGACCAGCGAAGGCGAACACTGCACTTCCCGATCCCGTCATCCTGCTGTTGCCGTAGCGTTTGTCCAGCAGCTCCAGCGCCTGGGTCACTTCGCTGCCTTCCGGATCCAGCGCCACGGCGCATGGTTGAAGGTCGTTGCGACCGAAACTCGTTGCTGCCCGACCCGTTGCTGTTTGGTTATCAGCTCTGGCCGCTGCAAGAAAGTCTGCCACTATAGCAGGTTTCGTGTCGCGGGCCAGATGCGGGCTGCGGAAAATGGCCTGCGTGGGGATGCTGCAACTCGGCTTGATGACGGCCCAGCGTGCGTCCCACGGCGCAGCGCCCCAGTCGTCCTGCCAGGGCAGCGGCGTGAGCTGTTCTCCTATGCCTTCGACCCAGGCGTTGTGCCCGCCGAGGAAGAAGGGGATGTCCGCGCCCAGCGGCGTGGCCAGCTCGATCAGCCGCTGGCGTGGCCAGCCGAGCTTCCACAGGCGGTTGAGCGCGATGAGCGTGGTGGCGGCGTCCGAGCTGCCGCCGCCCATGCCTGCACCCCACGGAACCTGCTTGTCGATGTGGATGTCCACGCCCTGCGAGACCTGCGCAGCCTGCTGCAGCGCCCGCGCGGCACGCAGGCACAGGTCGTCCGCGGGCAGGGCCGCACCCAGGTCGTGACGGCGCACGAGGCCGTCGTCGCGGCGCTCGAAGCTCAGGCGGTCGCACCAGTCGATCAGCAGGAAGACCGACTGCAGCAGGTGATAGCCGTCGGCGCGCCGGCCCACGACGTGCAGGAAGAGGTTCAGCTTCGCCGGTGCCGGCAGGTCATGCAGGGCGCGCATCGCGGGCTGGCGTGTCAGGAGCCGGGCGCATCCAGGCGCACCTGCACCCGCACCACGCGCGGCAGCTCGCGGCGGATGCGGATGACGCCCTCGCCACGGGCTGCGAGGTCCACGGTCCAGCCGAGTTGCTCGAAGCCGGCTTGCGGCGCGGGCAGCGGCGTGGACGGCGAGTCCGGATCGGGCTGCCCGTTGATCCAGCTGATCAGCGCCGGCAGCGACAGCGCATAGCCCAGTGACTGGCGCGCCATCTCGGTCGTGTCCGCGTACAGCCGGCGATCGCTGCCGGTGCGCAACTCGGCCTGGCCCGGCGACCAGCTCGCCATCGCGACGATGCTGCCCAGCGGCGAGGTGAGGCTCAGCTGCCCGGCTTCCGCGCGGCCCGAGAACTCGAAGCTGCCGGAGAAGGCCTTGGGCGTCTGCGCGTCGTCGCCGGGCTCGGGGTCGACGCGCACGCTCAACCTCCCCGACAGGCTCAGCTCGCCGGCGCGCGGGGCGGTCGTCTGGGAAGACGGGGCAGGCGCGGCGGGCGCGTCGCTGCCGGTCGTCGCACAGGCCGTCAGCAGCGCCGATGCGAGCGCGGCAGATGCCACGGCGAAGGCATGCCGCCCGGCCATCAAAGCTTGACCTGCAGGCGCTTGAGCGTGTCCTGCAGCGTCGTGTTGGCCTTTTCCTTGGTCTGGTTCTGGGCACTGCGCCAGACCTTGCGGGCCTCGTCGCGATCGCCGGTGGCCCACAGGACTTCACCCAGGTGGGCGGCGATCTCCGGATCCTGGCGGGCTGCGAAGGCCTGCCGCAGCAGCTTGAGCGCCTCGGCCGAGTTGCCCAGGCGGAACTCGACCCAGGCCAGACTGTCGATGATGTAGGGGTCGCCGGGAGACAGCTCCAGCGCGCGCTGGATCAGCTGCTTGGCCTCGGGCAGCCGCTGGTTGCGGTTGGCCAGGCTGAAGCCCAGGGCGTTGTGCGCGTTGAAGTGGTCCTTGTCGAGCTCGATGATGTGGCGCAGCGTCTTCTCCATCTCCTCGTAGCGGCCCAGCTGCTCGGCGATCAGGGACTGCTGGTAGAGCAGGTCGGTGTCGTCGGGGAAGCGCTTGGTCGCCTCCTGCAGCACGGAGTAGGCATCCTGCAGCCGCTCGGCGTCGCGCAGCAGCAGGGCCTCGGCGACGAAGCGCGCGCGCAGTTCCTGGTCGTTGGCGACCGGCGCCTGCTGCAGCACGGCGCGCGCCTCGTCGATGCGGTTCTGGCGCACCAGCAGCGTGGCGCGGCGGGTCTGCACCGGCAGCGTCTTCGCCGCACTGGCGGGGATCTTGTCCATCCAGGCGCGGGCCTCGTCCAGCCGGTCGCGCTCCTCGGCCACTTGCGACAGCAGCAGGTAGGCCTGCACCAGCGGGGCGTCGGCGCGTGCGTCGCCGCTGACCAGCGCGGTGGCCTGGCCGTCGGCTTCGTCATCGTCTTTCCCGGCTGGCCGGGGCGCGCCCTTTGCAGCAGCCGACTTGGCGTTGACCTCCAGGAAGCGCTTGAGCGCGGCCTCGGCTGCGTCGTACTGCCGCAGGTCCATGCGCAGCGCACCCAGGTAGAGCCAGGGGCCCGCGAGATCGGGCGCGGACTTGGTCATGGCCTCGACCTGCACCGTGGCCTCGTTCACGCGCGAGCTCTGCGACAGGCGCCGCGCGTACTCCTGGCGCACGAGGTTGGAAGGCTTGCCGGCCGCCAGGTAGCGGGTGACGAGTTGCTCGGCTTCCGGCTGGGCGCCGATCAGGTCCACCGCCAGCAGGGCGGCCACCTCGTTGTGCGGATCCTTCGCCAGGGCTTCCTTCAGCTGGCCGACGGCGCGCTGCGTGTCGCCGGCCTCCTTGTGCACGCGGGCGCTGGCCACGGCGGCCGGTGCGGCGGTCGCGGATTCGCCGCGCAGCGGCTGCACGATCTTGTCCAGCAAGGCGGCTGCGGCCTTCTTGTCCGGCAGCGGGGCCAGCGCCGCGGGAAGGTCCGCGATGATGACCTTCGCGCGCTCGGGCGCCGGCGCCAGCGTGACCAGTGCGCGCAGCGGCTCGGCGGCCTCGTCCAGGCGGTTGAGCCGCACGAGGATCAGGGCCGCGTACTGCGCGGCCTCGCGCGACTGCGGTGCGGCGGCGCGCCAGGCGCGCACGGCGGTCAATGCGCGCGTGCCGTCGCCGCCTTCGACCGCGAACTTCACCGAGCGCTGGAACAACCGTTCGTCCTTGTCCTTGGAGCGCTTGGCGGCCTCGAGCAGCCACTCGCTGGCCGCTGCCGGGTCGCCGTTGTCTGCACTGAACTCGCCGCCCAGCACCAGGTACATGATTTCGCCGCTGAGGCTGGAGCGATAGGGCTCGGGCTTGGCGGGTTCGGCAGGCGCGGACGCCGTCGGGGCCGGCGCTTGCGCGGCGGGTGCGGCGTGAACGCCGTGCTGGCCGGCGGCCATGAGGCACAAGGCGGCGACGGCGGACAGGGATGCGCGGTGCGGCAGGGGCATTCGTACTCCTGGTAGGGATGGGCGATTCTAGGTAGCAGGCCTGAACCCGAAGGCTGGAAACGCGGGGGACCGCCCCGATAATTGGGTCATGCCCGAGTTGCCCGAAGTCGAGATCACGCGCCGCAGCTTCGCGGATCGCATCGCCGGCGCCACGGTGCACGCCGCCCGGGTGGGCAAGCCGCTGCGCTGGCCGCTGGGCTGCGACCCGGCGAGCCTGGCCGGCGCCACCGTGGGCGCGGCCAGCCGCCGAGGCAAGTACATCTGGCTGCCGCTGGCGCCCATGGGTGGCCTGCTGTGGCATCTGGGCATGTCGGGTTCGCTGCGCATGCTGGGCCATGAAGCGGGCCCCGGCGGGGCCCACGACCACTTCGATCTCGTCACCAGCCAAGGAGTTCTGCGGCTTCACGATCCGCGCCGTTTCGGTGCGGTGGTGTTCAGCCCGGCGGTCGATGCAGGCATCGCCGCCAAACTCACTGCCGCCCTCGGCCGTGAACCTTTCGACGCCGACCTGGATGGCGGCCACCTGCACGCGGCCTGGCGCACGCGCCGCGCGGCGGTCAAGCTCGCGCTGCTGGCGGGAGACGTCGTGGTAGGGGCAGGGAACATCTATGCCTGCGAGGCGCTCTTCCATGCCGGCATCGACCCGCGCCTGCCGGCGATGCGGCTCAGCCGCCCGCGCGCCCAGCGCCTGCTGGACGCGGTGCGCCGCGTGCTGGCACGGGCGCTGGAGGTCGGTGGCTCCAGCCTGCGCGACTTCGTCGATGCCCACGGCGACCCCGGCGCCTTCCAGCTCGAGACCCAGGTCTATGGTCGCGAAGGCCAGCCCTGCCGCAGCTGCGGCACGCTGGTGCGCCGCATCACTCAAGGGCAACGTTCGACTTTCTTCTGCCCGAATTGTCAGCGTCGGTAAAGACTGTGGAATGCACGGTATTTCGCGCCGATTCGCCTCGCAATTGCTCGGTTAGCATCGATCGGGGCAATCGTCCCTCCGAGGCATTTCCAGATGACGCAGCAGACATTCGCCAGCCAACTCGACGCACTTGCCGTATGGCGCCAGGCCCTGGATTCCCGGCTTGGACAATTGGCCCGATTCGCCCGCGAACACGGCCTCCTGGATGACTCCTCTTCCAATTGGTTCGACGCGATGCGCGAGCGCATCGGCGGCGACAAGCTGGTCGTCGCCTTCGTCGCGGAGTTCTCCCGCGGCAAGTCCGAACTGATCAACGCGATCTTCTTCTCCGAATCCGGCCGCCGCATGCTGCCGGCCACGCCCGGCCGCACGACCATGTGCCCCGTGGAGCTGGCCTACGACGCCGACGAGCAGATCGGCCTGGCCCTGCTGCCCATCGAGACCCGCCTGGAAAGCCATTCCCTGGCCGAGCTGCGCCGGCAGAACAAGGTCTGGTACCGCCTGCCGCTGGACCTGGCCAACGCCGACCAGATGGCGCAGACGCTGACCGAAGTCACCCGTACCCGCCGCGCCACGGTGGACGAAGCCCGTGCACTGGGCTTCTGGGACGACGAGCGCGGCCAGGACAACCCGCCTGTGGATACCGACGGCATGGTCGAGGTGCCGGTGTGGCGCCATGCCCGCATCAACCTGCCGCATCCCTTGCTCAAGCGCGGCCTGGTGGTGCTCGACACCCCGGGCTTGAACGCAATCGGCACCGAGCCCGAGCTGACCCTGGGCCTGTTGCCCGCGGCCCATGCGACGGTCTTCATCCTGGGCGCCGACACCGGCGTGACCAAGTCCGACCTGACCATCTGGCGCGAGTACCTCAGCGGCCCGGCCCTGGCCCGCTTCGTCGCGCTGAACAAGATCGACGCGCTGGTCGACCCGCTGAGCACGCCCGACGCGGTGGAGGCCGTGATCGACCGCCAGTGCGCGGAAGTCGCGCGCAACCTCGAGATCCCGCGCGAGCACGTGTTCCCGATCTCCGCCCGCGAGGCGCTGGCCGGCCGCGTGGCCGGCGACCTGCTTCAGCTGCGCAACAGCCGCGTGCTGGATCTCGAGCTGGCGCTCTCCGAGCAGCTGCTGCCCACCCGTCGCCAGACGCTGGAGCGGTCCACGGTGGAGGGCGTGCGCAAGCTGCAGGACCAGCTCTACCGCGAGCTGGCCGACCGCCGTCGCCAGAGTGCCGAGCAGATGCTGGAGCTGCGCGGGCTGCGCGGCAAGAGCGGCACCAAGGTGCAGCTCATGCTGGACCGCGCCCAGGCCGAGGCCACCGAGTTCGAGCAATGCACCAGCAAGCTCGCCGCCGTGCGCAGCGTGCACAGCCGCATGCTGAAGGACGCCCTGGTGGGCATGTCATCCGACAAGCTGCGCGAGCCGGTCGATGCCTTCCACACCGCGCTGGGCTCCTCCTTCCTGCCCATCGGCGCAAAGAAGGCCTTCACGCAGATGTGCTCCGAGCTGCGCGTGCTGCTGGAGCAGGCCGAGCGCTCCAGCCGCGAGATCCATTCGATGCTGGCCGCGTCCTTCACCAAGCTCAATGCCGATTTCGGCTTCAGCCTGTCGCCCGCGCCGGCGCCGGACCTGATGCGTTTCGTCGACGACCTGGTCACCATCGAGCGCAACTACATCCGCTACTTCGGCATCGGCCAGGCCATCCGGCTGTCGCAGCCGGCCTTCCAGGCGCAGTTCCGCCGGATGCTGATCTCGCGCCTGCGCGTGGTCTTCGAGAGCGCCAGCAGCGAGCTGGAGCTGTGGAACAAGACGGCTTCGGCCCAGGTGGATTCGCAGCTGCGCGAACGCCGCCGCGCCTTCAAGCGCCGCCGGGAGTCGCTGGAGCGCATCCGCATCGCGGCCGACGACCTGGAGGCACGCCTGGCCGAGCTGCAAGGCCAGGACGACGCGCTGCAGGCCCTGCAGGATCGCCTGGCTTCGCTGGTCGACGAGGTCATGACCCAGGCCCGCGGTGCCGTGCCGCAGGCCGTGGGCACCGGCGAGGCCGCTCCCTCCGGCATCGACCTGCCCCAGGTCAAGCTGCGCCTGGTCGGCGCGGACAAGCTGGCGGGCTGACTGCGCGTGGGTGGCCCGCCGCTGCGGGCCACAATGCAGGGCAGATGACCTCCGCCCACCTTTTCGACGACCCCGCTGCCGGTCTCCAGCCCGCGACCGACGCCGCCCAGTTGCGCGAGGCCGCGCTGCGCGTCGCGCCGCGTTTCGCGCCTGCACTGGTGCGATGGCAGCGCAGCCATGGCCGCAACGGCCTGCCCTGGCAGACGCCCGGGGATCCCTACCGCGTCTGGTTGTCCGAGGTCATGCTGCAGCAGACCCAGGTGGCGACCGTGCTGGGCTATTACGCACGCTTCCTGGAGCGCTTTCCCGACGTGCGGGCCCTGGCGGCCGCGCCGCTGGACGATGTGCTCACGGCCTGGGCCGGCCTGGGCTACTACAGCCGCGCGCGCAACCTGCATCGTTGCGCGCAGGCCGTGGTCGAACTGCACGGCGGCCGCTTTCCCGGCAGCGCGGCCGAGCTGGCGCAATTGCCTGGCATCGGCCCCAGCACCGCGGCGGCCATCGCCGGCTTCTGCTTCAACGAACGCGCGGCCATCCTCGACGGCAACGTGAAGCGCGTGCTCTCGCGCGTCTTCGCCTTCGGCGGCGACCTGGCCGACAAGCGCAACGAGCGTGCGCTCTGGCAGGCGGCCACCGAACTGCTGCCGGACGACGTGACGCAGATGCCCGCATACACGCAGGGCGTCATGGATCTCGGCGCCTCGCTGTGCGCACTGCGCAAGCCCGTTTGCGCGGCCTGCCCGGTGGAGTCGCTGTGCCAGGCCCGCAAGCTGGGCACGCCCGCGCAGTTCCCGCTGAAGACGCGGCGCGCGGCACGCAGCCGGCGCGAAAACTGGTGGCTGTGGTTGGAGCGGCCCGAGGCTGGCATCTGGCTGGAGCAGCGGCCGGCCACGGGAGTGTGGGCAGGCCTGTGGACCTTGCCGCTGTACGACAGCGAACAGGCGCTGGTCGACGACCTCGCACGGCATGCGAACGACGGGGCTGCGCAGATCGAAAGCCTGCCCGCCGTCGAACACGCGCTGACGCATTTCCAGTGGACCCTGCACCCGCGCCGCCTGCGGCTGGGGCAGGCCGCGCCCGCATGCGCGGAGCCCGCGCCGAACGGCCGCTGGGTGGCCCGCGGCGAGCTGTCCGCCTACGCCTTGCCCGCGCCACTGCGCAAGCTGCTGGGCTAGGTTTTCGAGCAGCATCCCGGGCTGCTCCGACACCCGCCGCGTTAACCGAGGATGCCCTTGCTGCGCAGGAACTCGTCGACCAGTTGCAGCCGTACGACCGGGTCCGGCAGTTCCATCAGCTTCTGCCGCGCCTGCTGCGACAGCGGCAGCAGCTCGCACCAGCGGTTGGCGACCCAGCCCGGGTCGTCGTAGCGGTAGGGTTCGAGGATGGGCGTCACGCCCTGGCCCTTCAAGCGTGCGATGGCCAGGCCCAGGCTGACGGCCGTCGGCGCGCAGGCGCTGGGGTAGGGCAGATCGGCGTCGGCCGCCAGCGCGGTGACCTGGCCGACCCACAGGCCGTTGTCCTGCTGGCTGCTGTCGTGGGTCTCGAAGCGGCGCGTGCCCTTGCAGCGCACCTGCAGGATGCCCGGCGTGTCGCCGTTGACCTCCAGCAGTTCGGCCTCGCAGCCGATGGTCTCCAACTGAACCTTGCCACCTGCATCGCGCACCTCGGAACCGCTGGACAGCCCGACCACGCCGAAGCTGCGGCGCTCGCGCAGGCACTGCGCGATCAGGTCCAGGTAGCGCGCCTCGAAGACCTTCAGGCTCAGCAGCCCGCCGGGAAAGAGCACCGCACGCAGCGGGAACAGCGGCAGCTCATAGGCCATCAGGCGCGTCCCCAGGCCTCGCGGGCGTCGAGTTCCCGGTGGCGCACCAGCGTCGTGGCGCGGCCGGTGAAGCGGCGGGTGAGTTCCTCCGCACAGTAGACCGAACGGTGCTGCCCGCCGGTGCAGCCTATGGCCACGGTCACGTAGCTGCGCTGATCGTGCTGCAGGGCGGGCAGCCAGCGTGCGACGAAGGACTCGATCTGCTTGACCATCTCCACCACGTCGGGTTGCTGCAGCAGGTAGTCCACCACCGGCTGGTCGCGGCCGGTCAGCGGGCGCAGCTCGCGCACGTAGTGGGGGTTGGGCAGCATGCGCACGTCGAATACGTAGTCCGCGTCCAGCGGCACGCCGCGTTTGAAGGCGAAGGACTCGAAGACCAGGGTCAGCGAGGAGGGCGCGGCCTCCACCAGGTTGCGTATCCACACGCGCAGCTGCGAGGGCCGCAGCGGGCTGGTGTCGATGACGGTGGACACCTCGCGCAGCGGGCCCAGCAGTTCACGCTCCAGCTCGATGGTCTCCAGCAGCACGCGCTGGTCGTCGGCAGGCAACTGCTGGTCCTGCGCCAGCGGGTGCGGCCGGCGCGATTCGGAGAAGCGGCGCAGCAGGGTGTCGGAGCTGGCGTCCAGGAAGATGGAGCGCACATGCACGCCGTCGGCGCGCAACTGGCCCAGCGCGGGCAGCAGGCCGGCGAAGCCGCTGCCGGTGCGTGCGTCGATGGACACGGCAATGCGCCGCTTGATGCCGCGCTCCCGCTCCAGGCGGATCAGGTCGCGCAGCAGCTCGGGCGGCAGGTTGTCGACGCAGAAATAGCCGATGTCCTCCAGCACGTGCATCGCGACGGACTTGCCGGAGCCCGAGGTGCCGCTGACGAGGACCACGTCACGGTCGGGCAGGGCGGACGGCACGAGATTGGGCAGGACGGGATCAGGCATGGGGCGGGTACGGCTGGTTCGTGCAAGTGTGCATCAGCGCATCCCGCCTGCGCTGTACGCAGCGGTATCAGGCTCGCTTTTTGCGCGCGGCGCCCGTGGGATTCGTGCGTTCGGTGGCAGCCGTCGCGCTGTTGGCGGCGCGCTTGGCGGAGGCCAGCAACTCGCGCGCGTGGGCCAGCCCTGCCTCGGTGGGCTGGCCGCCGAGCATGCGTGCGATCTCAGCGGTGCGGGCCTCATCCGTGACTGCATCGATGCGGCTGGTGGTGCGCCCGTCCTGCGCCGACTTGGCGACGACGTAGTGCTGGTCCGCACAGGCGGCCACCTGCGGCAGGTGGGTCACGGCCAGCACCTGCGCGCTGGAGCCCAGCTCCTGCATCAGGCGCCCGACGGTGTCGGCCACCGCGCCGCCGATGCCGGCGTCGACCTCGTCGAACATCAGCGTCGGCGCCTGGCTGTGGGCCGCATGCGCGCAGACCGCGATGGCCAGCGCGATGCGCGACAGCTCGCCGCCCGAGGCCACCTTGGCCAGTGGGCGCGGCGTGCTGCCGGCGTGGCCGGCGACCAGGAAGTCCACGGCCTCCAGGCCGAAGGACTGCGGTTCGTCCAGCGTGCGCAGCGCGATGTCGAAGCGCCCGCCTGCCATGCCCAGGGTCTGCAGCGCATCGGTGACGGTGGCGGCCAGCTTCGGTGCGGCCTGTGCGCGGGCCAGGCTGACCGTCTTGGCTTCGCGGCGATAGGCCTGCTCGGCCGCGTCGGCCTGATGCGCGAGCGCCTCGATGTCCGAGGCCGCATCCAGCGCGGCCAGCTCTGCCTGCCAGGCCTGCAGCGTGGCGGGCAGTTCCTCCGGCGGCTTGCGGAAGCGCCGGGCCAGGCTCATCCACGAAGACAGGCGCTCGTCGAGCTGGGACAGGCTGTCGGGGTCGAGTTCGGTGTGGCGCAGGGCGGCGTTCAGGCTGTGGGCGGCGTCTTGCAGCTGCGCCTGGGCGCTGCGCAGCACGCCCAGCGCGTCGGCCAGGTGGGGCTCGTAGTCGGCCACGGACTGCAGCGCGTCGATGGCGCGCGAGGTCTGGCTGTCGGCGGAATCGTCGGCCTCGCTGCAGGCCTGCAGCGCGGCCTGGGCCGCGTCGAGGATGCCTTGCGCGTGGCTCAGGCGCTTGTGGTCGGCATTCAGGGTGTCCCACTCGCCGTCGCCGGGGGCGAGCTTGTCCAGCTCGCCGATCTGCCAGGCCAGGCGCTCGCGTTCGCGTTCGATGTCGGCCTGCCTCGTGCGCGCATCGTTGAGCAGGTGCTGCAGGTCGCGCCAGGCCTTCCAGGACGCGGCCAGCGAGGTGGTGTCCACGCCGGCGTGGTCGTCCAGCAGACGGCGCGTCGCGTCGGCGCGCATCAGGCTCTGCCAGGCGTGCTGGCCGTGGATGTCGACCAGGCTCTCGGCCAGCTCGCGCAGCTGGGCCACGGTGGCCGGCGTGCCGTTGATCCACGCGCGGCTCTTGCCTTGTGCGTCGACGCTGCGGCGCAGGAGCAGGCCGGCGCCGTCCTCGGCCTCGAAGCCGGCCTCCTCCAGCCAGGGGCGCAGCTGCTCACCCAGGGCGGCAGGCAGGTCGAACTCGGCGCTGATGTCGGCGCGGGCCGCGCCTTCGCGCACCACGCCGGAGTCGGCGCGGCTGCCCAGCGCCAGCTGCAGCGCATCGATCAGGATGGACTTGCCGGCGCCGGTCTCGCCGGTCAGCACGCTGAAGCCGGCGGACAGCTCGATGTCCAGCTCGGCGACGATGACGAAGTCGCGCAGGATCAGTCGGCGCAGCATCGGATGCCCTTAAGTCATTCCCTCGTTCCACCGCAGCTTGCGGCGGAGGGTCGCGTAGTAGCTCCACCCACGAGGGTGCAGGAAACGCACCCGGTGCTCGGACTTGCGCACGAGGATGGTGTCACCGTGCAGCAAGGAGGCCAGCGACTGCATGTCGAAGTTCATCGAGGCCTCGCGGCCGGCGACGATCTCGATGGAGATCTCGCCGGTGTCCGGCAGCACGATGGGACGGTTGGACAAGGTGTGCGAGGCGATGGGCACCAGCACCCAGCCGGCGATGGCCGGATGCAGCAGCGGGCCGCCGGCCGACAGGGCATAGGCGGTGGAGCCGGTGGGCGAGGCGACGATCAGGCCGTCGGCACGGAAGTTGGCGATGAACTGGCCGTTGATCTCGGCCTTCACCTCGATCATGCTCGCCGTGCCGCCGCGGCTGACGACGACTTCGTTGAGCGCGAAGCCCTC
>SCTQ01000137.1 GCA_004322345.1 Aquabacterium sp. | reverse complement strand
AGCGACCTGCTGGAGGTGCTGCTGCTGCAGAAGGAAGCCGGCCTGCTGCGCGGCCGCCTGGGCACGGCGGACACCGCCGGCGACGCGGTGGCCGACCTGATCGTGGTGCCGTTGTTCGAGACCATCGCCGACCTGCGCCACGCCCCCGGCATCATGCGCAGCTTCTATGCCCTGAGCGGCGTGACCGAGCTGGTGAAGCGATCCGGCGCCGAGCAGGACGTGATGCTGGGCTACAGCGACAGCAACAAGGACGGCGGCACCTTCACCAGCAACTGGGAGCTCTACCGTGCCGAGATCGCGCTGGTGGAGCTCTTCGACACGCTGCGCCGCGACCACGGCATCGCGCTGCGGCTCTTCCACGGCCGCGGCGGCACCGTCGGCCGCGGCGGCGGCCCCAGCTACCAGGCCATCCTGGCCCAGCCCCCGGGCACCGTGAACGGCCAGATCCGGCTGACGGAACAAGGCGAGGTCATCGCCTCCAAGTACGCCCACCCGGAGATCGGCCGCCGCAACCTGGAGACCCTGGTGGCCGCCACGCTGGAGGCCAGCCTGCTGAAGCCCGCGCGCCCCGCACCGGCCACCTTCCTGGAAGCCGCCGAGCAGCTGAGCCAGGCCAGCATGGCCGCCTACCGCAAGCTGGTCTACGAGACCCCCGGCTTCACCGACTACTTCTTCGCCGCGACGCCGATCCGCGAGATCGCAGAGCTGAACATCGGCTCGCGCCCCGCGTCGCGCAAGTCCACCCGCCGCATCGAGGACCTGCGCGCCATCCCCTGGGGCTTCTCATGGGGCCAGTGCCGAGCCGCCCTGCCCGGCTGGCTGGGCTTCGGCTCGGCCATCGCCGCCTTCCTGGAGGCACCCGGCACCAAACGCGCCGAGCAACTGGCCCTGCTGCAGCGCATGCACAAGCAATGGCCCTTCTTCCGCACGCTGCTGGCCAACATGGACATGGTGCTGGCCAAGAGCGACCTGGGCATCGCCGCGCGCTACGTGGACCTGGTGGAAGACAAGAAGCTGGGCAAGCGCATCTACGGCGCCATCCAGGCCGAGTGGGAGCGCACCAACCAGGCCCTGAGCCAGATCACCGGCAGCGGCCAGCGCCTGGCGGCCAACCCGGCGCTGGCGGGCTTCCTGGCCTATCGCTTCCCGTACGTGGACCCGCTGAACCACCTGCAGGTGGAGCTGATGCGCCGCCACCGCAAGAGCCAGGACCACCGGGCCAGCGAGGTGGAAGGCGAGACGATCGCGGAGCGGGTGCAGCGGGGCATCCACCTGTCGATCAACGGGATTGCGGCGGGGTTGAGGAATACGGGGTAGCCCCTGCTGGCGCAGGCGGCTGCGCCAGATCGTCCAGCGGGCTGGCCACGCCGCCGCCGCCCACCTTCAGCACGTGGGTGTAGATCATGGTGGTGCTCACGTCCGCATGCCCCAGCAGGGCCTGCACGGTGCGGATGTCATAGCGGGCCTGCAGCAGGTGGGTGGCGAAGGAATGCCGCAGCGTGTGCGGCGTGGCCGGCCGCACGATGCCGGCAAGCTGCACGGCGCGTTTGAAGGCTCGCTGGAAAGCCTGGTCCTGCAGGTGATGGCGGCGACGCACGCCGGTGCGGGGATCCTCCGACAGCGTGGCCTGCGGGAACACCCAGTGCCAGCCCCAGGACCGGCTGGCCGAGGGGTACTTGGCAGCCAGCGCATCGGGCATCCACACCCCGTCGACGCCCCGCTCCCGGTCCTGCTGCCACAACAGGCGCACGTGCTGGAGCTGCGCCCGCAGCGCTGCAGCCAAGGTATCCGGCAGCATCACCACCCGATCCTTGCCGCCCTTGCCGTCGCGCACGACGATGGCCCGGTGGTCGAAGTCCACGTCCTTCACGCGCAGCCGCAGCCCCTCCATCAGACGCATGCCGGTGCCATAGAGCATCTGGCCGACGAGCAGATGCTCCCCCGCCAGACCCGCCAGCACCTGGGCAACCTCCTGCCGTGCCAGCACGACCGGCAGCCTGCGCGCGGGTGCCGGCCGGCCGATGTCCTGCATCCATCCCAGATCCTGGCCGAGCACCTGCCGGTACAGGAACAGCAGCGCCGACAAGGCCTGGCGGTGCGTGGACGCGGCCACCTGCCGCTGCGTGGCCAGCATGGTCAGGAAAGCCTCCACCTCCGCCTGCCCCATGTCCCGCGGGTGCCGCAGGCCGTGGAAGCGCACGAAGGCGCGGATCCAATAGACATAGGCCTCCTCGGTGCGCAGGCTGTAATGCAAATAGCGCACGCGCTCGCGCACCTGGTCGAGCAGCCGCACCGATTGCAGGGGCGGCAGCCCTGGCGCACAGACAGGCGGCGGTGTTAATGTGTTCGGCATCATCGACGGCAAAGAGTTGCCGCCGGATTTTTCAGATGCGACAGGGACTTGCATTCCCTCTATGGAGCGACTCGATGAACGAGTTGACGTGTTATCCGTCGGGCATGGGTGTTGGGGGTGAGTGTTATTCGTCGCTGGTGAAGTACAAATTACGTTAAGCGGCCTAGAAAGGGAGTCGTATGCGAAGAACGTTAATTTCTGTACTCATGACAGTTGTGCTTCTTGGCACGAGCAATGCATCTCCGGAAGAAGCACAGGCAGCATTTACATCGGGGCAGAGTCGAATGCGGGCAAACGACCTTGTCGGTGCGCAAACCGACTTCGAGTTGGCGGTTGAAAAATCGCCTGACAATACACAGTATCTTTCCGATCTCGGTATGGTCTACCTTAGAACGGGTCAAGCCAAGGCCGCCGCTAAAACATACGAGCGCATGTGCAGCATTACGGAATCGGAGTTCGGTGCGCTCAGTTCGAGAATATTTGGTTGCCACACCTTGTGGGGCAACGCACTTCTAATGTCCCAGGACGTCCGTGGAGCCGCAGAGAAATTCCGCAGTGCACATACTGCGGCAATGGCGCAGACCCCCCGTATCGTCAGTGATTGCCTGATGTCGCTTTACTCTCTCACCTACACGCTCAATTCTCTTGGCCGTCTGGCAGAAGCAGAGCAACTCTATGAAAAGCTCCTCTCCGAAACGCCGGAGAGTTCTCGCTATCAACCGCAGGTCAAGGCGGCTTTGCAAGCAGTTCGAGAAGGCAAATTGCCACCGCGTCTGCAATGAACTTTAGATCGTCAAAGTCGGCGGTTTTCATTGGCATTTTTATCGCACCGCCGCCTAACCCCTCATTCAACGGGACGCCTAACGGCGCCCGTTAATTCGAACGTTAGGCCACACCATGGA
>SCTQ01000136.1 GCA_004322345.1 Aquabacterium sp. | reverse complement strand
TCTGCGCGGCGGGCCTTGGTGCAGTTGCAGGCGAGCCGGCAGACGGGGGCTGTGGCGTTGATGCAGGCGTTGGGTGGGGGGTGGGAGGCTGCCGAGCTGAAGGACTAGCCTGCGGCCGGCTGCATCGATGCTCGATGCTCGATGCTCGATGCTCGATGCTCGATGCTCGATGGTCTTTGAGCGTCTTGCTCTTGTCCCGTTCGGCGCAGCGCAAAGGATCGAACGGGACAACGGCAAGACGAGCACAACAAGCAAGACAAGCAACAGGCATCGATCCGGGAAGCCCGGAATGAGGCCTCAGGCTTGACGCCCCAAATCTTCAGTGGCTGCCACGAAACAACCGCCCCGGCGCGGCCGGCGGCCGCTCGAGCGTCTTGTAGTCGTCCCATCCGTGCTCGCCTTCGCAGACCACCATCCATCGGCGGCGCAGATCCTCGACGACATGCGGCCATTCACGGCGCATCACTTGGACGAGATCCTTCCAGAACGCGGCCGGATCCTCCACGGACGCCCAGATGTTGGAATAGCCATCGTCTTCGTCGATCACGAGCCGCACGCCTGTCTTCTCGCCAAGCTTCAGGACGAGCTCCGGCAACGGGATGCCGCCGTCCTCGCCGGGGCGGTGGTGCACCTGGATCACGAGCGTCTTTCCCACGGATCCACCATCGGCAAGAGCGGCGGTTGCGGGAGCCACCGGCTCAGCCCTTGACCGACGCCATCACCCGCTTGACCACCGAGACCCCTACCAGCACGGCGGCGCCCGCGGCCACCCCTATCAGCCCATTGAGCACCGCCGACACCAGCCCGCCAAACCCACCTGCCCCCTGCCCCACGTGCTCCACCCAGTGATGCACCACCGGCACCCCATGCACCAGGATCCCGCCGCCGACGAGGAACATCGCCGCCGTCCCCGCCACCGACAGGAACTTCATCAGCCACGGCGCCGCCTTCAGCAGCCCCAGGCCGATGGCGCGCTTGATGCCACCGAAGCGCGACAGGTACAGCCCCAGGTCGTCCAGCTTCACGATGCCGCCCACCAGGCCGTAGACGCCCACGGTCATGATGATCGCGATGGCGGTCAGCACGGTGGACTGGGTCAGCAGGTCCTTGTCGGCCACCGTGCCCAGCGTGATGGCAATGATCTCGGCCGACAGGATGAAGTCGGTGCGCACCGCGCCCTTGACCTTGTCCTTCTCGAAGGCAACCAGGTCCAGCGCGGGATTGGCCAGTGCGTTCTTCAGCTCGGCGTGGTGGGCCTCGTCCTCGTCGGGGCTGTGCAGGAACTTGTGGGCCAGCTTCTCGAAGCCCTCGAAGCACAGGAAGGCGCCGCCCACCATCAGCAGCGGCGTCACCAGCCAGGGCGCGAAGGCGCTGATGGCCAGCGCGGCGGGCACCAGGATGGCCTTGTTGATGAAGGAGCCCTTGGCCACGGCCCAGACCACGGGCAGCTCGCGGTCGGCCGTCACGCCGGTGACCTGCTGGGCGTTCAGCGCCAGGTCGTCGCCCAGCACGCCGGCCGTCTTCTTGGCCGCGACCTTGCTGAGCACCGCCACGTCGTCGAGGATGGTGGCGATGTCGTCGATCAATACGAGGAGGCTGCTGCCGGCCATGGACTTCCCTTCCCTAGGTGCCGTTGGATGCGAAAGACGCGCAGGTTAGCGGATGCCGCGCCCCACCCCCGTGGCAGCCCCGCGTGCGGGGGGCGCGGTTTGGCGATCTAATCCGGCGGCGCACCAGCCAACACCAACACCACCAGGAAGCCAACGCCCATGACCCTCTCGCTGTACGCAGCCAGTGTGCCGCCCGCCTTGCGCACCCTCTCCGCGCTCTCCGCCATCCTGGTCAAGGGCGCCGCCCACGCCGAGGCGAAGAAGATCGACCCGCAGGTCCTGCTGCAGGCCCGTCTCTTCCCCGACATGTTCCCGCTGGTGCGCCAGGTGCAGATCGCGACCGACGCGATCAAGGGCGGCGTCTCGCGCCTGGCCGGCGAGGAGCCGCCGCGCTTCGAGGACGACGAGGCCAGCTTCGCCGAGCTGACCGCCCGCATCGCCAGGACCCAGGCCCACCTGGAAAGCTTCCTGCCCGAGCAGATCGACGGCAACGAGGAACGCAGCATCGTGCTGAAGCTGCGCGGCGTGGAACGGACCTTCCAGGGCCAGGCCTACCTGCTGGGTCATGTGCTGCCCAACTTCTATTTCCACACGGTGACCGCGTACAACATCCTGCGGCACAACGGGGTGGAGCTGGGCAAGCAGGACTATCTGGGCAGCTGAGCCTTGCCCTTGCCCGGCTTGCGGCCCACCGCCGCGGCCAGCGCCTCGTGCAGGGCCACGAACTCCTGCGTGAGCTTGTGGCGCGCATCCAGGTGGATCATCGGCCGCGCCAGCTGGTGCGATTCCTTGATCTTCACCGACGCGCTCAGGTAGGGCGCCAGCACCGGCAGCCCTTCGTCCACCAGCTCCTGCACCAGTTGCTGCGGCAGGTTGGCGCGCGGCTGGAACTGGTTGACGACGATGCCCTGCACGCGCAGCTCGCCGTTGTGATCGGCGGCGATCTCCTGCACGTTCGCCAGCAGCGCGTAGAGCGCGCGGCGCGAGAAGTCGTCGCAGTCGAAGGGGATCAGCACGCCGTTGGCCGCGATCAGCGCCGAGCGTGTGTAGAAGTTCAGCGCCGGCGGCGTGTCGATGTAGATGCGGTCGTAGCTGGCTGCCAGCTCGTCCAGCGCGTCGCGCAGCTTGAAGATCTTGTAGCGCGACTCCAGCTTGGCGTGCAGCTCGTCGAGCTCCGGGTGCGAGGGCAGCAGGTGCAGGCCTTCCCATTGCGTCTCCACCACGTAGTCGGCGGTGGGCGTGGCGCGGGCGCTGAACTTCAGGGTCTGCTCGAAGAAGTCGGCCAGGTTGGCCTCGGGGCCTTCCTCCAGCTCGCCCAGCAGGTAGTGCGTGGAGTTGCCCTGGGGATCGAGGTCCACCACCAGGGTGCGCAGGCCTTGCTGGGCGCTGATGGCGGCGAGGTTGCAGGCGATGGTCGACTTGCCGACCCCACCCTTCTGGTTGAACACGACGGTGCGCATGGTCGGGCTGCTTTCTTGGCGAGAGGGCTAATCGGAAACCGGATGCCGCGCATTTTGCAGCGCTGCACGACCTGATTTCCACCCGGGACAAACGGATCGGGCCCTGCACGCCGGCACGCGACGGGCCAGACTCCCTCCCGTCATGAAGCTGTCCGTCCTCGACCAATCCCCCGCCGCCCTCGGCCACGGCGAAGACGCCGCCATACGCGACACGCTGGAGCTGGCCCAGTACTGCGAAGCCCTCGGCTACGAGCGCTTCTGGCTCAGCGAGCACCACAGCCTGGCGACCATCGTCGGCACCGCGCCGGAGATCCTCATGGCGGCCATCGCCGCCCGCACCACGCGCATCCGCATCGGCAGCGCCGGGGTGATGCTGCCCCACTATGCGGCGCTGAAGGTGGCCGAGCAGTTCCGCGTGCTGGACGCGCTGGCGCCCGGGCGCATCGACCTGGGCGTGGGCCGTGCACCGGGCAGCGACATGCGCACCGCGCGGGCGCTCAACCCCAACGCCTACCACGCGGCCGACAACTTCCCCGCGCAGATCCGCGACCTGCAGGCCTGGCTGGCCGGCCGCGCCCACCAGGGCATCACGGCTCATCCGCGTGCGCCCGAGGGCTCGGCGGGCCACGCGCGCGAGCCGCAGGTCTGGGTGCTGGGCAGCTCCGACTACGGCGCGCGGCTGGCCGCGCAACTGGGCCTGCCCTATGCCTACGCCTACTTCTTCGCCGACGGCGAAGGCGTGGAGCGCGCGCTGGAGCTCTACCGCACGCTCTACCAGCCCAGCGAGCGCCACCCCAGGCCGCAGGCCACGATCTGCGTCTGGGCCCTGGCGTCGGACGACGAGGAAGACGCCTGGCACCATGCGCTCAGCCGCGACCGCTGGCGCCTGGACCGCGCGCGCGGCGTCTTCGGCCCGCTGCAGCCGCCCGACGCCATCCGCGCCCAGGGCTTCACGCGCGAGGAGCAGCCGGTGGTGGACGCCACGCGGCGCAAGTCCTTCGTCGGCACCCCTGCGCAGGTCGCGCAAAAGCTGCGCGCGCTGGCCGCCGGGCTGGAGCTGGACGAACTGGTGGTCAACACCTGGACCTACGACCCGATGGCACGCCGCCGGTCCTATGCGCTGCTGGCGCGTGAATTCGGACTCGCCTGGTGTGGCGCACCACACTACCCGCCGAGATAGCTCGCGGTCGCCTCGTCCGCGGGGAAGAAGGTCTCCAGCGCGATCTCCGACAAGGTGATGTCCACCGGCGTGCCGAAGACGGTGATGGTGCTGATGAAGCTCAGCACGCCGCCGTCGGGCTTGCGCAGGCGCAGCGGGATGGCGACGCCGCCCAGGTCGTCGTGCTCCTCGGAGCCGGGCTCCTGGCCGGGGTAGCTCACCGGGTACTCGCGCAGCTCGTCGGCCAGTGCGGCCAGCACCGGGTCGCCGCTGGCTTCGACCTGCTGGTGCAGCCGTGCGAGCAGGTGGGAGCGCCACTGCAGCAGGTTGACCAGCCGCGGCGCGAAGCCGCGCGGATGCAGGCTCAGGCGCAGGACGTTGAGCGGCGGCGCCAGCATGTCGGCATCGATGCCCGCCAGCCAGGCCCGGGCCGCGCCGTTGGCGGACACCAGGTGCCAGTGCCGGTCCACCGCGATCGCCGGATAGGGCTCGTGGCCCTTGAGCACCAGCTCCAGTGCGCGCCGCGCGGCGTCCATCGCCGGGTGGGCCAGCGGGCGCTCGGCATAGATGGGCGCATAACCCGCGGCCACCAGCAGCGCATTGCGCTCGCGCAGCGGCACCTCCAGGTGCTCGGACAGGCGCAGCAGCATCTCGCGGCTGGGCGTGGAGCGGCCGTTCTCCATGAAGCTGAGGTGGCGCGCCGAGACATCGGCCTCCAGCGCGAGGTCGAGCTGGCTCATGCGCCGGCGCTGGCGCCAGTCGCGCAGCAGGTGGCCGACGGTGGGGGCGGGCATGGCGGTGTGCATGCGGTCCAGGATAGCGGCGGCATGCGCGACGGGCCATGACGCGGGAGGTAATCGACGCTGCACTGCGCCGCGGAGACGATGCGGCCGTCTTCCCCACCGACCAACCCTTCGAAGGAGCCTGCGATGTCCACGATCCGGGTCACCAAGCTGCTGCGCAACGTCCTCCTGCTCGACGCCGGCTGCACCGCCCTCACCGGCGTGCTGCTGAGCGCCTGCCACCCCGTGCTGTCCGGCCTGCTGGGCCTGCCGCCGGCCTTCATGCTGGGCATCGGCCTGTTCTGCCTGGCCTGGGCCGTCGGCCTGGGACTGCTGTCGCGCCGTCCCGCAACCAGCCGCGCCCTCGTGCGGGCCATCATCGCCGCCAACCTGCTGTGGGCCGTGGGCAGCTTCGTGCTGCTCGGCCTGGGCTGGCTGCAACCGACCAGCCTGGGGGTCGCATTCGTCGCCTTCCAGGCGGCTGCGGTGGCGGTCTTCGCGGAGCTGCAGTGGTGGGCGCTGAAGCGCGGCGCGGCGCCCGCGGGCCTGCGCACCCTGGCGGCCTGAGCCGCACCGTCCCTATTTGGCGGGCACGGCCACCTCGTCGTCGTCCTCCGCCTCCTCCCCCAGGAAGCCGCCGCTCTGGTGTGCCCACAGCCGCGCATACAGGCCACCGCGGGCCAGCAGCGTGCGGTGGTCGCCCTCCTCCACGATGCGGCCGTGGTCGAGCACGATGAGCCGGTCCATCGCCGCGATGGTGGACAGGCGGTGGGCGATGGCGACCACCGTCTTGCCCTCCATCAGGCGGTAGAGGCTGGCCTGGATGGCGGCCTCGACCTCGGAGTCCAGCGCGCTTGTCGCCTCGTCCAGCAACAGGATGGGCGCGTCCTTGAGCATCACCCGCGCGATGGCAATGCGCTGGCGCTGGCCGCCGGAGAGCTTGACGCCGCGCTCGCCGACGTGGGCGTCGTAGCCCTGGCGGCCCTTGGGATCGGTCAGGCCCTGGATGAACTCATGGGCCTCGGCGCGCTGGGCCGCGGCGACCATGCCCGCGTCGGTCGCGTCGGGCCGGCCGTAGAGGATGTTGTCGCGCACCGAGCGATGCAGCAGCGAGGTGTCCTGGGTGACCATGCCGATCTGCGCGCGCAGGCTGTCCTGCTGCGCCTGTGCGATGTCCTGGCCGTCGATCAGCACGCGGCCGGACTCGACGTCGTAGAAGCGCAGCAGCAGGTTGACGATGGTGCTCTTGCCCGCGCCGGAACGGCCCACCAGGCCGATCTTCTCGCCCGGGCGGATCACCAGGTCCAGCCCGTCGATCACGCGCCTGGGGCCGCCGTAGCGGAAGCCCACGGATTCGAAGCGGATCTCGCCGCGCGTGACCTGCAGCGGCTTCGCGTCCGCACGGTCCACCACCGTGTGCGGCCGCGACAGCGTGTTGATGCCGTCCTGCACGGTGCCCACGTGCTCGAAGAGCGAGGCCATCTCCCACATCACCCAGTGCGAGATGCCGTTCAGGCGCAAGGCCATCGCGGTGGCCGCGGCCACCGCGCCCACGCCGACGCGGCCCTGGGTCCACAGCCACAGCGCGACACCGGCGGTGCTCAGGATCAGCAGCATGCTCAAGGCATGGTTGACGATCTCGAAGCCCGAGGTCATGCG
>SCTQ01000135.1 GCA_004322345.1 Aquabacterium sp. | reverse complement strand
GCTCTTCCGATCTCGCCGAAGCGCTGGAAGGTGGCGCGCGGCCAGCAGCCGAGGTAGACCGTGTCGACCCAGCCGTCGTAGTCGAGCTGGCGCGAGCGCGCGCCCCCGGCCACCAGCCGGCTCTGGAAGACCGCGGCGATGGCCTCCTGCGTGGCGCCCGAGCCCTCGGCCTTCCAGGGGCCGCCGACGTTGTCGGCGCCGCTCTTGTCCAGCGCCTGCAGGCACTGCTCGATGTAGTCGGCGGCGTAGACCGTGTGCACGTCCAGCCGCACGATCACGTCGCCCTGCGACTGCGCGATGGCCGCGTTCAACCCGGTGGAGACGATGCGCCCGGGGTTGTCCACCAGCACGAAGCGCCGGTCCGGCGCCTGGTTGTCGGCACAGAAGGCGACGAGCCAGTCGCGCGTGCCGTCGTCGCTGCGACCGTCGGCGACGAGCACCTCCAGCAGCACGCCGGGCGGCAGGCGCTGGGCCAGCACGGCCTCGCAGAAGGCCTCGATGTGGCCGCGCTCGTTGCGGCAGGGGACGATGGCGCTGACCAGGCGAACGGGCGGCGCGTCGCTCATGCGGCCTCCTTCGCCAGGAGCGCGCTCATGCGATCCATCTGGCCGCGCCGCGAGCCTTCGCGCTCGACGCGCTCGCGGTTGTGGGCGCCGATGTGCGCGGCGCGCGGCGGGTCGTCATGCAGCGCCGTCAGCGCGGCCGTCACGCCGGCCGCATCGCGCGGCGCGACCAGCGCACCGCCGGCCTCCCCGACCCAGGCACGGTTGGCCGGCAGGTCGGAGGCGATCACGGGCAGGCCGCAGGCCATGGACTCCAGCACCGACACGGACGTGGCGTCGCTGGTGGGGATGGAGACCGAGACGCGGCTGCCCTGGATGGCCTCGACCATCGCGGCGTCGCCGACGCGGCCGTGGAACAGCACCTGGGCCGCGATGCCCAGGTCGGCCGCCTGCTGGCGCAGCCGGGCCTCCAGCGGGCCGCCACCCAGCAAGTGCAATCGCGCGCCGGCCTGCGGGCGCGCAGCGGCGAAGGTGGCGAAGGCCTGCAGGATCACGTCGATGTTGTAGTTGGGTTCCCAGCTGCGCAGGCTGACCACGTCGAAGCCGGCCGGCGTCTGGGCCGCGGGCATGAAGCGGTCGGTGTCGGCGCCCCAGAGGATGAGATGGCGCGGCGCGCGAACGCCCGGGTAGCTCGCGATCTCGTCGAGCACGTCCTGGGAGTCCGCGGTGATCAGGTCGGCACGCGGCAGGCTCCAGCCGACGATGCGGCGCATGAGGGCACCCGACAGCCCGGGTTCGCGTGGCGTGACCAGGATGTCCGAGCCCCAGGCCGTCAGCGCGATGCGCCAGGGCGCGCCGGGCAGGCGGCAGGCGGCCGCCCAGAGGCCATAGGAGGTGATGTAGTGGCCATGCACCCAATCCGGCCGCAGCTTGCGCGCCAGCGTGCGCACGCGCGGCAGTTCCAGGAACCATCCGAGCTTGCCGTGGCCCGGGCGCAGCACGATCACCTCGTCCGCACCGGCCACGTCGCCGGCCAGGCGCGTCACCACCGTGCAGCGGTGGCCGCGTGCGGCCATCTCGCCGACCCAGCGCCGCGTATGCACGCTGGAGGCATCGGCGAAAAAGAGCAGGCGCTGCGGTGCCTCAGCCTTCATCGCGGCTCCATTCGGGGCCGAGCTTGCCGGCCCAGGCCTCGTAGTGGGCACGGACCTGCGGATGGCGCAGCAGCCAGGGCGCGTCGCGCCGGCGCGTGTCGCCGACGATGCGCGCGGGCTCGCCCGGGGCGCCTGGCGCCAGGACCGCGAAGTCCGGCACCTCGCCCTGCACGTGGCAATAGGCCTGCACCAGCACGCCCCGGCCCAGGCGCGCGCCGGGGGCGATCACGCTGTGCGGGCCGACGAAGCAGTAGTCGCCGAGCTCGGTGGCACGCTGCAGCCGGCCCACGTGCTCGCGCGCGCCCCAGTAGGCGCGGCCCATCAGGCGCACCGCGTCATGGCTGGAGTGGGTCAGCACCGAGACGTAGTTGGTGATCTGGCAGCCCTCGCCGATGCGCAGGCCGCCGGAAGCGTCGATCAGGTTGAAGTGGCCGATGAAGACGTGGTCGCCGATGTCCAGCTGCGCTGGCGTGCCGATGTGGGTGTGCGTGCTGACGCGGGTGTGCGCCAGCCAGCGGCCGTCCGCGTGCCGGAAGCCGTAGACCACGCGCGGCGCCAGCAGGCGCGCCAGGCAGGCGGCGAGCCAGCGTTTCAAGCGGAGGTCCTTTCGTTGGGCATCGGAGGCGGATTGTCCGCTGTGTTTCCGGGGGCCGGCAGGCGCCAGAAAGCCGACACCGGCCAGCCCGCCTGCTTCAGGAAGATCGCCGCCGCGACGCAGATGGCCAGGATGTAGGACAGGCTGGTGGACAAGGCCGCGCCGACCGCGCCGTAGCGCGGCACCGCCCACAGCGAGCCCGCCAGGTTCAGCAGCAGCGACAGCCCGGCGACCATGGCCGAGGTCTGCGGCCTGCCCAGGTGGTTGGTATAGAAGGCCGACAGGCTGGAGGCCGCCGCATAGGCGGCCAGGCCGGGCAGCAGGCAGGCCAGGGGCCAGCGCGCCTCGTGGTAGGCCGGGCCCAGCAGCTGCGGCAGCGCCACCCAGGCCAGCAGCCACAGCAGCGGCGCGGCGGCCAGCGTGGACAGCACGTTGATGCGCACCGCGCGCACCGTCATCGCGGCGGCCACCTGGCGGTCCGGGTCGCCGATGCGGTGGTAGACGGAGACCGTCACCGCCGACGACAGCAGCCACAGCAGCTCACCCACCTGCACGGCCACCGAGTAGATGCCGGCCGGTGCCAGGCCACTGTAGTGCTCGATGACGAAGAGCGTGACGCGGTAGTTCAGCAGGCTGACGACATTGGTCAGCCCGATGACGACGACGAAACGCGCGTCGCGCTCCAGCAGCGCCCAGGCCGGCGGCGCGCGCCCCGCGTCGTGGAAGGCCCAGGCCGCCGTGCCCAGGCCGACCAGCGACTTGCCGATCACCCAGGCTGCCAGCACCGCGAGCACCACCGTTCCCGACAGGCCGTGCGTGCCCACCCAGGCCGCCAGCAGCGCCAGCACCGCGGCCGGCGCCGCCACCTGGGCCAGGTTCAGCGGCAGCATGCGGCCCTGGCCCATCCACAGCCCGGTGGCGGTGGGCACCATCAGCAGGAAGGGCGTGGCACCGGCCAGCAGCCACAGGTGCCGGTAGGGCTCGCGCGGCATCGCCTGCGACAGCAGCGCGACGCCGCCCGCGGCCACCACGCCCACGGCCAGGCTGGCCAGCAGCGCGGCCGTCAGCGCGCCCGCCGCGTCGGACTTGCGGTGCGAAACCTCGCGCGCCAGCGCCAGGCCGAAGCCTGAGAACAGCGTCAGCAGCACCGATTCGCAGGCGACGAAGAGCGCGAATGCGCCCTGCACCTGCGGCCCGATGCGGGCCACGGTGAAGGTGATGCCCAGCCCCAGCACGACCAGGGCTGCCTTGGCCGCCAGGTTGCCGGCGGCGCCTCTGGCGAGGGACTTGGGGAGCAGGGACACGGGGTGGGAGGGGACGGCTTGGAAGGGGTCGGCGATTCTCGCCGAGGGGGCCGCCTAAAATCGCCGCCTTTCCCCAGAAGACGCTTTGCGCCCCGATTCCCGGGGCCGCGTCCGGCCCGTCATGACCTCCACGCCCACCGGCACCCCGCCCGCAGACGAAAACCAGCTCATCGCCGAGCGCCGCGAGAAGCTTTCCGCCATCCGCGCCCAGGGCGTCGCCTTCCCGAACGACTTCAAGCCGCGCGACCACGCCGCGTCGCTGCACCAGTCCCACGACGCCAAGGAAGCGGCAGAGCTGGAGGCGCACCCGGTCACCGTCTCGGTGGGTGGACGGATGATGCTCAAGCGCGTGATGGGCAAGGCGTGCTTCGGCACGCTGCAGGACGGCACCGGCCGCATCCAGGTCTACGTGACGCTGGACGCGGTGGGCGAGGCGGTGCTGGCCGCCTTCAAGCACTGGGACCTGGGCGACATCCTGGGTTGCGAGGGCACGCTGTTCAAGACCAAGACCGGCGAGCTGACGATCAAGGCGACGAGCATCCGCCTGCTGACCAAGAGCCTGCGGCCGCTGCCGGACAAGTTCCATGGCATCGCCGACCAGGAGATGAAGTACCGCCAGCGCTACGTCGACCTGATCGTCGACGAGCCTTCGCGCGCCCGCTTCATCGCCCGCAGCCGCGCCATCGCCTCCATCCGCCAGTACATGGTCGAGCACGGCTTCCTCGAGGTGGAGACGCCGATGCTGCATCCCATCCCCGGCGGCGCCAACGCCAAGCCCTTCGTCACCCACCACAACGCGCTGGACCAGCAGATGTTCCTGCGCATCGCGCCTGAGCTCTACCTCAAGCGCCTGGTGGTCGGCGGCTTCGAGCGGGTGTTCGAGATCAACCGAAACTTCCGCAACGAGGGCGTGAGCGTTCGCCACAACCCCGAGTTCACGATGATGGAGTTCTATGCGGCGTGGTGGAACCACCGCGACCTCATGGACGCCACCGAGGCCATCATCCGCCACGCCGCGCGCAAGGCCGCCGGCAGCGAACAGCTGACCTACCAGGGCGAGCCGGTGGACCTGTCCCAGCCCTTCGCCCGCCTGACCATCCGCGACGCGGTGCTGCGCCATTCAGAAGGCGTGGGCGCGCAGGAGATCGATGACCCGCACGCACTGGCCGCCCACCTGAAGTCGCTGAAGGTCGACCCGCTGAAGTACAACCGCCCCGGCATCAGCGTGGCCCAGCTGCAGTTCCTGATCTTCGAGGAATCGGTGGAGGAGAAGCTGTGGGCGCCGACCTTCATCATCGACCACCCGGTGGAGGTCTCGCCGCTGGCCCGCGCCGCCGACGCCAACCCGGCCGTCACCGAGCGCTTCGAGCTCTACATCACCGGCCGCGAGATCGCCAACGGCTTCTCCGAGCTCAACGACCCCGAGGAACAGTCGGCCCGGTTCAAGGCCCAGGCCGACGCCAAGGAGGCCGGCGACGAGGAGGCGATGTACTACGACGCCGACTACGTGCGCGCACTGGAATACGGCCTGCCGCCCACCGGCGGCTGCGGCATCGGCATCGACCGGCTGATCATGCTGCTGACCGATGCCTCCAACATCCGTGACGTGATCCTCTTCCCGGCGCTGCGCCGCGAAGGCTGAAGACAGGGCTCTCCAGGACTCGCCTGGAAGCCCGCTCCTTCCTACAATGCGGCGCATGGCCACGCCGAGCGTCAAGACCGAGATCGCCGCCACCGCCGCCCGCCTCGTCGTCGAGGAGGGCATGGAATACGGCCCGGCCAAGCGCCGCGCGATCAAGCTGCTCGACCTGCCCCAGCGCAGCGAGCTGCCCAACAACGACGAGATCGAAGACGAGGTCTTCTCCTACCTGCAGCTCTTCTGCGCCGACACCCAGCCGCAGGAGCTGCGCACCCTGCGCGAGCTGGCCCTGGTGTGGATGAAGCGCCTGGCGGAGTTCCGCCCCCATGTCACCGGCGCCGTCTGGCGCGGCACGGCCACCCGGCTGTCCGACATCCACCTCAACCTGTACTGCGACGACTCCAAGTCGGCCGAGATCGACCTGATCAACAAGCACGTCGACTACGACGTGGGCTCGCGCCCCGGCCCGCGCGGCGAGGACGTGGACGTGCTGACCATCTCCGTGCCCTGCGCCGAGCTGTCCGTCCACGTGCTGGTGCACCTGAGCATCCTGGACGCCGACGACCTGCGCATCGGCCACCGGGCCGACCGCAAGGGCCGCACCGAACGCGGCGACCTGGCCGCGCTGCAGCGCCTGCTGCAGGAAGACGACGCGCCCAGCAGCCCGCAGCAGTAACCCCCGCTGCCCCACCCCATGCCCGACAGCCCTGCCGCCGGTCTTCCGGCTCCCCCGCCTTCGCCTCCCCGCCGCGCGCTGCTGGCTTCCAGCCTGGGCCTGGCGAGCGCTGCTGCCGCCGGCGCCCTGGGTTGGTGGACCTGGCAACGGCGCGCAGGCGCCAGCTCGCCGCTGTGGCAATCGCAGTTCGAGACCCCCGACGGACGCACCCTGCGCCTGGCCGACTACCGCGGCGCCCCGCTGCTGGTGAACTTCTGGGCCAGCTGGTGCCTGCCTTGCGTGAAGGAGCTGCCGCTGCTGGACCGCTTCTCGCGCGAATTCGCCGCGCAGGGTTGGCGGGTGGTCGGCCTGGCCGTTGATAATGCGCCCGCCGTGAAGGCCTTCCTGGCCCGCCAGGCCGTGGGCTTCGACGTCGGGATCACCGGCTTCGGCGGTGCCGAGCTGGCCCGGGCCCTGGGCAATCCAAGCGGTGCCTTGCCCTACAGCTGCGTCTTCGACGCCATGGGCCGCCAACGCTTCCAACGCCTTGGCGAGACCAACTGGGGCGAGCTCACCGGCTGGGCACGCCAGCTGCACACGGTTTCCACGCCCGCCTGAGAAGGCTCGCAAACGCAGCAATTGCATGTAACATCGGGCTTCTCGCGTCTACGGCCGGCATTTCCCGGCCACGACTCATGCACATACTTGTTCTCCACGGCCCCAACCTGAACCTGCTCGGCACCCGCGAGCCGGAGGTCTACGGGTCGACGACATTGCCCGAGGTCGATGCCCAGCTGCTGGCCGCAGCGACGGCCGCCGGCAGCCGGCTGGAGAGCTTCCAGAGCAACCACGAAGGCGCGCTGATCGACCGGGTGCATGCCGCCCGCACGCAAGGCGTGGACTTCATCCTCATCAACCCCGGGGCCTACACCCACACCAGCGTGGCGCTGCGCGACGCGCTGGCCGGCGTGGCCATCCCCTTCGTCGAGGTGCACCTGTCCAACGTGCACCGACGCGAACCGTTCAGGCACCATTCCTATTTCTCCGACATCGCCGAAGGCGTGATCGTCGGACTGGGCACAGCCGGCTATCGGCTGGCCCTGCAGTACGCGCTGGAACGCGGCAACAAGCCCGCGGCCTGAGACGGCGCGAACCTCCTCCTCGACCTTACCGAACACCCATTGCACCGGCGTGCCCTCGCGCCGCCGGCGCCCTCGTCCCCCCGGGACGAACCAAGACAACCTGCTGGAGCCCGATCGATGGACCTGCGCAAACTCAAGACCCTGGTGGACCTCGTCTCCGAGTCCAACATCTCCGAGCTGGAGATCACCGAAGCCGACGGCAAGGTCCGCATCGTCAAGGGCGGCACCACCAACGTCATCACCGGCATGGCGCCGCAGATGATGATGCCGATGCAGGCCCAGGCCATGCCCGCCGCGCCCGTTGCCGCCGCGTCGGCCGCAGCCGACGCGGCAGAAGCCCCGGCCGAGACCGGCCACGTCGTCAAATCACCGATGGTGGGCACCTTCTATCGCGCCTCCAGCCCGGGCGCCAAGCCCTTCGTGGAGATCGGCGACGAGGTCAAGGAAGGCCAGCCGATCTGCATCATCGAGGCGATGAAGATCATGAACGAGATCGAGGCCGACAAGGCCGGCAAGGTCGTCAAGATCCTGGGCGAGAACGGCCAGGCGGTGGAATACGGTCAGCCGCTGATCGTCATCGAATAAGGCGGCGGCCTACTCATGTTCAAGAAGATCCTCATCGCCAACCGAGGCGAGATCGCACTGCGCATACAACGCGCATGCCGCGAGATGGGCATCAAGTCCGTCATCGTCTATTCCGAAGCCGACCGCGACGCCAAGTACGTGAAGCTGGCCGACGAGGCCGTGTGCATCGGCCCCGCGCCCTCGGCCCAGAGCTACCTGCACATGCCGGCCATCATCTCGGCTGCCGAGGTGACGGACGCCGAGGCCATCCATCCCGGCTACGGCTTCCTGTCCGAGAACGCGGACTTCGCCGAGCGCGTGGAGCAAAGCGGCTTCACCTTCATCGGCCCGACGCCCGACTCCATCCGCGTGATGGGCGACAAGGTCTCGGCCAAGCAGGCCATGATCAAGGCCGGCGTGCCCTGCGTGCCCGGCTCCGAAGGCGCCCTGCCCGACGACCCGAAGGAGATCGTGCGCATCGCGCGCGCCGTCGGCTACCCGGTGATCATCAAGGCCTCGGGCGGTGGCGGCGGGCGCGGCATGCGCGTCGTCCACACCGAGGCCGCGCTGATCCACGCGGTGCAGACCACGCGCGCCGAAGCGGGCGCGGCCTTCGGCAATCCGGCCGTCTACATGGAGAAATTCCTGGAGAACCCGCGCCACGTGGAGATCCAGGTGCTGGCCGACCAGCACAAGAACGCCGTGTGGCTGGGCGAGCGCGACTGCTCGATGCAGCGCCGCCACCAGAAGATCATCGAGGAGGCCCCGGCCCCCGGCATCCCGCGCCGCGTGATCGAGAAGGTGGGCGACCGCTGCGCCGCAGCCTGCAAGCGCATCGGCTACCGCGGCGCCGGCACCTTCGAGTTCCTCTACGAGAACGGCGAGTTCTACTTCATCGAGATGAACACGCGGGTGCAGGTGGAGCATCCGGTGACCGAGCTGGTGACCGGCATCGACATCGTGCAGATGCAGATCCGCATCGCCGCCGGCGAGAAGCTGCCGTTCACGCAGCGCCAGATCGAGATGCGCGGCCACGCGATCGAATGCCGCATCAACGCCGAGGACCCCTACACCTTCGTGCCGTCCCCCGGCCGCATCACCGTGTGGCACGCGCCGGGCGGCCCGGGCGTGCGCGTGGACTCGCATGCGTACACCAACTACTACGTGCCGCCGAACTACGACTCGATGATCGGCAAGGTCATTGTGCACGGCGACACGCGCGACCAGGCGCTGGCGCGCATGCGCACGGCGCTGTCCGAGATGCTGGTCGAAGGCATCAGCACGAACATCGCGCTGCACCGTGACCTGCTGGCCGACGCCAAGTTCATCGAGGGCGGCACCAGCATCCACTACCTCGAGGGCTGGATGGCCCACCGCAAGCGCTGAAGGACCGGCCATGCATGAGCTGACCCTGCTGGCGCGCGAGGAACTGGTGGAGGCCGTCTGCGACGCCCTCATCGAGCTGGAGTCGCTGTCGGTGTCCGTCGAGGATGCCGACGCCGACACGCCGGTGGAAGAGGCGCTGTGGGGCGAGCCCGGCGTGCCGCTGCCGCGCGAAGCCTGGCAGCGTTCGACGCTGAAGGCACTCTTCCCCGACGCCGACACCGCCACCGAGGCCGCCACCGTCGTGCTGGCCCAGGACTGGGCGAAGGACGTGCGCCTGCTGGGCATCGCCGAGGTGCCCGACGAGGACTGGGTGCGGCTGACGCAATCGCAGTTCGCGCCGGTGGAGGTCACGCCCGAGTTCTGGATCGTGCCGACCTGGCACGAGCCGCCGGCCCAGGCCAGGCGCTTCATCCGCCTGGATCCGGGCCTGGCCTTCGGCACCGGCACGCACCCTACCACCCGCATGTGCCTGCGCTGGATCGCCACGCGGGCCGCGGACCTGTCGCCGGCCTGGAGCAAGGTGCTGGACTACGGGTGCGGCTCCGGGATCCTGGCCATCGGCGCGGCGCTGCACGGCGCGCGCGACATCGACGCGGTGGACATCGACCCGGCCGCGGTGCAGGCCACGGTGGACAACGCACAGGCCAACGGCGTCGAGCTGGAGGCCGCCCTGCCCGACGTGCTGCCCTCGCCCGCACAGGCCTATCCGCTGGTCTTGGCCAACATCCTGGCCACGCCGCTGAAGCTGCTGGCCCCGCTGCTGGCTGCCCACGTGGCCCCTGGTGGCCACTTGGTGCTGGCCGGCATCCTGGACCGGCAGGACGATGAACTGAAGACAGCTTATGCGGCTGCGGGCCTGGACTTGCAGGTCAGCGACACCGAGGACGGCTGGATCCTGATGACGGCCCGCCGCGCGGGCTGAACCGAGGCGGGCACAGGCCCGCGCCACGAAGCAGCAAGAGAGACTGGGAGGCTCCGCGATGCTCGAAAAACTGAACCGGCTCACCGAGTCCCACGGCGAGCTGCGTGCCGGCCGCGGCATGCTTTCCGGCGTGGCGGCCCTTTTCCTGGCCACGCTGTGTTTCCTCGGCGTGCTGGCCTTCCACTTCCCCGAGTACCTGACCACGCCCCAGCTGCGCAAGGCCTACGACGTCGAGGTGCTGCGCCAGGTGATGTTCTGGTCCATGGTGGTGTCCGGCGGCATCGCGCTGGCCAACGTTGTCTTCAGCCGCGTGCGCTGGCTGTCCTTCTGGACCTTCCTGCTGGTGGGCGTCACGCTGGCGCTGGGCGGCCACAAGGTGCCGGTCAACGATTTCCCCGACCACACGCCCTACATCGGGCTGGACTGGTTCATCCTCGACCTGCTGGGCTCGGCGCTGATCTTCGTCTTCATCGAGAAGCTCTTCGCGCTGCGCCGCGACCAGCCCATCTTCCGGCCCGAGTGGCAGACCGACCTGCAGCACTTCCTGGTCAACCACATGGTGGTCGGCTTCATCCTGCTGGCGACCAACCTGCTGGTGCACCAGCTCTTCGGCTGGGCCGCGAAGGACGGCATCCAGGGCTGGGTGCAGGGGCTGCCTTTCCCCATCGCCCTCTTCCTCATCGTGCTGGTGGCCGACCTGGTCCAGTACTGGACGCACCGCGCGTACCACGAGGTGCCGGCGCTGTGGCGGCTGCATGCCGTGCACCACAGCGTGAAGAGCATGGACTGGCTGGCCGGATCGCGCCAGCACATCCTGGAGCTGCTGATCACGCGCACCCTGGTGCTGGCACCCATCTTCGTGCTGGGCTTCAGCAAGGAGGTGATCGACACCTACATCGTGATCGTCGGCTTCCAGGCGGTGTTCAACCACGCCAACGTCAGCGTGCGGCTGGGGCCGCTGCGCTACGTCATCGTCACGCCCAACTTCCATCACTGGCACCACTCGCAGGACCAGGAGGCGCTGGACCGCAACTACGCGGCGCACTTCGCCTTCCTGGACCACCTGTTCGGCACCGCGGTGAAGGCCGACCGCGTCTGGCCCAAGGACTACGGCGTGCTCGGCGACTACGTGCCCAACGGCTTCTGGCGCCAGCTGAAGTTCCCGTTCACCTGGAAGCCGGACGCGTGAGGCGCGCCCCGCGCACGCAACACGCCCCCCGGTCCGGCGCCCGGAGCGCGCCGGGGCACATGGCATCATCGCCCGCATCATGAGCCTGGCCACCCGATGCACCCAATGCGGCACGATCTTCAAGGTCGTGCAGGACCAGCTCAAGGTCTCCGAAGGCTGGGTGCGGTGCGGTCGCTGCCACGAGGTGTTCAACGCGCTCGAAGGCCTGTTCGACCTGGAGCGCGACCCTCCACCGGCGCGCCGCCAGGCCGCCAGGCCGAGCGCGGCGGCGGCCGTGGTGACCCAGGCCCCGGTCGCCCCCCCGCCACCACCGCCGCCTCCCGAACCACAGCCGCCCGAGCCGCCCGCCGCGCCGCCGAGCTGGGAGGCCACGGCCCCGATCTCCTTCGCCGACCTGCCGCCCGCTGCGCAGACGAGCCCCGGCGCGGCCACCCCGCGGGGTGTGGCCGACGATCTGCCCGCCTTCCTGCTGAAGCCGCGTGTGCCTGCCCCGCCCGCTGCCGTCGAAGCAGCGGACGAGCCGCAGTTCGTGGAGGAGCCCGCCCCGGAGCCCGTGCCACCCGTTCCGGCACAAGCGGTGAACAGCTTCGCCGCACGCCACCCGCTGGCCCCGCCGTCGACAGAGGTGCCATCCACGCACGAGGACGATGCGCTGGACTCGCGCTGGCTGATGAGCCCCTCGCGCGACGAGCGAGCCGCCAGCGAGCGCCTCAACCGCGAGGCCCACACCGACGACTTCGCCGACGCCCAGTTCCCCCAGGACGTCAACGAGGACCTGGCCGAAGCCGGCCTGGCCGATGGCACGGCCGCGCAGTCGACGGCATCCGCCGCGCGCAAGGTCGACAGCGGCAGGCGCAAGGGCCGCGGCGGCGGCCGCAAGGGCGGCAAGCGGCCGCTTCCCGCCGATGCCCCGGATTTCGTCAAGCGCGCCGAGCGCCGCGCGCAATGGCGGCATCCGCTGGTGCGCGCCACGCTGGCCAGCGTGGCGCTCGTGCTGGCAGGCCTGCTGGTCCTGCAGGGTGCCTTCCACTTCAAGGACCTGCTGGCCGCCCGCTGGCCGCAGACTCAGCCGGCGCTGGAAGCCATGTGCCGCGTGGCCGGTTGCGAGATCGGGCCACTGCTGCAGAACGATGCGCTGACGGTGGAGAGCTACAAGGTCAGCAAGCCCGCGGCGGCGACCTCGCCCGCCGGATCGGACGTCTACAGGCTCACGCTGGTCCTGCACAACAAGGCGGACTATCCGGTCGCCGCGCCGCATGTCGAGCTCACGCTCAAGGATGCAGGCGACGTGGCGCTGAGCCGGCGCGCGCTGGCGCTTTCGGAGTTCGGCTACAAGGCCCCGACGCTTCCGTCCAATGGCTACGTCGAGCTTCAGCTGCTGTTCGCCAGCTCCTCACCCGTCGACGGCTACGACGTCGGCATCTTCTATCCCTGAACCGCGCCGCGACCTGCGGCCGGCAGCCCCACCATTTCCCAGAGGGAGCACCCCATGTCCGTCCTGATCTGCGGTTCGCTGGCATTCGACACCATCACCAACTTCCCGGGCCGCTTCGCGCAGCAGATCCTGCCCGACCAGATCCACATCCTGAACGTGTCCTTCCTGGTGCCCACGCTCAAGCGCGAGTTCGGCGGCTGCGCCGGCAACATCGCCTATACGCTGCAGCAGCTGGGTGGCTCGCCGGTCGTGCTGGCGGCCATCGGGCCTGACGGCGCGCCCTACCTGGAGCGCATGCGCGGCTGGGGTGCGGATGTCGGCCATATCCGCGTGATCGACGACAGCTACACCGCCCAGGCCATCATCATCACGGACGGAGACAACAACCAGATCACCGCCTTCCACCCTGGCGCGATGCAGTACGCGCACCTGAGCAAGGTGCCCGCGCGCGACGACATCCGCCTGGCCATCGTCGCTCCGGACGGACGCGACGCGATGATCCAGCACGCCGAGCAGCTGGCCGCGGCCAAGATCCCCTTCATCTTCGATCCGGGCCAGGGCCTGCCGATGTTCGACGGCGCCGAGCTGCGCCGCTTCATCGAGCTGGCGACCTGGGTGGCCGTCAACGACTACGAAGGCCAGATGCTGGCCGAACGCACCGGGCTCAGCCTGGAGGCGATCTCGCGCAGCCACCTGAAGGGCTTGATCGTGACGCTGGGCGCCCAGGGCTGTGACGTCTGGGAGCAGGGCGCACGTACCCACGTGCCCGGTGTGGTGGCCGAAGCAGTCCTCGATCCGACCGGATGCGGAGATGCCTTCCGCGGTGCCCTGCTCCACGGTCTGAAACAGGGTTGGGATCTGGCGCGCTGCGTGCGCCTGGGCAATCAGGTCGGCGCCATCAAGATCGCGCACCGGGGCCCGCAGAACCATGTCGTCCCCAAAGCCCTGCTTGCACAAGCCTGAAAACAAGAAAACCGCCCGCGGCGCTAGCCGGGGCGGTTTTGGCGGACTTGCCTTCTATATTCAGAATGAATAACCAGCACTGATCCAGAAGATATAGGGATCGAGCTGGGCATCGATAGTCCGCACGAATTTCCCATAATCGCCGTTGCGGGTGCTGCGACCATTCTTCCAATCCGCCAGGTCGATCAGCATATTGTTGACCGGACCGGTCGCGCCCACACGGATGGCGTTTGCGGTATAGCCTCCCAGATCCTGCAGAACGGCGCTGCTCTTGGTGAACCTGGTTTCATTGGTGGTGATCGAGCCGGTGGTCTTCAGCTTCAAATAACCCAGCGTGGCATTCAGGTGCCAGCGCTCGTCGATTCGATATTGCAGGCCGGCGAAGCCGCCAAAGCCGAAGCTGTTCTTCAGCGAGACGGTCGTCTTGCCGCCGCTGTACGTGGAAACAAGCTGGGGAACCTTGCTGTCGAAGAAGATTGCATAGGCACCGCCCACGCCGAGCGATGGCCGCCACGTGGCATTCTTGTCGCCGAAATAGCGCGTCAGCATCACCAGGGGCGGCAGCACCTGAGTCGTCATGATCTTCTTGCCATCCAGCGTGCCGGCCCGGGTAGACCAAGTGCTCGTGGAGGTGTTGAACACGTTGACCTTCTGGTGGCCGTAGACCTCGTTCTTCAAGGGCACGGCGAGCACGAAGCCCTCGACCGCCCATTGTTGGTCCTCGTCCAGGAAATACCCCAGGCTGACTGCGGGGGTGCCGGCACTCTTGGCTTCGACGGTGATGCCGCGCGGGATGCCCAAGCCCTTCAGGCCGTCGGCATACATACCGGTATTCATGTCGGCATCCGCGGCGAAATCGTAGCCGCTGATCAACTGCGCCTGGATGAGTTCGCTCGACTGGGTAGGCGTCGGGCTGGGCAGGTTGTTCAAATATTTGCCATAGGCGATGATTTCATCGCGGCTTGCCACGTATCCGGAGGCGTCCTTCACCTCACCGGACTTGGTATTGGGCTTCATCGCCACATAACCGAAGCGCACGAAATACCGCCTGGCCTCGTCGATCTTCAGGGTCGGGCTTCCGGTCTGCGACGTGACCTCTGATTGAGCCCACGCCTGCGAGCACGCCAGCGTACCGACCACGGATGCGATAACGCCCGCGAG
>SCTQ01000013.1 GCA_004322345.1 Aquabacterium sp. | reverse complement strand
TTGATGGTCTGCGCACCGGGGCCGGCGTTGACCGTGCACACCGGCTGGGCCACGCCCTGGCGGGCCAGCGCGGCACCGTAGACCATGGCGGCGGCGGAAGCCACCGAGCCACGTGCGCCGTTGAGCTTGGCGATGCGCGCGTCACGCTGCATGTTGGTGAAGCGCGGCAGCGCCACCGAGGCCAGGATGCCGAGGATCACGATGACGACGATCAGCTCGATCATCGTGAAGCCGCGTTGCGCGGTGCGTGCGAAAGTGCGCGAGACAGGTTTCATGACGGTTGCTCCAAATACGGCGGATCCGGCCGTGGTGTGAGGGGGAAGTCGCAGATTCCGGGGTGATCTGGCGGTTTATCGGCAGTGGCCTGCGGTCACTTGATGGCGGCCTTGCCCAGGTCCCACATGGGCAGGAAAACTCCCAATGCGAGGACCAGCACCATCGCGCCAAGCGTCACGATCAGGATGGGCTCGATCTGCTGCGACAGGGACTTCAGGCCGTGTTCCATGTCACGTTGGTACATGGATCCGATCTCGTCGAGCATCTCGCCCAGCGTGCCGGATTCCTCGCCCACCATGACCATCTGCAGCACCAGCGGCGTGAAGATGCCCGCGCGCTGGCAGGCCGCCAGCAGCGACTCGCCGCGCTCGACCTGGCTGCGCATGTTGGCAAGGGCCTGGCCGACGTGCCGGTTCTCCACCAGCGCCGCGGTCAGGGTCAGGCCCTGCACCACCGGCACGCCGCTGCGGAAGACCAGGGCCATGCTCTTGGTCGCCTGCGACAGCACGCCCTTGCGCATCAGCTCGCCGAAGATGGGCATGCGCAACTTCGTGCGGTCCCAGGCCAAGCGGCCCAGCTCGGTGCCCACCCACATGCGGAAGCCGACAAAGGCCATCGCCGCGCCCGCCAGGATGGCCGGCCACCAGGTCAGCGTGAATTGCGAAGTACCCAGCAGGATGCGCGTCATCAGCGGCAGCTCGGCGCCCAGGTTCGCGAACACCTTCGCGAAGGCGGGGATGACGACGATGTTGATGATGGCGATCGCACCGATCATGGCGGCGACGACGAAGCTGGGGTAGCGCACGGCCGACTTCACCTGCTCGCGCATGTAGCGCTGGAACTCCAGGTGGTTGTAGAGGCCGTCGAAGACTTCCTCCAGGCGGCCGGCGGTCTCGCCCACGCGCACCATGGAGACGTAGAAGGAGTCGAAGACATCGTCGCGCCGCGCCAGCGCCTGCGACAGCTCCAGGCCGCTGTCCAGCGACTGCACCAGCTCGTGGAAGAGCTTCTTCAGCCCCGGCTGCTGCGTCGACTGCTCCAGCCCGCTGAGCGCCCGCATGATGGGCACGCCGGCACGAGTCAGCGTGTACATCTGGCGCGTGAACATCATCAGGTCGACCAGCGTGACCTTCTGCTTGCCCATCCAGCCGCCCAGCACCTCGCCGGCGTCCTTCACCTCGACCACTGGCTCGATGCTGACCGGCGTGATGCCCGTCTGCGCCAGCATGTCGACGACGTTGGCAGTCGTGGCGGCCTCCAGCTGGCCGCGCACCGGCTGGTTCTTCTGGTCTCGTCCGTAGTAGGCGAACTGGGGCATCGGTCAGGTCCCGGAGCGCGCGGTCAGGCGGTGCTGCTGGCACGCATCGCTTCGGCCAGCGTCGTCTTGCCGGCGAGCGCCAGACGCAGCCCGTCGCGCTTGAGCGTGAAGTCGGCGAACTGCGCGTTGGCCACCTTCATGAAGTCGGCGTGGTTGCCGCTGGAGGCGGCGTGCGTCAGCTCGGGCGTCATCTCCACCATCTCGTAGATGCCGGTGCGGCCGCGGTAGCCGGTGTTGTGGCAGTTGCTGCAGCCGGCACCCTTGAAGAACTGCGCCGACGACAGCGGCTTGCCCATGGCCTGCAGGTCGGCGCTCGCCCATTCGGCTTCGTGCGGCGCCGGCGCGGTGGGGGTGCTGCACTTCTCGCAGATCGTGCGCACCAGGCGCTGTGCGATCACGATCCTCAGGCCCAGTGCCACCATGTAGGGCGGCACGCCCATGTCACCCAGGCGCAGCGGCGCGCCGGCGGCTTCGTTGGTGTGCAGCGTGGACAGCACCATATGGCCGGTCAGCGCGGCACGCAGGCCGATCTCGGCGGTCTCCTGGTCGCGCATTTCGCCCACCAGCAGCACGTCCGGGTCCTGGCGCAGGCAGGCGCGCAGCACGCGGGCGAAGGACAGGTCGATCTTGTCGTGCACCTGCACCTGGTTGAGGCCGGGCAGCCGGTACTCGACCGGATCCTCCACCGTGATGATCTTCGTCTCGCTGTCGTTCAGCTCGGCCAGCGCGGCGTAGAGGGTGGTCGTCTTGCCGGAGCCGGTGGGGCCGGTGACCAGCACCAGGCCCGAGCTGGCATGCAGCGCGGCGCGCAGGCGTTCCAGCACGCGCGGCGGCATGTGCAGCGCGTCCAGGCTCATCTTCTGGTTGGTCTGGACCAGCAGGCGCATCACCACCGACTCGCCGTACTGCACCGGCAGCGTCGAGATCCGAACGTCGATGGGCGTGGCGCCGGCATTCACCTGGAAGCGGCCGTCCTGCGGCAGGCGCTTCTCGGAGATGTCCAGGTTGGCCATCAGCTTCAGCCGCTGCACGATGGCGGCGCTGACCTTGGGGTCGTAGGTGGAGTGCTGGTGCAGCACGCCGTCGATGCGGAAGCGGATGGCGGTCTGCTTGTCCTGCGGCTCGACGTGCACGTCTGATGCGCCCTGCGACACCGCCGCGTCGAAGATCGACGACAGCAGCTTGACGATGGGCGTGTCGTCGTTGCTGAGGCTCAGGTCCAGGCCGGTGAGCACCGGCCCCAGGTCGGCGGCCACCTCGCTGGCCAGGCCGGAGACCTGCTCGCGGCGCTGGTAGACGCGGTCCACCACGTCGAGCAGCGATTTCTCGGTGACGACGACCGGATGCACGGTGGTGTGCAGCGTGCGCGCCACCTCGTCCTGGGCGAAGGTGTCGGTGGGGTCGGAGAAGGCGACCAGCAGGCCGCTGTCCTGCACGCCGATGACCAGCGCGCGGTGGCGCCGCGCCATCGACTCGGGCAGGCGGCGCACGAGGTCGTTGTCCAGCTCGCGCCGCGTCAGGTCCAGGAAGGGCAGCTTGAGCTGTTCGGCGATGGTCAGGCCGATGGCCTCGTCGGTCACCAGGTTCAGGTCGCCGAGCACGCGGCCGAGCTTGCGGCCGGTGCGCTTCTGCTCGGCCAGCGCCTGCTCCAGCTGCTGCAGCGTCAGCAGGCCCTGCTGGACCAGCACTTCGCCGAGGCGGAATTTGCGGGGGGCGTTCACGTGGGTTTCCCTTCGCTTGTCGTCACTGCGGTGCTCACTGGAGCTTCTGGTCCAGCCAAGCCGCCAGGTCGGCGCGCAGCGTGCCCAGCGCGCGGGCACGGGCATAGGCCTGGCGCGCCTGGTTCGGCTGCCCCTGGTTGTCCAGCGCCACGCCCAGGCCCAGCCACCAGGTGGCATTCGTCGGACGCAGGCGCAGGGCCTGCTCGTAGGCACGTGCCGCCTGGGCGTAGTCGCCGCCGTTGGCCAGCAGGCCGGCGCGCAGGCCGTTGGCCTCCGCGTGCAGCGGGCCCATGGCCTGCAGTGCGGCCAGTGCCTCGTCGTTGCGGCCCTGGGCCATCAGCTGCCGGGCACGCAGCAGGGCGAGTTCGGCATCCGCGGGCTTGCGGGCCAGGCCTTCGTCGATCAGCGTGGTGGCTGCCTGCGCTTCGCCCACTTCCAGCGCCAGGCGGATGGCCAGCTTGCGGGCTTCCAGGTTGGCGGGGTCCTGGCGCACGGCGCTGCGTGCGGCCTCCAGGGCGTCGGCGGCCCGGCCTTCGTCGACCAGGGCCTGGGCCTGTTCCAGTGCGGCGGCGGCACGCTGCGCGGGGGCGGGTGCGGCGGGCCGCACGGCGGCAGCCACGGTCGTCGGCGGATGGCCGGCGGCCGGCGGAGAGACCAGGGTGAAGAGATCCTTGTTGCCGGCGGCGGCAAACAGCTTGTCGGGCGTCGCACGCGCGTCCGCGGCCCGTGCGGCCGGCTGACCGGGCAGCGGCGGCAGGCCCGCGGCGACGTAGACCGCCTGCCGCGCCGGCGGCCGGGCGGCCTGCGCCGCCTGTACCGGCGCAGCAGGCGCGACCGCGGAGCGATGCGACGGCAGGTGGCGCATGCCCCAGTCCATGGCGGACGCAGCAGGCGCCGCAGCGATGCTCGCCTGCGCGACCATGGCCGTCTGCGCGGGCTGCGGTGCGGCCGCCTGGGGCTGGGCCGTATCGGCCGGGGCGGACAAGGCCGCTGCGGCAGCCGGCTGCGTCATCGGGCGCGTGGCCGACTCGACCCACGGCGGTCCCAGCAGCCAGGTGCCGACGGCCAGCGCGCCGATGGCCGACCACAGCGTCGTGCGGCGCCAGGCGGACCAGGCGTGGTCGTCGGGCAGGCGGGCGACGGGGTGCAGCGGGGCCTGCACGTCGGCGGCGTGGGCGGTGCCCGGGGACAGTGCGGTGGCGGGTCGCGCGCCCCGGGCGTCCAGGTCGCGCAGCATTCGATTGATCACGCTCATGAGTGCACCTCGATCGGCCGCTTCAGGAGCGAGTCGCTGCGCAGCATCTGCGCGCGTTCGCGGCAGACCTCCCAGGCATCGGTCCAGCCCACCGCATGCGCACCGCGGCCGAAGGCCAGCATCAGGCACTGGTGGGCCAGCAGGTTGGCGGTGCGCGGCACGCCGCCGCTGGCATGCCACAGCAGCCAGGTGGCAGAGGTGGAAAAGACGATGTGGCCTTTCCAGCCGGCGACGATCAGCCGGTGCTGCAGGTAGCGCTGGAAGCTGGTGCGGCTCATGCCCTGCAGCCGGGCACCGAAGCCCATGCGGCTGGACAGCGAGCGCAGCGCGGGCGACGCCAGCATCTCGTCGAGTTCGGGCTGGCCGAAGAGCGCCACCTGCACCAGCTTGCGCTTGCGCGTCTCCAGGTTGCTGAGCAGGCGCAACGCCTCCAGGCTCGCCGGCGGCAGCGCCTGGGCCTCGTCGATGCAGCAGACCACGCGCTTGCCCAGGCCGGCCAGGCGCAGCAGCTCGGCCTCCAGCACGCGGTACAACGCGTGTTCGTCCAGCTTGCCTTCCAGCTGCAGGCCCAGCTCGCAGGCCAGGGCGCGCAGCAGCGCGGCGGGTTTCAGCCGCGGGTTCAGCAGATAGGCGGTCACCACGTCCGGGCCGAGCGCGTCGAGCAGGCGGCGGCACAGCAGCGTCTTGCCGGTGCCGACCTCCCCGGTGACCTTGACGAAGCCCTCGCCGCCGTCGAGCGCGACCAGCAGGGTCTGCAGCGCCGCCTCGTGCTGTCCGTCGAGGAAGAGGAAGTCGGGATCCGGCGTGAGGCCGAAGGGCGCCTCGGCGAGTCCGAAGTGGTCCAGGTACATGGCTTACTCCCCGGTCAGGCGTTCGCGCAGCGAGCGCTGCGGGAACTGCATCTCTTCGATGCGGGTCTCGGCACGCGAGAGGTCCTCGCGCCAATCGGCATCGCTCTTGACGACGGTCGGGCGGATGAGGAACACCAGCTCGCTCTTCTTGAG
>SCTQ01000134.1 GCA_004322345.1 Aquabacterium sp. | reverse complement strand
CCGGCAGCGTGGCCACCAGGCCTTCGTCGGCCAGGGGGAGCGATCCCGGCAGGGCTGGCAGGCCGGTGCTGCCGGTGAGTTGCACCAGCGCGTTGGCCGACTGCTGCTGCTGGCGGCGGAACTGGGCCAGGCTGGCACGCGCGGCCTCCACCAGCGACTGGGCCTGCACGCGGTCCAGTTCGGAGGCGGCACCGCGTTCGGCCTTCAGGCCGACGAGCCTGAAGGATTCCTCGCGGCCCTTGAGCGTGTTCTCGGTCAATGCGGCGGATTCGACCGCGCCGCGCCAGGCCAGGTAGGTGTTGGCGACCTCGGCCACGAGGCTGATCTCGGCGCTGCGGCGCGCCTCGGCCGTCGCCAGGAACTGGGCGCGTGCGGCCTCGGACAGGTTGGCGACGCGACCGAAGAAGTCGAGCTCGAAGGCGCTGAAGCCCAGGCCCAGCGTGTGCGCCGAGTTGACCGCGTTCGAATTGCCGGCAGACCGTGGCTGCGAGCGCGTGCCCGAGTAGCTGGCCGACAGGCTGGGCAGGCGGTCGGCACCGGCCGCCGTCCATTGGGCCCGGGCGCGCTCGATGTTCAACGCGGCGATGCGCAGATCCTGGTTGCGCTCCAGCGCCAGCTCGACCAGGCGGCGCAGCGCCGGGTCACCGAACAGGCTGCGCCAGCCCGGGTGGGCCGCGGCATTGTCGGGTGCAGGCACGGCCGCCTGCGAGGCGAAGCCCTCGGGCAGCTCGATCGACGGGCGTTCGTAGGTCGGCGCCAACGAGCAGCCTGCCAACATCAGGGCCGCGGCCAGGGGAAGCAGCGCGCGACTCATCCCGTCTCCTCCAGGTTGGCCTCGCGCTCCTCCTTCTGCTGGAGCGGGAAGATGCGGCCGATGACGACGAAGAAGACCGGCACCAGGTAGACCGCCAGCACGGTGGCCGTGATCATCCCGCCGACCACGCCGGTGCCGATCGCGCGCTGGCTGGCCGAGCCCGCGCCGCTGGCCAGGAACAGCGGCAGCACGCCGAGGATGAAGGCCGCCGAGGTCATCACGATGGGACGGAAGCGCAGCCGGCAGGCGGCCAGCGCCGAGTCGTAGAGGTTGCGGCCTTCCTGGTGCAGCTCGCGCGCGAACTCGATGATCAGGATCGCGTTCTTCGCCGACAGGCCGATGATGGTGATCAGGCCTACCTTGAAGTAGACGTCGTTGGGCAGCCCGCGGATGGTCACGCCCAGCAGCGCGCCCAGCACGCCCAGCGGCACCACCAGCATCACCGCCAGCGGTATGGCCCAGCTCTCGTAGAGCGCCGCCAGGCAGAGGAAGACGGCCAGCATCGAGAAGGCCAGCAGGATGGTGGCAGTGGCGCCGGAGAGCTTCTCCTCGCGCGACTGGCCGGTCCACTCGATGGAGAAGCCGGGCGGCAGCTTGGCGGCGAGCTTCTCGATCTCGGCCAGCGCGTCGCCGGTGCTGTAGCCGGGTGCGGCCTCGCCGGCGATGCGCTGGGCGAGGTAGCCGTTGTAGCGCACGGCCTGCATCGGGCCGACGATCCAGCTGGTCTTGACGAAGCTGGACAACGGCACCGGCGTGCCCTGCCCGTTGGGCACGTTGAGGTTGAGGATGTCCTCGGGCTGCGTGCGGAAGGGTGCGTCGGCCTGCACGATCACGCGCTGCAGCCGGCCCTGGTTGGGGAAGTCGTTGACGTAGCTGGAGCCCAGGGACGTGGACAGCACGCCGTTGATGGCGTCGAAGGACACGCCCAGGGCCTGGGCCTTGTCGCGGTCGATCTCCAACTTGAGCTGGGGCGCGTCCTCCAGGCCGTCGGGGCGCACGCGGTTGAGCACGGGGCTCTTCATCGCCATGCCCAGCAGCTGGTTGCGCGCGGCCAGCAGCGCGTCGTAGCCCACGCCGGCGCGGTCCTGCAGGCGCACGGCGAAGCCGGTGGCGTTGCCCAGCTCGCGGATGGGCGGCGGGTTCAGCGCCAGGATGTTGGCGTCGCGCACCTTGCCCAGCGCCTTGAGGCCGCGCTGCGCGATGGCGGCCGAGCCGTGGTCCTCACCCTTGCGCTCGCCCCAGTCCTTCAAGCTGATGAAGTTCAGCGCGGCATTCTGTCCGGCACCGGCGAAGCTGAAGCCCAGCACGCTGACCACGCTCTCGACGTCGGGGTCGGCCATGAAGTGCGCCTCGACCTGTTTCATCACCTCCAGCGTGCGCTCGCGCGAGGCGCCCGGCGGCAGCTGGGTGTTGGCGAAGATGAAGCCCTGGTCCTCTTCCGGCAGGAAGGACGAGGGCAGGCGCACGTAGAGCCAGCCCACCAGCCCGACGATCAGCGCGAACAGCACCATGAAGCGCCCGCCGCGGCGCACCACGCCGCCGACCTGGCGCTCGTAGCCATGCGTGGTGGCATGGAAGCGGCGGTTGAACCAGCCGAAGAAGCCGCGCCTCTCGTGGTGCTCGCCCTTTGCGATGGGCTTGAGCAGCGTGGCACAAAGCGCAGGCGTCAGGCTCAGCGCGAGGAAGGCCGAGAACAGCATCGAGCTGACCATGGCCAGCGAGAACTGCCGATAGATGTTGCCCACCGAGCCGCCGAAGAAGGCCATCGGGATGAACACCGCGACCAGAACGGTGGTGATGCCGATGATGGCGCCGGTGATCTGGCCCATGGCCTTGCGCGTGGCGGCCACGGGCGTGAGGCCCTCCTCGGCCATGATGCGCTCGACGTTCTCCACCACGACGATGGCGTCGTCCACCAGGATGCCGATGGCCAGCACCAGGCCGAACATCGTCAGCACGTTGATCGAGAAGCCCAGCGCCATCATCACGCCGAAGGTGCCCAGCAGGGCCACCGGCACGACGATGGTCGGGATCAGCGTGTAGCGTATGTTCTGCAGGAACAGGTACATCACCAGGAACACCAGCACCACCGCCTCGCCCAGCGTGTGGAAGACCTGCTCGATGGAGATGCGCACGAAGCGCGAGGTGTCGTAGGGGATGGCGTAGGTCACGCCGGGCGGGAAATAGGCCTTGAGCTCCTCCATGCGCGTGCGGATCGCATCGGCGGTCTCCAGCGCATTGCCGGTGGGCGACAACTGCACGCCCACGCCGGTGGCCGGCTGGCCGTTCAATCGCGTGGCACGGGCATAGCTGTCGCCGCCCAACTCCAGGCGGGCGACATCGCGCAGGCGCACGCTGGAGCCGTCGGGCCGCGCACGCAGCACGATGTTGCCGAACTGCTCGATGCTGCCCAGCTGCCCGTCGACCACCACCGTCGCGTACATCGGCTGGCCGGGGATGCCGGGGGTGTCGTTGATCGTGCCGGACGACACCTGCGCGTTCTGCGCGCGGATGGCCGCGTTGACCTCGGCCGGCGACAGGTTGAAGCCGACCAGCTTGGCCGGGTCGATCCACACCCGCATCGCGCGCTCGCTGCCGAACAGCGAGGCCTGGCCGACGCCGGGGATGCGCTGGATCTCGGGCAGCACGTTGCGCGCGGCGTAGTCGCCGAGCTGGATCGGATCCTGCGAGCCGTCCTGCGAGACCAGGGTGACGAAGAGCAGGAAGTTGGAGCGCGCCTTGTCCACGCGCACGCCCTGCTGCGTCACCGCCGCGGGCAGGCGCGGCGTGGCCCGCGCCAGGCGGTTCTGCACGTCCACCTGGGCCAGGTCGGGATTGGTCGAGGGATCGAAGGTGACGGTGATCGTGCCCTGGCCGTTGGCCTGGGCCACCGATTCCATATAGATCATCCCGGGCGATCCGTTGAGCTCCAGCTCGATCACGCTGATCACGGTGGTCAGCAGCGTCTGCGCCGAGGCGCCGGGATAGGTCGCCGTGATGACGATGGAAGGCGGCGCGACGGTGGGGTACTGCGCCACCGGCAGCGTCTTCAGCGCGACGCCGCCGAAGATGATGATGAACAGCGCGATGACCCAGGCGAAGATCGGCCGGGAGATGAAGAACTGGGCCATGCCGGTGTCTTAGCGGGCGGCCGATGCGGGAGCGGATGCGGCGGCACCAGGTGCGGCGGGCGGCTGCCACTCCACGGCCTGGACGGTGGAATCCGGGCGCAGCCGCTGGAAGCCGTCGGCCACCACCTTGTCGCCAGGCTTCAGGCCTTCGAGCACCACCCACTGCTTGCCCTGTGCCGGGCCCAGCCTGACCGGGCGGCGCACGGGCTTCTGGCCGACGACCACCAGCACGGAATCACCCTGCGGCCCGCCGCGGCTGACCGCCTGCTGGGGCAGCAGCACGGCCTGCGGCGCGGTGGCCTGCTCGATGCGCACGCGCACGTAGAGGCCGGGCAACAGCTCGCCCTTGGGATTGGGCAACTCGGCACGCAGCGTGATCTGGCCGGAGGCCTGGTCCACCGTGAGGTCCGAGAACAGCAGCTTCGCCGGCTGCGGATGCACGCTGCCGTCGTCCAGGACGACGCGCACCACGGTCGCGCCGGCGGAACGGTCCAGCCGGCCGGCCTCGATGGCGCGGCGCAGCCTCAGGGCCTCGGTGGCAGGCTGCGTAAAGTTGACGTAAAGGGGGTCGATCTGCTGGATCTGGGCCAGTTGCGTCGCCTCGCCCTGCCCCACCAGCGCGCCTTCGGTGACCAGCGCGCGGCCGATGCGGCCGGAGATCGGTGCGACGACGGACGCATAACCGAGGTTGATCTGGGCGGTGCGCAGGGCCGCCTGGCTGGACAGCAGGTCGGCATCGGCCTGCTTGAGCTGGGTCTGCAGGTTCAGGTAGTCCTGCTGGCTGATCGCCTTCGCGGCAGCCAGGGGCTTGTAGCGTTCCTCGTTGGCCTGGGCCTGGGCCTTGTTGGCCTGGGCCCGCGCCAGCGCCGCGCGGGCGCTGTCCAGCGCAGCCTGGTAGGGGGCGGCATCGATCTGGAAGAGCGCCTGACCGGCTTTGACGTCGCTGCCTTCGTTGAAGAGACGCTTGGTCAGGATGCCCGCCACCCGCGCCCTGACCTGGGCCGTGCGCACGGCCTCCAGGCGCCCCGGCAGTTCCGAGCTGAGCTGGACCCCGCCGGTGCGCACCGTCACGACACCCACCTGGACCGGCCCGGCGGGCGCCTGCGGCGGTGGCTGTGCCTTGTCGGAGCACGCCGCCAGCAGTAGAACGAACGCAGCCGTCAGGGCCACGATCCCGGTGCGCCGCACCTCAGCATATGAAATTTGCATTCCGACCACGGGCGCGAGTGTATGTAAGGAAGTTAGACCGTCCTGCGCGCTGGGGCTTCCTGCGCAGTCCGGCACGGCGGCAGCGCCAGACGCCTGGAAAAGCCGGGCGAAAAGACGTTTGTTGCGACGCAACAAACCGCTTGCGCGGGCTCGGGGCCGGTTTTATACTTGCCTCGAATGTTGCGGCGCAACATTGCTTGTCGATACTCTGACCATCCTTTTTAGATCCTTCCTGGAGATACGCATGACTGTGACCGCTGAACAACTGCTGGCCGCCCAGAAAACCCAGGCGGCTACGATCTTCGACCTGACCCAGAAGGCCTTCGAAGGCCTGGAGAAGCTGGTCGAGCTGAACCTGCAAGTCGCCAAGACCTCGATCGACGAAGCCGCCCAGCACACCACGGCCCTGCTGTCGGTCAAGGACGCGCAAGAACTGCTGGCCCTGCAAGCCAACCTGCTGCAGCCCGCCGCCGAGAAGGCCGCCGCCTATGGCCGCCACGTCTACGACATCGCCTCGGCGACCCAGGCTGAAGTGAGCAAGCTGGCCGAAGCCCAGCTGTCCGACGCGCAGAAGAAGTTCGGCGCCCTGGTCGACAGCGCCGTGAAGAACGCGCCTGCCGGCACCGAGAACGCCGTCGTGCTGGTGAAGTCCGCCGTGGCTGCCGCCAACAACGCCTTCGACACCGTGCAGAAGGCCGCCAAGCAGGCTGCCGACGTCGCCGAAGCGAACTTCCAGGCCATCACCAACACGGCAGTGAAGGCCACGCAAGCCGCAACCACCAAGGGCCGCCGCGCTGCGTAAACCCCTCGTCGATGCGGCGTGCGGCGGTGAACTTCCCGCCGGCGCCTGCATCGCAGAGGAGCCGCATGGCGATGCGGTCTTCTCTGTGAAGGTTGTCTCCTCGGTACCTCCCGAAATCTGTTTCAAGGTACCTTCTACCCGGTGGTCTCCACCGGGTTTTTTTTGCCCATCCGCCCTCGCTTTACAGTTGCGCCGGAACGAAAGCAGACAAGCACGAGGGCGGCAGCGGTGATTCCCTGGCTGGACGACGAAGCGACTGAATTCCCACCGGCGGAAGAAGCCCTCGGACGCGACACCGATGCACCGGGCCTGCTGGCCGCCGGACGCCGACTCGACACCGCCTTGCTGGAGCAGGCCTACCGGCGCGGCATCTTCCCGTGGTTCAGCCCGGGCCAACCGGTGCTCTGGTGGAGCCCCGACCCCCGCATGGTCCTGCAGGTGCAGGACTTCAAGCTCTCACGCTCCCTGCGCAAGACCTTGCGCCGTTTCATGCTGGACCCGGGCTGCGAGATCCGTGTCGACCACGCCTTCGAGCGCGTGATCCGGCACTGCGCCCAGACCAGGCGAGCGGGCCAGCAGGGCACCTGGATCACGCCGCGCATGATCCGCACCTATGTCGAGTGGCACCGCCAGGGACGCGCGCACAGCTTCGAGACCTGGATCGACGGCGAGCTGGTCGGCGGCCTTTACGGCATCAGCATCGGCCGCATGTTCTTCGGCGAGTCGATGTTCGCGCACCGCACCGATGCATCGAAGATCGCGCTGTCGTCGCTGGTCGCCTTCTGCCGCGCACACCGCGTGCCGTGGATCGACTGCCAGCAGAACACCGGACACCTGGCGTCGCTGGGTGCGGCCGAAGTGCCGCGACCGGCCTTCGTCGAGCATCTGAACCGGGTGGTCGAGCAGCCCGGGATCGGCCTTTGGTCCTATGATGAATCGCTGTGGTCGCAACTCGGCGTGGTCGACGCCGGCGACCCCCGGGCCAACGACCGAGACGAGGACTCCCACCCGTGACCCACCCGAAGGAACTGCCGCTCGCATCGTTGCAGTTCTATGCCACGGCGCCCTACTCCTGCAGCTATCTGCCGGCGCGCATGGCACGGTCGCAGGTCGCCACCCCCAGCCACCTGATCCACGCGGACGCCTATTCCGGCCTCGTCGAGCGCGGCTTCCGCCGCAGCGGGATGTTCACCTACCGTCCCTATTGCGATCACTGCACGGCTTGCGTGCCACTGCGCGTGCCCGCCAACGAGTTCACTCCGTCGCGCAGCCAGAAGCGCGCCTGGGCCACGCACGGCGGCCTGGTGGCACGTGTGCTGCGGCTGTGCTTCATCCCCGAGCACTACCAGCTCTATTTGCGCTACCAGTCCGGACGCCACGCCGGCGGCGGCATGGACAACGACTCCATCGACCAGTACACGCAGTTCCTGCTGCAAAGCCGGGTCAACTCGCGGCTGGTGGAGTTCCGTGAGCCCGCAGCCGAAGGCTCCAACGGACTGGGCGCGCTGAAGATGGTCTCGATCATCGACATCCTCAACGACGGGCTGTCGGCGGTCTACACCTTCTACGAGCCCGACGCGAAGGCCAGCTACGGCACCTACAACGTGCTGTGGCAGATCGAGCAGACCAAGTCGCTCGGCCTGCCCTACCTGTACCTGGGCTACTGGATCGCCAACAGCCCGAAGATGTCCTACAAGGCGCGCTTCGAGCCGAACGAGAAGCTCGTCGACGGGCGCTGGCAGCGCGGCTGATCAGCGCTTGAGGATCACGCTGCCCGATACCGTCACGGTGATGGTGCCCTTGCCGGGCTCGACCGGCAGCGCGGCGTCCGCCGAGAAGGATTCGGCCTTGGCCGCACGCATCATCGGCACCGGGCGGCCTCCGCCGGACTGGTCGCTCTGCACGTTGACCTCGCCGATGTCGTAGGCGGGGAAACCGAAGTTGCCGGCCAGTTCGTTGGCACGCGCGCGGAAGCGCCCGATCGCATCCCTGGTCAGCTGCGCCTCGTGGCTTTCGCGCAGGCCGCGCGACAAGCTGTAGGACACGTTGGTCACGTTCATGCCGGCCAGCTTGCCGGAGACCTGGCCCACCTTGGCCACGTCCGTACCTTCCAGCACCAGTTCGGCGCTGCCCTGCCAGCCGTTGATCTTGCCGTCGCGGCCGTAGCGCGGGTAGAGCGAGAAGTTGCCCGTGCGCACCTCGAAGGCCACCGGCTTGGCCGACTTGCGGGCCTCGGCCAGCGCGGTCTCCAGCACCTGCTTGAGGCCGGCCTGCACGGCGGCCGCATCGGTGCCGTCACGCACGACCGCCAGCGTCACGCTCAGCAGGTCCTGCGGCACCTCGACGATGGCCGAGGTGGTGAAGCTCACCACGTTGGCCCGCGGCGCCTCGGCCCGGGCGCTGCCCACGGCAGCGGCGCACAGCAGCATCGCGACTGCCGCAGCATGGGGAATCCGCAGGAAAGCGGGACGCGAACGCAGGGAAACGGAGACGGGCATCGGCTGCACCTCTGAGAGTCAAAACCGCACAGACTAACGCCGCGCCCCGGGCCCAGGATGACGCGGGCACCGCAGGCGGGCAAGATTTGTAACCGGTAGTCAGACCGCCCCGAAATCGCGCTTTTTGGCCGCCACAATGCCTGCGATGTTACAAATTCTGGAGCGCTAGATGACCACTACGGGCAACCAACGCGTGGATCGGATTCTTGTAGTCGATGACGATGCCCGCATCCGCGACCTGCTGCGCCGCTACCTCAGCCAGGAAGGCTTCGAGGTGCTGCTGGCGGAAGACGCCAAGGCCCTGAACCGCCTGCTGACCCGCGAGACCGTCGACCTGATCGTGCTGGACCTGATGCTGCCCGGCGAGGACGGCCTGTCGATCTGCCGCCGCCTGCGCGCGGCCAATGACGTCACCCCGATCATCATGCTGACCGCCAAGGTCGAGGACGTGGACCGCATCGTCGGCCTGGAGGTCGGCGCCGACGACTACCTCGCCAAGCCCTTCAACCCGCGCGAGCTGCTGGCCCGCGTACACGCCGTGCTGCGCCGCCGCCCGACGCCCGAGGCCCCGGGCGCCCCCTCCAAGGAAGCCCAGACCGTCACCTTCGGCCCCTTCGAGTTCGACCTCGCCCTGCGCCGCCTGACGAAGAGCGGCGACCAGATCGCGCTGACCACCGGTGAGTTCTCGATGCTCAAGGCACTGGTACGCCACCCACGCCAGCCGCTGTCGCGCGACAAGCTGGCCCAGCTCGCCCGCGGCCGCGAGTTCGAGCCCTTCGACCGCAGCCTGGACGTGCAGATCTCGCGCCTGCGCAAGATGATCGAGCCCGACCCGGCCCAGCCGCGCTACATCCAGACCGTGTGGGGCGTGGGCTACGTCTTCGTGCCGGACGGCGCTTCCTGATGCATGCCTGATCGATGCCCAGTCGTTTCGCGCTGAGCCTCTTCTGGCGCACCTTCGTCCTGCTCGCCCTGCTCCTGGGCACCGGCATCTTCGCCTGGGTCCAGACCTTCCGCGCGCTCGAGTTCGAGCCGCGGGCGGTGCAAGCCGCCCAGCAGATCGCCAGCCTGGTCAACCTGACCCGGGCCGCCCTGCGCTATGCCGACACGATCAACCGCGTGACGGTGATCAAGACGCTGTCCGACCAGGAGTCCCTGCGCCTGCAGCCGCGCGAGCCGCGTGACCGCTACGACCCCTTCGAGGTCGACCGCTTCACCCACGCCATCGGCAACGAGCTGCGCAGCCGCCTGGGGCCCTCCACCATCGTCGCCTCCAGCGTCAACAACGTGCCGGGGCTGTGGATAGGCTTCCTGATCGAGGGCGACCAGTACTGGCTGCATGCCGACCGCAACCGCGTGCAGGTGCTGACCGGCAAGACCTGGTTCGTCTGGGTGGGCATTGCGCTGCTGGCGACCATTATCGGCTCGGTGGCCATCGCCGGCCTGATCAACCGGCCGCTGAAGCAGCTGTCCTTCGCGGCCAGCCGCATCCGCGAGGGCGACTACGACGACGAGCTGGACGAGACCATGATGACCCGCGAGATCCGCGAGGTGAACCAGGGCTTCAACCGCATGGCGCGCGAGCTCGCCCGCATCGAGGAAGACCGCGCGGTGATGCTGGCCGGCATCTCTCACGACCTGCGCACGCCGCTGGCGCGCCTGCGCCTGGAGACCGAGATGAGCGTGGTCGACGAGGACGCCAAGCGCCACATGGCCGGCGACATCGACCAGCTCGACGCCATCATCGACAAGTTCATGGACTACGCGCGGCCCGGCGAGGTCAAGCTGGTGGCCGTCCACCTGCCGCTGCTGGTGCATCGCACGATCGCGCAGTTCCGCGACCACAGCCAGATCAAGTTCGTCGCCCGCATCCCGGCCGACACCTACGTGCTGGCCGACGAGACAGAACTCGGCCGCGTGCTGGCCAACCTGTTCGAGAACGCGCGCCGCTACGGCCGCACGCCGTCCACCGACATCGCCGCGGTAGAGATCAACTGCGTGCGCGACGGCCCCTGGGTGGGCCTGGCCGTGCGCGACCACGGCCGCGGCTTCCCGCCGGAGAAGCTGGCGCTGCTGACCGTACCCTTCTTCCGCGGCGACACCGCACGCACCGCGGCCACGGGCGCCGGCCTGGGTCTTGCCATCGTCGACAAGGCGATCCAGCGCATGGGCGGCCGCTTCGAGCTGTCCAACGCCCCGGACGGCGGCCTGTCCGCCCTGCTCTGGCTGCGCCGCACCGACTGACCGCGTTACCGCCTACCACGATGCGTGTGGCAGGCGTGCGAAACCGGCATGAGCCGCCTCCGCGACAATGTGGCTCAAACCGTCCACAGGAGTGTTCATGTTCAAGGCCGTGCTGCTCGAGAAGAACGATGCAGGATTCCATGCCGGCGTCAGCCAGATCGACGAGTCCCGCCTGCCCGAAGGCGACGTGCTGGTAGCGGTCGAGTACTCCACCCTGAACTACAAGGACGCGCTGGCCATCACCAACACCGGCCCGGTGGTGCGCAACTGGCCCATGGTGCCCGGCATCGACGGCGCCGGCACCATCCTGGAGAGCAACCATCCCGACTGGCGCGTTGGCGAAGGCTTCATCCTCAACGGCTGGGGCGTGGGCGAGACCCATTGGGGCTGCCTGGCCGAACGTGCACGCCTGAAGGGCGACTGGCTGGTGCCGCTGCCGGCCTGGTTCACGACACGCCAGGCCATGGCCATCGGCACCGCCGGCTACACGGCCATGCTCAGCGTGATGGCGCTGCAGGACCACTTCGCGCGCAAGGGCACCAAGCACGACGACGGCGAGGTGCTGGTCACCGGCGCCACCGGCGGCGTGGGCAGCGTGGCCATCGCGCTGCTGGCCAAAATGGGCTATCGCGTGGTTGCCTCCACCGGCAAGGCGTCGGAGGCCGACTACCTGCGCACGCTGGGCGCACAGGCCGTCATCGACCGCGCCGAACTCGGGACGCCGGGCAAGCCGCTGCAGAAGGAACGCTGGATCGGTATCGTCGACTGCGTGGGCAGCCATACGCTGGTCAACGCGCTGGCCCAGACCCGCTACGGCGGCGCGGTGGCCGCCTGCGGCCTGACCCAGGGCGGCGACC
>SCTQ01000133.1 GCA_004322345.1 Aquabacterium sp. | reverse complement strand
CGGCCAGGTCCTCGCCGATCTCGCCTGAGACGAGGATGAACGGCAGCATCTTGCCGCTGGCCTTGATCATTTCCAGCGCCGTCAGGCCCGAGAAACCCGGCAGGCTGTAGTCGGAGATCACGACGTCCCAGTCCTCGAGCAGGGCCTCCAGCAGCTCGCGCTCGGACTCGATGCGCACCGCCTGGGCCTCGATGCCGCCGCGCTGCAGGTGGGCCAGCATCAGCAGGTGATCGAGCTCGCTGTCTTCCAGGTGCAGCAGGCGCACGACGCGCGGCGGGGCAGACAGATCGGCAGGGGTGGTGGACGGCATGAGCGGTGGGAAGTTGAACCCTGTGATCGTGCAATTTGGGCCAAATTCTGCCGTGACATCCTCTCTACTTTCCCGGCCGAGCTGCCGAAAATCCCTCGAGAGGCTCACTGCGCGTTGCGCAGATGCGAATGTCGCGTGCAAGCGATGGGCCCAGGACAGCCGGAGCTTGTAGCCGATGAACGAAGACCACTTGGACGACGCGCTCCCCCCGCCGGAGATTCCCCTGCTGCTGGCGGCGGAGTTGCAGGACAGCCTGATGACGGCGTCCAACGACCTGGATCGCCTGCACCGGCTGCTGGCCGACGCCTCGGACGCGCTGATGGCGGGCTTCCAGGGCGCGGCCGTCAAGCTGGACGAGACGCTGCAGGCCGGCCACGGCGGCAGCCACGAGGACCACCTGCGCGAGACCCTGCAGACCCTGCATCAGGCGGTCGCTGCGCTGCAATTCCAGGATCTGGCATCCCAGTTGATCCACCACACGAACAAGCGCCTGCGCAACTGCGCCGACCAGCTCGCCCGCGACGCCCTGGGCGACGACGATCCCGACGGCGCAGCCGTCGTCGAAAGCGGTCCGCTGCGTCCCAATCCGGTGACGCAGGATGAAATGGACGCCGGCTCCGTCGAGCTGTTCTGACAACCCGAGCACGGTTATCAGATTTCATAAAGAACCCCGGACGCCTGCCGAAAACCCGTCCGACCTTCCAGTCACCCAGACACCAGCCCGCGGAGAGCGACATGCATTCAATCCTTGCCGTTGACGATTCGGCTTCGATGCGCCAGATGGTGGCCTTCACGCTGAAGAGCGCGGGCTACAACGTCGTGGAAGCCGTCGATGGTCAGGACGCCTTCGAGAAGGCTGGCCAGCGCAATTTCGACCTGGTGCTGACCGACCAGAACATGCCGCGCATGGACGGCATCAGCCTGACCAAGAAGTTGCGCGAGAACCCGCAGTTCAAGGCCACGCCCATCCTGATCCTGACCACCGAGTCCAGCGACCAGATGAAGCAGGCCGGCCGCAGCGCAGGCGCAACCGGCTGGCTGGTCAAGCCCTTCGACCCGACGAAGCTGCTCGAGGTCATCAAGAAAGTGATCCGCTGAGTCAGCGGCCCACCCTCACCGTCCCCACAAAGAGAGCAGGCAGGAGCCCCCATGGCCGAAACCTCCACTGATTCCGCGAGCGGATCCGCCGGAATCGACCTGAGCCAGTTCTACGAAGTCTTCTTCGAGGAAGCCGGCGAGAACCTGGAGCGCATGGAACAGCTTCTGATGAAGCTGGACGTCGGCGCTCCGGACGACGAGGAACTGAACGCGATCTTCCGCTGCGCCCACTCCATCAAGGGCGGCGCGGCGACCTTCGGCTTCTCGGACGTGGCCGAACTGACCCACCAGATGGAGACGCTGCTGGACAAGCTGCGTCGCCATGAACTGACCCTGACCACGCCGATGGTCGACGTGCTGCTGGCCTCCGGGGATGCATTGAAATCCCTCCTCGGCCGCCACCAGGGCGCGGGCGGCGAGCCCTTGGACACCACTGAACTGCTGTTCAACATCCGCGCCATGGTTGCAGGAGAGGCCGCGGTTGCGGCCCCGCAATCTGCCGCAACGGCCACGCCGCGCGCCGTTGCGACTCCCCTTACCGCAGAGCCGGTCGCCGCCCCCGTGGCGGCCCCGGCCGCTGCCTTGCCCGAGGGCGCGCGTGCCCTGGAACTGGTGGTCGGCCCGCTGTCCGACCCCAAGCTGGCCGACAACATCGTCGACCTGTTCCAGGAGATCACCGACCTGGGCAGCATCGAAGCGCTGGACGGTGGCAAGGCCGAAGACGGCGTGCGCCGCTTCAAGGTCGTGACCAAGTCCGCCGAGTCCGAGTTGCTGGACCTGTTCACCTTCCACGTCTCGCGCGAGCAGGTGAAGTTCTCCCCGCTGGCCGCGACCGCTGGCGAAGCCGTATCCGCCGCGCCGCAGCCCGGCGCCAAGGATCCCGGCTACGGCTTCTTCGAGGACGCTCCCGGTGCGCCCGAGCTGCCCGCGCCCGTGGCCGCCCGCCCCGCTGCCGGCGAACCTGCCGCGCCGGTGGCCAAGGCCGTGCCCAAGGCCGACCGCCAGCCCGCGGCCGCCGCCACGCTGGAGTCCTCCACCATCCGCGTCTCCGTCGAGAAGGTGGACCAGTTGATCAACCTGGTCGGCGAGCTCGTCATCACCCAGGCCATGCTGGCGCAGAACAGCCGCAACCTGGACCCGGTGCTCTACCAGCAGCTGATCGCCGGCCTCACCGACCTGGACCGCAACACGCGCGACCTGCAGGAATCGGTGATGGGGATCCGCATGATCCCGATGTCCACCGTGTTCAACCGCTTCCCGCGCATGCTGCGCGACCTGGCATCCAAGCTGGGCAAGAAGGTCGAGCTGGTCACGCTGGGCGAAGCCACGGAACTGGACAAGGGCCTGATCGAGAAGATCACCGACCCGCTGACCCACCTGGTCCGCAACTCCTGCGACCACGGCATCGAGATGCCGGAGGACCGCCTTGCCAAGGGCAAGCCGGAGGTCGGCATCATCACGCTGAGCGCCTCCCACCAGGGCGGCTCCATCGTGATCGAGGTGCGCGACGACGGTCGCGGCCTGTCGCGCGAGAAGCTGCTGAAGAAGGCCACCGAACGCGGCCTGGACGTGCACGAGGGCATGACCGACTCGGAGGTGTGGAACCTCATCTTCGCGCCGGGCTTCTCCACCGCGGAGCAGATCACCGACGTCTCCGGCCGCGGCGTCGGCATGGACGTGGTGAAGAAGAACATCACCGCCCTGGGCGGCACGGTGGACATCGATTCCGCCGAGGGCTACGGCATGCGCGTGTCCGTGCGCCTGCCGCTGACCCTGGCCATCATGGACGGCATGAGCGTGGGCGTGGGCGAAGAGGTCTACATCCTGCCGCTGTCCTCGGTGGTCGAGAGCTTCCAGGTGCGCGAGGACATGATCAAGACCATCGGCAGCACCGGCCGCGTGGTCGAGGTGCGCGACAACTACATGCCGGTCATCGAGCTGGAACGCGTGTTCCAGGTGCCGCGCTTCGACTGGGACCGCACGAGCGCGATCATGGTCGTCGTCGAGGCCGAAGGCGGCCGCGTCGCCCTGCTGGTCGACGAACTGCTGGGCCAGCAGCAGGTGGTCGTGAAGAACCTCGAGGCCAACTACCGCAAGGTGTCGGACGTGTCCGGCGCCACGATCATGGGCGACGGCCGCGTCGCGCTGATCCTCGACGTGGGCAGCCTGGTGCGCCAATCTCGGCATTGATGGAAGACAAGCGCGACTGCACCGCACAGCGCCGGAGACGACTATGGGAATGATGGAAAAACTGGACGCACGCACCGACACCCTGGCGCGCGAATACCTCACCTTCCGCCTGGGCGGCGAGGAGTACGGCATCGACATCCTGAAAGTGCAGGAGATCCGCGGCTACGAGAACCCGACGCGCATCGCCAACGCGCCCGTCTTCCTCAAGGGCGTGGTCAACCTGCGCGGCACCATCGTGCCCATCGTCGACCTGCGCATCCGCTTCGGCTGCCTGAACGACAACGGCGAGGCCGAGTACAACGCCTTCACCGTCACCATCGTCCTGCACATCGGCAACCGCACCATCGGCACCGTCGTCGACTCCGTCAGCGACGTGGTCGAGATCCCGCCCGAGTCCGTGCGTCCGGCGCCGGACATGCGCTCGGCCGTCGACGCCGCCCACATCAAGGGCCTGGCCCATGTCGGCGAACGCATGGTGATCTTGCTGGACATCGAAGGCCTGCTGATGAGTCCCGACATGGGACTGGCGGACTGAAGAGATCTTTCCCCCTGCGCATCACCGGTAGTTCAGGCAGTTGCGCCAAACATGACGACAACCTGACCGGAGCTACCCATATGCAGATCAACCGCATCATTGCCCGCACCCTGGCCGCACTCGCGCTGACCGGCGCCTTCGCGGCGGTCCACGCGGAAGAAGAGCACGCGACCAAGGAAGACGCGATCGCCACGGTAAAGAAGGGCGTGGCCTTCATCAAGGCCAACGGCCCCGAGAAGGCCTACGCCGAAATCACCAACAAGGCCGGCCAGTTCACCAAGTACGACCTCTACCTGGTGGTCTACGCACTGGACGGCACCGTCAAGGCCCACGGCGCGAACGAGAAGATGGTCGGCCGCAACCTGATCGACCTCAAGGACATCGACGGCAAGGCCTTCATCAAGGAGCGCGTCGAGCTGGCCAAGTCCAAGAACACCTTCTGGCAGGACTACAAGTTCACCAACCCGACGACCAAGAAGATCGAGCCCAAGAGCATGTACTGCGAGAAGCTCGACGAGACCGTCGTCTGCGGTGGCATCTACAAGTAAGCGCGGCCCCTAGCCCATCGTCTGGAGGGTGCCATGAAATTGCGCACCAAACTGCTGGCTGCGCCGCTGCTGACCGCAACGGTGCTGCTCGCGGCCCTGCTCGTCTGCCTGTGGGTCGTCAGCGCTGATCGCACGCGCAATGAAGACCAGCAGCAGGCCACGCTGCAGGCCTATTCCGCCACCGCCGCCGCGCAGGCCAAGCTGGCTGACAGCCACACGATGGCCTATCGCACGGTGGCCATCATCGCGTCACTGGATGACAAGCGCATCCAGGCCGTGCGCGCCCAGCTGAAGGCCGATGTCGACGCCGTCAGCAGGGACGTCAAGCGCCTGGGCGAGGCCTCGGCCGAAGGCAGCAAAGTGCGCATGGCCACCGGGCGCTTCGAGTCCCTGGTTGCCAAGTACCAGAAGTCGGCCGATGCCGCCATCGACATGGCCACGGTGGATGCGAACACCGGCATCGCCTCGCTGCAAAGCGCGGACGCGGAGTTCCGCGAACTGGCTCAGGCGATGTCCGCCGTCGTCACCGGCCTGCAGGATGCCGCTGCCGAACAGAGCCAGCAGGCCAAGCGGCGTTCCCAATGGCTGGCGGCGGCGATCACCGTGGTCGGCGTGCTCTCAGCGCTGGGTGCCATCGCCTTTGCCTGGCTCACGCAACGCAAGGTGGTTTCCGACATCGCACAGGCCGCGCGCGCAGCCTCCAACGTGGCCGCCGGCGACCTGCGCCAGCGCGTGGACGCGCAACGCGAGGACGAGATCGGCGAGCTGCTGCGGTCGCTCGACGCGATGATGTCGGGCCTGACCGAGTCGATCCAGACGGTGCAGATGGCCTCGTCTTCGATCAACACGGCCTCCAGCGAGATCGCTGCAGGCAACCAGGACCTGTCCTCGCGCACCGAACACACCGCGGGCAGCCTGCAGCAGACGGCTTCGTCGATGGAGCAACTGACCGGCACCGTCAAGCAGACGGCCGACTCGGCGCGCACGGCCAACTCGCTGGCCTCTACGGCCGCGGCCGCCGCGACCCGCGGCGGCGAAGTGGTGGCCCAGGTGGTGAGCAGCATGGAGTCCATCCACGTCGCCTCGCGCAAGATCAACGACATCATCGGCGTGATCGACGGCATCGCCTTCCAGACCAACATCCTGGCCTTGAACGCCGCGGTGGAAGCCGCCCGCGCCGGAGAACAGGGCCGCGGCTTCGCGGTGGTGGCCGGCGAGGTGCGCAGCCTGGCCCAGCGCAGCGCCCAGGCCGCCCAGGAGATCAAGACCCTGATCCACGCGTCGACGGAGAGCGTGGAGAGCGGCTCCAAGCTGGTCCAGGACGCCGGCACGACGATGCAGGACATCGTCGACAGCGTGGGCCGGGTCAGCGCGATCATCGAAGAAATCACCGCAGCCACCTCGGACCAGTCGCAGGGCATAGGCTCGGTGACGGCGGCGGTGGGCGAACTGGACCGGATGACGCAGCAGAACGCCGCCCTGGTGGAGCAATCCGCTGCGGCGGCGGAAAGCCTGAAGGATCAGACGGCGCGGTTGAGCGAGGTGGTGGCCCGCTTCCGGCTCGCGGGCGGGGGCCACTGAAGCTCAGGACACGCGCAAGGCTCACGTAAGAAACAAAGGGCGCCGATGGCGCCCTTGTTTCGTCCGCAGGTCTGGGCAGCGCTCAGAACTGGAAGGCCCCACCCACGTTCCAAAGGCGCACGGTGTGCTCGTCACCCGCGAAACGGGCACGGGTCACGTCCACGCCGATCTCGACATAGAAGCCGTCGAGGTTGACCGGCATGAACTTGGACATCAGCCCGCGGAAATCGATGTTCAGTGCGGCGCCGACATACGGCGAGGTGTCACCTTGGGAAGGACGAATCTCACGCGTTCCGGTGATCCCGAAGCCGGAGACGGTACCCGAGGTATGCAAGCGGGCCACGCCGACCCGGCCGACGCCGGTGAAATCCTGGGAGATGGGTTGGTAGAAGGCCAGGTTGAACAGGAAGCCGTCGGTGCGCAGCGCACGCGTGGACAACTGGCCGCCGCTGCCGGAGGTGCCCTTTACGCGGTCGAAGTTGATGTACGAGATTTCGCCGGCAATGCGATCGGACATCTTCCACCCGCCCCAGTACTTGTAGCCGAGGTTCTGGGTGTTCTTGCACTCGAAGGCATTGGGCTGGCAACCGTGGCCGTAATGGGACAGGCCGAACGCCACGCCGCCGTAGAGGTTCTCCATCAGACCCTGGATCATCGAGTCGGCATGGGCAGCAACGGACAGCGCACCCAAAACGGCGCCAATCACGGCTTTTTTCATCGTATTCCTTCCTAGGATCACAAAAATGCCCTGACCACATCGGGGCTGGGCGCGAATTCTCACACGCACTTTTTGAGAGACGAGTACCCGCAAACACCTAGCTCCCCCCGACCGGGGCGGCCCCGCGGGGGTGGCACAAAAGGCCGGAACACGGGGCGGCCAGGAACTTTTCAAGGCCTTAGCACTCAATAACCGCGAGTGCTAATATTTGCCTCGGAGGTAACGATCAGCCATGACTGCGACCTACTCAGCCCACACCGCCCTGACCCTGCGCGACCCCTGGTCCGTCCTGCCCTCGATGGGCAACCTGGACGCGTACATCCGCGCGGTCAATCAACTGCCCATGCTCAGCGCCGAGGAAGAAACCTCGCTGGCGCGGCGCCTGCGCGACCAAGGCGACCTGGAAGCCGCCGGGAAGCTGGTGCTGTCCCACCTGCGCCTGGTGGTGTCGGTGTCGCGCCAGTTCGTGGGTTATGGCCTGCCCCAGGGTGACCTGATCCAGGAAGGCAACGTCGGTCTGATGAAGGCGGTCAAGCGCTTCGATCCCGAACAGGGCGTGCGACTGGTCAGCTACGCGCTGCACTGGATCAAGGCCGAGATCCACGAGTACGTCCTGCGCAACTGGCGCATGGTCAAGGTGGCGACGACCAAGGCGCAGCGCAAGCTCTTCTTCAACCTGAGGTCACTCAAGCACAGCCTCAAGGGCGAGGCCGACGCTTCCCGCGCAGGCCGCATGACGCTCAGCGACGCCGAGGTCGAGGCCGTGGCGACGCAGCTGAACGTCAAGCCCGAAGAGGTGCTGGAGATGGAGACCCGCCTGTCCGGCGGCGACGTGGCACTGGAGCCCGGCACCGACGACGGCGAGGACAGCGTGGCGCCCATCGCCTACCTGGCTGACGAGACCAACGAGCCGACCCGGGTGCTGGACAACCAGCGCCGCGACTGGCTGGCGTCCGACGGCATCAGCCATGCGCTCGAGGCGCTCGACGCACGCAGCCGTCGCATCGTCGAAGAGCGCTGGCTGAAGGTGCGCGACGACGGTGGTGGCGGCATGACGCTGCACGAGCTGGCGTCCGAGTACGGCATCAGCGCCGAACGGGTGCGCCAGATCGAGGTGGCCGCGATGAAGAAGATGCGTGGTGCGCTGGCCGACTACGCCTGAGCAAGGTCGACCGCCACGAACGACAAGGGGCCCGCAAGGCCCCTTGTTCGTTTCCACGCCCGGATCAGGCGCCTGCTACCAGCCGGCGCAGATCCTCGGTCAGCTCGGCCTGCGGCATGCCGTAGCGCGTGAACAGGCGGATGCGTCCCTGGCCGTCGAAGATGAAGGAACCCGCCGTGTGGTTCACGGTGTATTCGCCCGGCTTCCTGCCCGGCACCTGCTCGACGAAGACCTTGAAGTCCTTGGTGGCGGCATCCGTCTGCTCCTTGCTGCCGCGCAAGGCGATGAAGCTGGGATCGAAGGCCGTGACGTAGGGCTTGAGCACCTCGGGCGTATCGCGCGCCGGATCGACGGTGACGAAGACGCCCTGGATGCGATCGCCGTCGGCCCCGAGTTGCTTCTTGACCTGGGCCAGCTCGCCCATCGTCATCGGGCAGACGTCGGGGCAATGCACGTAGCCGAAGAAGACCACGACCACCTTGCCCTTGAAGTCGGCCAGGCTGCGCATGCGCCCGTCGGCGTCGGGCAGGTGCAGCACCTGGGCGTGTTGGGCGCCGGTGATGTCGACGGAGTGGAAAGGCTGCTGCGAGGGCCGCAGGCGATCGCAGGCGGCCAGCGCCGGCACGACGGCCGCGCCCGCGGCGGCTTGCAGCAGGCGGCGGCGTGTCAGAAGGACGGGTTCCATCCCAGGCTCCAGCGCAGGTAGTGGTCGACGAGCAGCGCAGCGAACAGCAGCGCCAGGTGGATGATCGAGAAACGGAAGGTGCGGCGCGCCAGCTCGTCGCTGTAGTCGCGCCACAGGCGCCAGGCATAGACGATGAACCAGCCGCTGAGCACGACGGAGCTGGCCAGGTAGAGCCAGCCGCTCATGCCCTGCACGAAAGGCAGCAGCGTGGTCGCGAACAGCACCAGGGTATAGAGCAGCACCTGCAGCCGCGTGAATTCGTTGCCGTGGGTGACCGGCAGCATGGGCAGGCCGGCGCGCGCGTAGTCCTCCACGCGGTAGAGCGCCAGGGCCCAGAAATGCGGCGGCGTCCAGACGAAGATGATCAGGAAGAGGATGCCGGCCTCGGGCCCCAGGTCGCCGGTCATCGCCGACCAGCCAAGCACCGGCGGCATGGCGCCGGAAGCACCTCCGATGACGATGTTCTGCGGCGTCAGCGGCTTGAGGATCACCGTGTAGACGATGGCGTAGCCGACGAAGGTGGCGAAGGTCAGCCACATCGTCAGCGGATTGACCCACAGGTAGAGCAGCACGCTGCCGGCCGTGCACAGCGCGGCGGAGAAGCTCAGCGTCTGCACACGGCTGAGCTCGCCGCGGGCCGTGGGCCGCCAGGCAGTGCGCTTCATGCGCGCGTCGATGCGCTCCTCGATCAGGCAGTTGAAGGCCGCCGCGGCGGCGGCCACCAGCCAGATGCCCACGCTGGCGATGAGCACGCGGCCCCACTGCCCAGCGTCCGGCCAGCCAGGCACCGCCAGCAGCATGCCGATCAGCGCGCAGAACACGATGAGCTGTACGACGCGCGGCTTGGTCAGGGCGTAGAACTGCCGCACGCGCGAAGGCAGGGGCGCGGCGTCGGCGGGGGTGGTGGCGATGGTCTGGCTCATGGCCGCAATCGGACGGGGAAGGACAACCGGGGGGAGCGCAAGTTTAGGAGTCCACGGGGGCCCGCAGCCCTACGCGGATGAAGGTCAGCGACAACACCAGCGCCGCAGCGCCGGCGGAATGCGCCAGGGCAGCGACCAGCGGCCAGCCGAGCACGACGTTGCTCAGCCCGCTGGCGAACTGCCAGCCGGCGATGCCCCAGACGAGCTGGGCGCCGCGCCGCAGCCGGGTGTCCTGGCCGCGCACGCGCCACAGCCGCCAGCCCAGCCACAGCAAGGCCGCGAGCGCCACGGCC
>SCTQ01000132.1 GCA_004322345.1 Aquabacterium sp. | reverse complement strand
CCCGGCGAGGCCGCGTTGGTCATCAGCAGGTCCAGGCCCGTCAGGTACTGCGGCGCGCAGGCGCTGCCGCCGTGCACCAGGCAGCGCGCGGCGGGCGGGGCGAGCGGGTCGGCGGCGGTCAGCGCGGTCATCGTGGGCAACCCTGTTCGGCGACGGAGACACATCATGGCGGCCGCGCCGCGGCACTTGCATCAGGGTTCGCCGGGTCCGGCATCTACCGGTGTCGATCCCGCGCGACACCGCTTCTTGATGCAGGGCAAACATCGTCGCCGCCGTCGCGCGGGCGCAGCAGGAGCTTGCGCTCGCACAAGAAGGGGGTGCCGGCGCCTTGCTGGAATGGACCACGGACGGCCACGGGCCGCCTTCATCCAGACCCGCAAGGAACCATCATGAACAAGCTTGCCGCACTCGCCCTGTCCACCACCCTCGCCGCGCTGTCCGCCGGCGCCGCCCTGCCCGCCGCCGCGGCGCCTGCCGAAGGCCCCTGGCTGCTGCGCGCGCGCCTGGTCAACCTCGACCCGGCCAACAAGGACAGCACCGGCCTGGACCTCAGCGTCAACGAGAAGGTCATCCCCGAATTCGACGTCAGCTACTTCTTCACGCCCAACATCGCCGCCGAGCTGGTCCTCACGGTGCCGCAGAAGCACAACATCCGCTCCGGCGACACGCACATCGGCAGCCTCAAGCACCTGCCGCCGACGCTGACGGTGCAGTACCACTTCATCCCCGAAGGCAAGTTCCGCCCCTACGTGGGTGCGGGCCTGAACTACACGCGCTTCTCCAGCGTGCACTTCGACCCGACCGTGCAGGCCACCCTGGCGCCTTCCATCGACAAGGACAGCTTCGGCGCGGCCCTGCAGGCCGGCGTGGACATCGCGCTGGGCGGCAACCTCTACCTGAACCTGGACATCAAGAAGGTCTGGATCCAGACCGACGTGAAGTCGGCGGGCACGAAGGTCGGCACCTTCAAGGTCGACCCCGTGCTGCTGGGCGTGGGCCTCGGCTGGCGCTTCTGAAGCCGCGCCTACTTGCGCACGTGATCCAGGGTCGGGGGCGGCGTGTAGCCCAGCTCCCGCGCGCGGGTCTCGTACTGCGCCGCCAGTTGCGGCTGGTCGGCGCCTCGGTAGTAGACGGCCAGCTCGTAGCTGGCGATACCGTTGCCCAGGGCGGCGGCGAACTGGGCCCAGCCTTCGTAGCGGTTGATGTCGTTGTTCACGCCGTCCTGGCCCTGGCGGTACATGCGCGCGATACGCGCGGCGGCATCCTTGTCGCCGCGCGCAGCCTTGCGCAGTTCAGCCTGCAGCGTGGGCAGGTCGGGCTTGGGCGCAAAAGCGCTCTTGAACAGGCGCACGTCGTTGCGCTGCATGGCCTTGGCCGCGTCGGATGCGCCCTCGCGGGCGACTTCGGCGCTGCCGGCCAGCCTGCTCTTGGGCCAGCGCTGCAGGTAGGCCGACGCGAGCTTGACCACGTCGGCCGGCCACTGGCATTCCTCCAGCTCGCGCCAGGCGGTGGACTCGTCCTGGTTGTCGAAGCGCGGCAGCTGGCTCTCGCCGGTGGCGCCTGGGGTCAGGCGCACGCGCACCCGCGTGTTCTCGGCGATGAAGGGGAACTGCGCGACCTGGCGGATGGCCGCGATGGGGTGGTTCAGCATGGTCTGCTGCACGTCCAGCTTGACCAGGCGGAACAGGTCCGAGAAGGTGGTCTCGCCGGTGGCCTTCTCCATGACCTTGACCAGCGACGCGGTGTAGAAGGTGTTGGCCGTCTCCACCGAGGGCGAGATCGCCGGCTTGCCGGCTCCGGTGGAGAAGGTGATCAGGCAGCCCAGCGGCGCTTCCACCTGGTTCAGGCCGTCGCTTGACTTAAGCGCGGCGCGCAGCGAGGTGCGGCACGCGTCGATCACGGTGATGGTCAGGCCCTGCGAGCGCACCGGCAGGATGTCCACCACGTCGCGGCGGAAGTGCAGGCTGGAGGTGACCAGCGTGCTTTCGTTGGCGGCGGGGTTCAGGCCGGCGCCCAGCAGCAGGTTCTCGGCGTCCACCTGCATGCCGTGGCCGGTGAAATAGAACAGCACCGTGGTGTCCGGCGGGGAGGCCACGGCCTCGCGGGCGAAGCTGTCGATGATCTTCTTCAGCGCCGCCGGCTCCTGGTCCACCGCGGTGGTGACCTTGAAGCCGCGCTGCGTCAGTGCCTCGGCCAGGTCGCGCACGTTCTTGTGCACGGGCGGCAGGTCGTGCGGCGCCGGGTAGACGCGGTTGCCCACCAGCAGCGCCAGGCGCTGCGTGCCGCCGCCGGGGGGCGCGGCGTCGGCCCTGGAGCTGCTGCCGTACTGCGCAAAGGCCGACGGCGCCAGCGCCGTGCCTGCCAGGGCCAGCGGCAGGCCCAGCAGGCTGCGCCGCAGGCCGTCGGGATCCTCCTCGGCAGCGGGGGAGTGAGCGGCTGGGGAGGGATCGGTGATGCGGGACATGGCGGACAACCTGGTCAGGGACGGATGGACGGCAGACCGCTATGTTGCCGCGCTTTCATCGCCGCGGCCCGTGTGGATATCCGGACAAGCCGAGATCATTGGGCACACCGCAGGGTGCCCGCCTGGACGGAGCAGGTTTCCGGCGTCTTGATCGATTCGCTGCCCTCCGTCGCCGGCCGGCCGGCGCCGACCTCGGCGATCACGCCCGAGCGCAGGCGGGAGGAGACATTCTCGGTGCGCACCGCCTCGTCGAAGCGGGCGCGGCGGGCGTCCTCGATCACCGCGGTCACGGCCGACAGCGCGCCCACTTCCTGCGGCGTCTGCGGCACCTCGCCGTTGTAGAAGACCTGGATCTCGGTCAGCTTGCCGCTGCCGTCGTAGAACGGACGCTGCGTGAGCGGCCCGCCCAGCGAGACGAAGGCCAGGCTGCCGGCGGCGCCGCCCTTGGGGCGCACCGTCAGGAAGCCGCCGTAGATCGCGTCGCCCAGGTCGACCTGGATGCGCTCGGCCTCGGGCAGACCGCCGTAGGGCTTGCTGCCGGCACTGCCGTCCAGCGCGGCCGGGCTCAGCACCAGGGTGAGCGCGGGCAGTGCGGTCTCCAGGCCCAGGGTGTTGTTGTAGGGCAGGCGCGCGCGGATCGTCGAGCCGGTGGCCGTGCTCAGGCGGTCCGCCGTCAGCTTGACGGCGTCGGCGTCGATACCGGCGCCGCCCACGTTCAGCTGGCCGGAGTTCAGGCGCACGAAGTTCAGTGCCAGCGTGCCGCTGCCCGAGAAGCGCGTGGCAGGATCACCCGACGAGGTGCTCACGGCCGAAACGCTGCCGTTGAACAGGTTGGCCTGCTCCAGGTTGATGGAGCCGCCGTTGGCTGCCACCAGGTTGAGCAGGCTGCCCGATGCAGTGGCGATGCGCCCGCCGCTCTGGCGGATCACGCTGGTGGCTTCCTGCAGGGTCAGGCCGTTGAAGATGCGCGGCAGCGAGGCCAGCTCGGAATCGGTGAAGGCGATGGTCGTCGGCGTGCCGCGGGCGGTCAGCGTGAGGTCGCCGCCGGGCGTGGTCTGGTCCAGGTTGCCGCCGATGGTCAGCACGCCGTCGGTGGCGATGCTGCCGCCCGAAGCCAGCGAGACGCCGCCCAGCGTCAGCGAGTTGTGGCTGGACAGCGCCACGCGGTTGGCGTCGATGGCCAGCGCACCGTCGAACTCGTTGCCGGCGGCGTCGGCCGTGACGTTGCCGGCCGAGGTCGCGTCCAGCACCAGCGTGCCGGTGGCGTGCACGGTGTCGGACAACAGGATGCCGTTGCTGGTGCGGATGAAGGCCGCGTCGATGCGCGTGCTGCCCGGTGCATCGGTGCTCAGCGAGCTCAGTCGCGTGGTGCCGCCGACGTTGCCGCCGAAGCGGGTCGCGCCGGTGGTGTTCACGGTCAGCGAGCGCGCGCCGTCGATGGTGTCGAACTCGATGTTGCCGCTGCCGCTTTGCACGGTGGTGTTGCTGGTCAGGGTCAGCGCACCGGCGTCGACGTTGCCGCTGCCGTCGCTGCGGCCGATCACCACGCTGGCGAAGCCGGTGGCCTGGTTCAGCAGGGACTGGCTGAGCTGCAGGGTGCCGGTGCCGCCGGCCAGGCCGATCGTGGTGCCGGCGGTGAACGGCTGCAGGGTCAGCACGCCGCTGCCCGACAGGCCGCCGCTGACGCTGAGGTGGTTGGCGACGAGGCCGAGGTCGGTGCCGCCGGATGCGCCTTGGGCCAGCGTCACGCTGTCGCCGCGCAAGAAGGCCGCGCCGCTGTAGGTGAGCGCGTCGCCGTAGGTCTGGGCACCGCTGGTCGTGACGCCGCCGCCGTTGACCTGCGTGGAGCCCCCGGCGTCCGTCTGCAGGCTGGCCAGCGCCGTGCCCGCGCCGACCGCGCCACCGAAGCTGGTAATGCCCGCGGTGTTCACGACCAGGTCGTGCGCGCCGTCCACCGTGGAGCCGAAGGCGATGTTGCCGCTCGCGCTGCGCAGCGTGGTGTCGCGGGCCAGCGCGAGGGCGCCGACGCCGATCGCACCGGTG
>SCTQ01000131.1 GCA_004322345.1 Aquabacterium sp. | reverse complement strand
TGGTGGCCTGGGGCGGAATCGAACCACCGACACGCGGATTTTCAATCCGCTGCTCTACCAACTGAGCTACCAGGCCTTGGGAGGTGCTTGTCCCGGACCATGGCCCGGAAAAGCCGCGCAGTATAGCAGCCCCGGCGAGGCTGCCGGCGCGAGTTTCGTGAATCAGGCCAGGGAAGCCTTCTTGTTGCGCGTCAGGTCCACGCCCAGCTGCTTGAGCTTGCGGTAGAGGTGGGTGCGCTCCAGGCCGGTCTTCTCGGCCACACGGGTCATGCTGCCGTTCTCGCGGGCGAGATGGAACTCGAAGTAGGCCTTCTCGAAGGCATCGCGGGCCTCGCGCAGCGGGCGGTCGAGTTCGAAGCTCTGCTCGTGCTGCAGCAGGGGCAGCGCGCGCGATTCGATGCCGTTGGCGGGCTCGATGCCGTTGATCGGCACCACCACGCCGTGCCCGTCGAAGCTGCGCGGGCGCAGCAGGGGCATCGCGGTGGGCTCGGGGGCGCGCGGGGCGGGCTTCTTCAGCGCCTCCTCGACGGCGCGCAGCAGCTTCTGCAGCGTGATCGGCTTTTCCAGGAAGGCCATCGCGCCGTGCTTGGTGGCCTCGACCGCGGTGTCGATGGTGCCGTGGCCGGACATCATCACCACGGGCATCGTCAGCTGGCCCGACAGCGACCATTCCTTGAGGAGGCTGATGCCGTCGACATCGGGCATCCAGATGTCCAGCAGCACGAGGTCGGGACGGATCTGCTCGCGCACCGCACGCGCCTGTGCTGCGTTCTCGGCCAGCTCGATCGTGTGGCCTTCGTCGGTGAGGATTTCTGACAGCAGGGCACGGATGCCCATTTCGTCGTCGACAACAAGAATCGTGGCCATGTATGGACTGATGAGTTCCAGATTGCGCGGACCGCTCCGCTCGGGGTCTATGCGGGCCGGTGAGCCGGAGCAGCTGGCGCCAACGAGGAGCCCGACGGGGGGTGGCCGGGTGCGAGTCTGGAAAATGATAACGAAACTTGTGCGCCCAGCATCCGCGGCTCGACGATCGCAGCCTGTTGCGAATCGTTGGCGCGTGCCTGTGCGGCCTCGGTGAGGTTGCGCAGGCGCACGACCGCGCCGTGCTCGTCGGCGATCTTTTTGACCACCGCCAGGCCCAGGCCGGTGCCTTTGGTCTTGGTGGTGACATAGGGCTCGAAGGCGCGCTTGAGCACCTTGTCCGGGAAGCCGGTGCCGTTGTCGGTGACGATCAGGCGCACGGTGCGCGGCTGGCCCTGCTCGTCGCGGCGCAGCTCGGTGGCCAGGCGCACGCGGCCGTCGGCGCGCTCGGCCGTCGCATCCAGCGCGTTCTGCACGAGGTTGTGGATGACCTGGCGCAGCAGCGTCGCGTCGCCTTCGATGGGCACCAGGTCGCCCGCGCAGTCCACGACGAGGCGCCCGCTCTCCTGCGCCACGCCGTAGAGCGCAGCCACGTCGGCCACCACCGCGTTGAGGTCGATGGCCGCGAACTTGGGCGTGGGCAGGCGCGCGAAGTCGCGGAACTCGTTGACGATCTGCTTGAGCGCCTGCACCTGGTTGACGATGGTGCTCACCGAGCGCGCGAGCATCTGCTGGTCCGGCTGTTCCAGCTTGGCCTCCAGCTTGTGCTGCAGCCGTTCGGCCGACAGCTGGATGGGCGTCAGCGGATTCTTGATCTCGTGCGCGACGCGCCGGGCCACCTCGCCCCAGGCCTGGGAGCGCTGGGCGGACACCACCTCGGTGATGTCGTCGAAGACGATGAGCTTGGCGTCGCCCGGCAGCGCCGCGCCGCGCACCAGCAGGGCCAGCGGCGCATGCGAGGGATCGGTCTGCAGGTCGTAGGACTCCTGCCAGTGCGTGCGCTCGCCGGCCTCGACGCCGCTTTCCAGCTGGTCGTAGCGCGCGTGGACGGAACGCGCGAAGTCCTGCAGATAGGGCACGTCCTCCAGCGGCCGGCCACGATAGGCCGACAGCGGCAGGCGCAGGATGCGCGTGGCGCCTGGGTTGACCAGCTCGATCCGGCGTTCGGCGTCGAACACGATGACGCCCGCCGTCAGGTTGTCGAGGATGGTCTGCAGGTGGGCGCGCGCGCTGTCCAGCTCGGCCACGCTGCGCTGGGCCAGGGTGCGGGCCTCGGCCAGCTGCGAGGTCATGTCGGCGAAAGATCGCGTCAGGCCGCCGAGCTCGTCGCGCGAGCTGAAGACGGGCTTGGGGCTGAGATCGCCGCGCGCCACCTCGCCCACGCCTTCGGCCAGCAGCAGCAACGGGCGCGCCAGCTGCTGGCCCAGCGTGGCCGCCAGCAGCAGCGCGCCGAAGACGGCCAGGATCAGCGCCAGCGTCAGCGTGCCGACGTACATCTTGCGCAGCCCGTCGCGGGCCAGCGCGCGTTGCTGGTACTCGCGGTTGGCGGCCTGCACCGCGAGCGCGTTGGTGACCACGTCAACCGGCAGTACGCGGGTCAGCATCACGTAGCGGTCACGCACGAAGAGGCTGAATCCGCCGGCCGGCATCCAGGCGATGGCGCGCACCCGCGCCCGCGCCTGGGCGGCGCTGCTGGGCGGGGCCTCGTCGTCCAGGCCCTCGATGGACGCGGTGACGCCCTTGGAACGCGCCTCGCGCAGCAGGCTGGACGGTGGGCGCACGGGCGCCTCGAGGCCGGCGTTGGTGTCGCTGCGCCGGTCGGGGCCGGACAGCGCGCCGATCTGCCCGCTCTCGTCGAGCACGGCGATGGACTGCACGGCCAGCTGCTCGCGCATGCGCTCCAGCGCGATCGGCTGCGGCGTGTCGCGTGCGTCGGCCAGCTGTTCCGCGGCCAGGCGCGCCTTGGCGGCCAGGTCGGCGGTGGAGGCGTCCAGGGTGCTGCGCGCCAGGCTCAGGCCGGCCTCCAGCGCGCCTTCGACGCGCACGTCGAACCAGCTCTCGATGCTGCGCGTGACGAACTGGTAGGACACCAGGTAGATCAGCACGCCCGGCACCACGCCGACGAGGCCGAAGATGCCCGCCAGCTTGATCAGCAGCCGGCTGCCGAACTTGCCGGTGAGGAAGCGCCCCGTCAGCCTCAGAAGCGCGAAGCCGATGACCAGCAGCAGCGCGCCGGCAATGCCCACGTTGACCCAGAACAGCCACTCGTAGTGGCGCTCGTAGATCTCGCGATTGTTGGTGGCCAGCACCAGCAGGAAGGCGAGCACCAGCCCCGCGCCGAAGACCGCGACCGCGGAGATCAGCAGGGCCCAGCGGGTGGCGCGGGTCATCGGGGCCCTTCGGTCAGCGGCACGGTGCGCTGGATGCCGATGTCCCAGTCGCTGTCGCCCAGGCCGAACTGCAGCGGCCGCGGCAGCTGGCTGCTGTCCAGGCGCCAGCTGAAGACCACGCTGTAGCGGGCGTCGTCGTCGACCGTCTGGGCGTCGGTGATGCGCCAGCGCGAGTTGCGGCTCATGACCGCCAGGGCCTCCGGCAACGTGGCGTAGAGCTGGTGCAAGCCGCCGAAGCTCACGCGCCAGTTGCGCGTCAGCGGCTGCCAGGCCAGGCGCCAGCTGCGCTGCACGCGGACCACGCTGCGGTCGGTCCAGTACCAGCGGTTGCGCAGCAGCTCGGCCTCGGCGATGAAGTGCAGCGGCACGCCCTTGGCCAGGGCCTCCTCGACCGGTCGTGGCAGGTTCAACCGCAGGTCGAAGGCCAGGATGACGCCATCCTCGCCCCGGCTGGCCGTCAGGCCGACCAGGCTCAGCGTCTCGGCCGGCGCCTGCTGCTGGGCGAGCACCGGCGCGCCCCAGCCCAGCAGCAGGGCCAGCAGCCACGCCATGGCCAGCCGCCAGCCGCACCGCAGGGCGGGCGCAAGGCGCAGGCTGAAAGTGAGGCGGGCGGCGGTCACGGCGGAATCGGTTCGGAGGTCTCGCCGGAGGACATCCTCTGGCTGCGGGCGGCAATACCCGGCCGGCGGCTGCGCCGTACCGCCGTCAGCTCGGCGGCTTGTCGAAGACGGCGTAGAAGAAGCCGTCGAACAAGGAAGCGGGCGATGCGGCATGGAATGGCGAAACCGCATCCGGCGGTGCGGGCGCCGGGCCGAGCAGCCCGGCGGTTGCGGGATTGTCGGCGACACCCAGGACGTGACCGGGCGCCGGGCCCACGCGGGCGTCCGCCGCCCGTTGCGAAAACGCATCGACGCGCTCACGACCTTCGGCGGCGAACACCGAGCAGGTGGCGTAGACCATCCGCCCGCCCGGCTTGAGCAGCGGCCACAGGGCGTCCAGCAGGCCGTCCTGGGTGCGTGCCAGCGCGGGAATGTCGGCCGCACGCCGCAGCCAGCGCACGTCGGGATGGCGGCGCCCGATGCCCGAGGCGCTGCAGGGCGCGTCGAGCAGGATGGCGTCAAAGGGGCGGCCGTCCCACCAGTCGTGCGGGCGGGCGGCGTCGGCCGCCGCCAGCTGCGCCTGCAGGCCCAGGCGCTGCAGGTTGTCGCCCACGCGCTGCAGGCGCTTCGCGTCGACGTCCAGCGCCTGCAACTCCAGTTCCGCCCGCTCCAGCAGGTGGGCCGTCTTGCCGCCCGGCGCGGCGCAGGCATCGAGTACGCGCGCACCGGGGGCGAGCGGGTGCTGCAGCAGCAGCGGCGCGGCCAGCTGGGCCGACAGGTCCTGCACCGACACGTCGCCCTGGGCGAAGCCGGGCAGGCGGGTCACCGGCTGGGGCTCGTCCAGCACGACGGCGTGGCTGCCGACGGCCCGGGCCGCCAGGCCGGCTTCGCGCAGGCGGGCGAGATACCAGGCGGCGTCACCCCGGCGGGCGTTGACGCGCAGGCTCATCGGCGCACGACGGTTGCTCGCAGCCAGCAGGGCTTCCCAGTGCTGAGGCCAGTCGGCCCGCAGGCGATCCACCCACCAGGCCGGATGGTTCCAGCGCGCGGGCACGTCGCCGGGCGGCGGCGCGGCCAGGGCCTCGGCCTCGCGCAAGGCCCGGCGCAGCACGGCGTTGACGAGGGCGGCCTGGGCGCTGGCCATGCGCTTGGCACAGCGCACCGCCTGGTCGACCACGGTGTGGGGGGCATAGCTGGGCGCCTCGTCCCCGCCGCCGGCGAGCAGGCTCAGCGCGCAGAGCAGCAAGGCGTCGACGGCCGGGGGCGGGCGGCGCGGCACCAGCCGGGCGCGGACCGATTCGGCCCAGCCCATGTGGCGCAGCGCGTGGAAGGCCAGCGCCTGCGCGCCGGGGCGCACCGGCGCGGGCAGCGCATCGAGGACTTCGGTCAGGGACTGCCCGGTCCGCACGGCCGCGACACTGCATGCGGCGTGCTCGAGCAGCAGGGCCAGCGGCTGGCTGGCGGGAGATGCCGATCCGGGAGTCAAAGCCCCAGGAAGTGACGCTTGTAGCGCGCGGGCAGGTCGGCCAGGCGCATCAGCAGGGGCAGGTCGGCGGTGTTGAAGTCGGGATCCCAGGCGGGCGCGCCCAGCACCTTGGCGCCGCAGCGCAGGTAGCCCTTGATCAGCGCGGGCGGATCGACCTCCAGCGTGTGCTCCAGGTCGTCGACCGGCAGCGGCAGGCGCGCGCGCACCTGCATCTCGATCGGGGCCAGGTGGGTCTTGCTCAGCTTGTGCCACAGGCTGGCGGCCACGTGGCCGCCGTCGCGCATGCTGACGCTGGCGCAGCCGACCATCATGTCCAGGTCGTTACGCATCATGAACTCGCCCAGCGCGCCCCACAGCGCCATGATGGCGCCGCCGTGGCGGTGGTCGGGGTGCACGCAGGAGCGGCCCAGCTCGATCATGCGGCTGCGGTAGGGACGCAGGCGGGTGAGGTCGAACTCGGTGTCGCTGTACAGGCCGCCCACGCGGCGCGCCGCCTCGGGCGTGAGCACGCGGTAGGTGCCGATGACCTTGCCCGGCTCGCCGTAGCTGTCGCACACGCGCACCAGCAGGTGCTCGCAGAAGGGATCGAAGAGGTCGATGTCGTGGCCATCGGGGCTGCCGGCCGGCGGCGTCAGGCGCGCGCCCATTTCCTCGACGAAGACCTCGTACCTCAGGCGCTGGGCTTCGCGAACCTCGCTCTCACTGCGCGCCCAAACGACTTCCAGCCGTTCACGCTGGCGGCCCACATCCGCAGCCTCATCGGGCGTGCGGTGAAGTGACCTCCGCGGCGCCCGGATTTCCGAGATCGGCAGCGTAGGCAGTGGGAGATCCCTCATCACATTCTCCTGGTCGGTGATGGGCTGGCAGTCTTGCGCCGTGTCATGACGGTGACATGAAGCCGTCATGACGCCCGGATGACATGGCAAACGGGCCAGCCCTCCGGCTTGAGGATAATCCATTAGGACCAAAGTTCCGTGAGCTTGTGCACACCCTTACCGGGTGGGAAAAGTCCCTCGCGGCCCGCTTCTTGCCCCGCGAAAGACCCAGCATGGGGCACCGGACGCCCCTGCTAGCATCGACCCTCCATGAGCTTGCAGATATTCGGTTTGGCGGTATCCCGCGGCGTGGCCATCGGCCGCGCGGTGCTGGTCGCCTCCAGCCGGGTCGACGTCGCCCACTACTTCATCGAACCCGAAAAGGTGGAGTCCGAACTCGCCCGGCTGCACGCCGCCCGCGAGGTCGTGGTCAAGGAGTTCGAGAACCTCAAGCGCGACCTGCCGCCGGACGCCCCGGCGGAACTCCCCGCCCTGCTGGACGTGCACCTGATGCTGACGCAGGACGAGGCGCTGGTGGAAGCCGCGCGCACCTGGGTCGTCGACCGCCACTACAACGCCGAATGGGCGCTGTCGGCCCAGCTGGAGGTGCTGGCCCGCCATTTCGACGAGATGGAGGACCCCTACCTGCGCGAGCGCAAGCACGACCTGGAGCAGGTCGTCGAGCGCCTGTTGCGGGCCTTGATCCCCGGGGAGCAGCAGGGCGTGACCGCCGCCCCGTCCGCCGTCAAGCCGCGCGACTTCGGCGGCGAGGACCCGCTGGTGCTGGTTGCCTCCGACATCTCGCCGGCCGACATGCTGCAGTTCAAGCGCAGCGTCTTCACCGGCTTCGTCACCGACGTCGGCGGCAAGACATCGCACACGGCCATCGTGGCGCGCAGCCTGGACATCCCGGCGGTCGTCGGCGCGCGCCAGGCCTCCAGCCTGATCCGCCAGGACGACTGGGTCATCATCGACGGCGATGCCGGCCTGGTGATCGTCGATCCCTCGCCCATCGTGCTGGAGGAGTACCGCTTCCGCCAGCGCCAGAGCGAGCTGGAGCGCGAGCGCCTGGCCCGCCTGCGCCACACCCCGGCCGTCACGCTGGACGGCGAGCGCATCGAGCTGCTGGCCAACATCGAGCTGCCCGGCGACGCTGCCGCGGCGCTGGAGTCCGGCGCCCAGGGCGTGGGGCTGTTCCGCAGCGAGTTCCTCTTCATGAACCGCGCCAGCGGCCTGCCCTCGGAGGACGAGCAGTTCGAGGCCTACCGCGCGGTCGTCGAGTCCATGGGCGGCCTGCCGGTGACCATCCGCACCGTGGACATCGGCGCCGACAAACCGCTGGACCGCCACGGCCACGACCGCCACGACGCGATGATCAACCCGGCCCTGGGCCTGCGTGCCATCCGCTGGAGCCTGTCGGAGCCCGGCATGTTCCGCCAGCAGTTGCGCGCCATCCTGCGCGCCTCGGCCTTCGGCCGCGTGCGGCTGCTGATCCCGATGCTGGCCCACCTCAGCGAGATCCGCTCGACCTTCGAGGCCATCGGCCAGGCGCGCCAGCAGCTGCTGGACGCCGGCCAGCAGCTGGGCCAGATCGAGGTCGGCGCGATGATCGAGGTGCCGGCAGCCTCGCTGATGCTGCCGATCTTCCTGCGCCACTTCGACTTCGTCTCGATCGGCACCAACGACCTGATCCAGTACACCCTGGCCATCGACCGCGCCGACGAGGCCGTCGCCCACCTCTACGACCCCTGGCACCCCGCGGTGCTGCGGCTCGTGTCCGACACCATCCACTTCAGCCGGCTGGCGGGCAAGGACGTGTGCGTATGCGGCGAGATGGCCGGCGACACCGATTTCACCGAGCTGTTGCTGGCCATGGGCCTGCGCAGCTTCTCGATGCACCCGACGCAGATCCCATCGGTCAAGCAGCGCGTCCTGCGCGCCGACACGCGCCGGCTGGCCGCCAAACTGCACGAGATCCTGGCCGCGGACAACCCGCAGGCCGCCAGCCGCACCGCCTTCGGTGCGGCCGCCATCGCGCCGGCCCTGGCCTGAAGCTTCAGCCGCCCTGTCCCGTCGCGGCCGGCTGCGCGGCCAGCTTGCGGGCCCCCAGCCCGCCGAAGGCCTGGCGGAACAAGGGCAGCAGCACGCGGTTGCCGCGCTCGCTGAGATGGTTGGTGTCGAAGTACAGCGGCTGCAAGCGGCGCGAGCCGCCGCACCAGCCATCGGCGCAGAGGTAGGGCGTCGGGTCCAGCAGCCTCACGCCGCAGGTGGTGCGCGCCTCCTGCAGCCAGGCGCCGACCACGGCGTTGCGCGCGCGGTAGTCCGCCATCGACACCTTGACGTCGTCGGGCCGCTCCCCGCGCAGCAGGGCGCGCGCCAGGTGGTTGGGCACGTAGACCGTCATCTCTGGCAGCGACTCCAGCACGAAGACCTCGCGCCCGGTCTGGCGCACGCGGCACAGCATGCCGATCAGCCGGCGCTTGTAGGCCGCCTCCAGCTCGGGCCGGGTGGACAGCTGCGGCTCGTCGTCCATCACCACGCCGGGCACGGGCTCCGGGTTGCCTGCGTCCTTGCCGAACACATAAGAGGCGAAGCGGTTGACGATCAGCACCGGCGCCTGCGGCGGCAGGGCACGCATGTCGGCCAGCACCGCCTCGTTGAAGGCGACGCAGGTGTTGTCCCAGCCGCGGTAGTGGACGCCGGTGGCGGTCGGGCAGCTCTGGTAGCCGTAATAGGCGACGCCGTGGGGCACGGCCTCGGCCACTGCGGTGACGACGGCCGAGGCATGGCTGTCGCCCCAGACGATGAGGCGCACGTCCTTGCGGTCGCCCAGCACGCAACGGGGCAGCGGGTCGGCGGCGCCGGGGTGGAACTCGCAGGCCACGCGGTCCTTGAACCGGTTGCCGTCCTCCTTGGCGATCGCCAGGACCTTGGGCGACAGGCGCTGCTCGACACCGTGCAGCACGTAGACCAGCCCGGCCGGCAGCAGCACGGCGGCGCACGCCGCCGACAGCGCCAGGGCGACGCGCGGCCGCGTGCCGCTGCGGTTCAGCAGCCGGGCGGCAGGCTGCTCGACCAGCCTGAAGGACAGCATGCCCAGCACGACGGAAGCTGCGATGCCCGCCGCGATGGCCGCGGGCTGGCGATGCGCGCCGTAGTAGGCCAGAGCCGCCCATACCGGCCAGTGCCACAGGTAGATCGAGTAGGACCAGCGTCCCAGCGCCTGCGCCACCGGGTTGCCGGTCAGCCACAGGCCGTGGCGGGCGGCGGCGATGACCAGCGCGGCGCCGCCGACAGGCAGCAGCGCGGCCATGCCGGGCCAGGGCGTGTCGTGCGTGAAGTGCAGGCAGCTGCAGACGATGGCCGCCAGCCCCGCCAGCGCCAGCGCCGAGCGCTGGCCCGGTGACGCCTGCAGCCGTGGCGCGTGCAGGAACACCAGGGCGCCGGCCAGCAGCTCCCAGGCGCGGAAGGCCAGCTGGAAATAGGCCTGCGTCGGCGCACGCGTGGTCCAGACCGCTGAGGCCGCCAGCGAGGCGGCGAAGGCGGCCCACACCGCCCAGACCGGGGCCCTGGGATGCCGGCTCACGGCCCGCGCGCCCAGCAGCCACAACGGGTACAGCATGTAGAACTGCCACTCCACCGACAGCGACCACGTGTGCAGCAGCCACTTGTCCTGCGAGGCCGCGTCGAAGTAGCCCGATTCGCCCTGGTAGATGAAGTTGGACAGGAAGGTCACGCTGTACAGCGCGTGCTTGCCCAGCATCTTGTAGTCCATCGGGCTCAGCCGGAACCAGCCCAGCAGCAAGAGCGTGGCGCAGACCGCCAGCAAGGCCGGCAGGATGCGCCGCCCGCGTGCGAGCCAGAAGTCCGGCAGCGAGAACCGCCCCTGCTCCATGCGGGAGAAGACGATGCCCGTCATCAGGTAGCCGGAGATGACGAAGAAGACGTCGACCCCCGCGAAGCCGCCGCTCACCGGCGCCAGACCGAAGTGGAAGAGGACGACGACGAGCACGGCCAATGCCCGCAAGCCGTTGATGTCCTGCCGAAACTCCATGCTGCCCCCCCTGCCGAACGCCTCTCTTCTGGAACGGCAGGATTCTGCTCAGCCCCGGTGAGCGCGCCATGACGGCGCGGGGCCACCCCCTCAAGCTCGCATCAGCGTCGACTTGCCGAAGAGGCTTTCCACCAGGTCCACCAGCAGCTGCGCGGTCTGGTTGCGCACGTCCAGCGCCGGGTTCAGCTCGACGATGTCCAGCGAGGCCAGCGCGCCGGTGTCGGCGATCATCTCCATGCACAGCTGGGCCTCCCGGTAGGTGGGCCCGCCGCGCACCGGCGTGCCGACACCGGGGGCGATGTCGGGATCGAGGAAGTCGGCGTCGAAGCTGACGTGCAGGTGCGTCTGCTCGTCCACGCCGACCAGGGCCTGCTGCATGGCGTGGCGCATGCCGTGCTCGTCGATGTAGCGCATGTCGTAGACCTCCAGGCCCATCTCGTGCACGAAGCGCTTCTCGTCCGGGTCCACGCTGCGAATGCCGATCAGGCGCACGACGTCCGGCTGGATCAGCGGCGCCGGGCCGGCGATGCTGGTCAGCTCGGGCGGCCCGTAGCCGCACAGCAGGGCCACCGGCATGCCGTGGATGTTGCCCGAGGGCGTGATGCTGGCGGTGTTGAAGTCGGCGTGCGCGTCCAGCCAGAGCACGCGCAGGTTCTTGCCGCGGTCGCGCGCATGCAGGGCGGCGGCGGCGATCGAGCCCAGGCCCAGGCTGTGGTCGCCCCCCAGCAGGATGGGCAGATGGCCTTGCGCGAAGGCATGCTGGGCTGCGCGCAGCACCTGGGTGTTCCAATGCAGCACCTGCTCCAGGTGCCGATAGCCGTTGACCGGCGCGAGCCAGGGGTTGTGCGGGCCTGCGAGGTTGCCCTCGTCGACCACCTCCAGGCCCTGGCCGCGCAGGGCCTCGCGCAGCCCGGCCACGCGCAGGGCCTCGGGGCCCATGCTGGCGCCCAGCGCGCCGGCGCCGACGTCGGTGGGCGCGGCGATCACGTGTACGGTTCTCGTCATGCTGGCAGCTCCTTCGCCCCGCCTCGGGCGGGACATGCGCTCACCTTTGGCGACCGGCCCGGCGTCAGATGTCTGCGGCGAAATGGCCCGTCTGCGAGGGCGGCATGCCCAGGCCGTATTCCCGCTGCAGCAGGCCCCAGCCTTCCTCGGCCGTCTCGACGTAGTGGAAGAGGTTGACGTCCTGCGGGCTGATCATCCCGGTGTCCACCAGCAGCTCGAAGTTGATCAGGCGGCGCCAGAAGTCGGTCCCGAACAGCAGGATGGGACGGCGGCGGCTCTTGCCGGTCTGGATCAGCGTCAGCGTCTCGAACAGCTCGTCCAGCGTGCCGAAGCCGCCGGGGAAGCATGC
>SCTQ01000130.1 GCA_004322345.1 Aquabacterium sp. | reverse complement strand
TCCACCCCAGCCGAAATCCCCGCCGCCGACGCCCCAGCCGGTGAGTTCGTCACCTATCCGGGCTCGCCCTTCGAGCTCTTCCAGCCTTATCCGCCGGCGGGCGACCAGCCTGCGGCCATCGAGCAGCTGGTCGACGGCATCGAGTCTGGCCTGAGCTACCAGACCCTGCTGGGGGTGACCGGCTCGGGCAAGACCTTCACGATGGCCAACGTGATCGCCCGCCTGGGCCGCCCGGCCATCGTCTTCGCGCCCAACAAGACGCTGGCCGCGCAGCTCTACAGCGAGTTCCGCGAGTTCTTCCCGAAGAACGCCGTCGAGTACTTCGTCAGCTACTACGACTACTACCAGCCGGAGGCCTACGTCCCGCAGCGCGACCTTTTCATCGAGAAGGACAGCTCGATCAACGAGCACATCGAGCAGATGCGGCTGTCGGCCACCAAGTCCCTCATCGAGCGGCGCGACGTGGTGATCGTCGCCACCGTCAGCGCCATCTACGGCATCGGCAAGCCCGAGGACTACATGCAGATGGTCCTCATCGCCCGAGTGGGCGACAAGCTGGGCCAGCGTGACGTGATCTCGCAGCTGGTGCGCATGCAGTACCAGCGCAACGACGTCGACTTCGACCGCGGCACCTTCCGCGTGCGCGGCGACACCATCGACGTCTTCCCGGCGGAGCACTCGGAGCTGGCGGTGCGCCTGGAGCTTTTCGACGACGAGATCGAGTCCATCCAGCTCTTCGACCCGCTGACCGGCCGCATCCGCCAGAAGATCCCGCGTTTCACCATCTACCCGAGCAGCCACTACGTGACGCCGCGCGAGCGCGTGCTGGCGGCAGTGGACGGCATCAAGCAGGAGCTGGTTGGGCGCGTGAAGGAGTTCGTGGACACGGGCAAGCTGGTGGAGGCCCAGCGCCTGGAGCAGCGCACCCGCTTCGACCTGGAAATGCTCAACGAGGTCGGCCACTGCAAGGGCATCGAGAACTACACGCGGCACCTGTCCGGCGCGCGCCCGGGCGATCCGCCGCCCACGCTGGTGGACTACCTGCCCAAGGACTCGCTGATGTTCCTGGACGAGAGCCACGTGCTGATCGGCCAGCTCGGCGGCATGTACAACGGCGACCGCGCGCGCAAGACCACGCTGGTGGAGTACGGCTTCCGGCTGCCCTCGGCGATGGACAACCGGCCGCTGAAGTTCGAGGAGTTCGAGCGCAAGGTGCGGCAGGCTGTCTTCGTCACGGCCACGCCTGCGGACTACGAGAAGACCCATGCCGGCCAGGTGGTCGAGCAGGTGGTGCGGCCCACCGGCCTGATCGACCCCGTCGTCGAGGTGCGGCCCGCCACGCACCAGGTGGACGACGTGCTGCAGGAGATCCACGAGCGCGTGAAGGTCAACGAGCGCGTGCTGATCACCACGCTGACCAAGCGCATGGCCGAGCAACTCACCGACTACCTGTCCGACAACGGCGTGAAAGTGCGCTACCTGCATTCCGACGTGGACACCGTCGAGCGCGTGGAGATCATCCGCGACCTGCGCCTGGGCACCTTCGACGTGCTGGTGGGCATCAACCTGCTGCGCGAGGGCCTGGACATCCCCGAGGTCTCGCTGGTGGCCATCCTGGATGCCGACAAGGAAGGCTTCCTGCGCGCCGAACGCAGCCTGATCCAGACCATCGGCCGCGCGGCGCGCAACGTCAACGGCAAGGCCATCCTCTATGCCGACAAGATCACCGACTCCATGCGCCGCGCCATCGACGAAACCGAACGCCGCCGCGCCAAGCAGGTGCTGCACAACGAGGCACACGGCATCGTTCCGCGCGGCATCCGCAAGCAGGTCAAGGAACTGATCGACGGCGTGGTGTCGGACAAGGACGACCGCGACGCCCGGAAGGCCATCCAGGCCGCCGAGGTCGAGGCGATGTCCGAGAAGGACCTGGGCAAGCGCATCAAGCAGCTGGAAAAGCAGATGCTGGAGCACGCGCGCAACCTGGAGTTCGAGCAGGCCGCGCGCATCCGCGACCAATTGGCTCTGCTGCGCGAGCAAGCCTTCGGCGCCTCGGGCGGAGACAACATCGTTCCGCTGGCGGCTCCCCCCGCGCGCAAGGCCTGAGGGAGACTCGAGCGCATGGCAGCACCTAGCAAGCCCGTCTACTCGATCGCGATGATCTGCATGGGCAACATCTGCAGGTCACCCACTGCCGAAGCCGTGTTGCGGCACAAGCTGCGGCTGGCGGGCCTGGACCGTTGGGTGGGCGTCTCCTCCGCCGGCACCCACGATTACCACGTGGGCAGCCCGCCCGACCGGCGCTCGGTCGCCCACGGCGGCAAGCGCGGCTACGACTTCAGCGGGCAGAAGGCCGACCACGTCGGCCCCGTCCACTTCCGCGATTGCGACCTGCTGCTGGCGATGGACTGGGACAACCTGGAGCTGCTGCAGGAGCGCTGCCCGCCCGAATACCAGCACAAGCTCAAGCGCCTGATGGAGTTCGCGCCGGAGGCGGGCTCGGACATCGTTCCCGACCCCTATTACGGCGGCCCCGCTGCCTTCGACCACGTGCTGGACCTGGTGGAGGCCGCCTGCGACGGGCTGGTCGCCCACCTCCAGTTGCAGCTCGGCGAACGCCCCCGCAACGCCTGAACCGGAGCTGAACCGCGCATGCCCCCGACCCCGAGTGGGGTCTCGTGTGCTGGTTTCCCCTCGCCGGAACTCGGGTTTGAGTTAAAATCGACTAAAACAGTCGGGAACATTCGGGTTTCACCTG
>SCTQ01000129.1 GCA_004322345.1 Aquabacterium sp. | reverse complement strand
GGCCGGCAGCGCCGATGTGGCCGAGGACCCGCATGTCGCGCGCCTGATCGAGGCCTTCTCGCTGTTGGCGGCCCGCGTGCACAAGCGACTGGACGACGACTTCCCGCTCTTTACCGAGACGCTGCTGGAGGTGCTCTATCCGCACTACCTGCGGCCCTTCCCCGCCACGTCCATCGCACGCTTCGAGCTCGGCGCCCCCGCGGCCCAACTGAGCAGGCCGGCGCGCGTGGCGCGCGGCACGCTGCTGCAGTCGCGGCCGCTGCGCGGCGTGCCGTGCAGCTTCCGCACCGCCTACGAGGTCGAGCTGCGGCCGCTGCGCGTCGCGGACTTCCGCTTCAGCGCTGCCGTCGGCGCACCGGCCGGCACCCGGCTGCCGCCCCCGGCCACGGCGATGCTGTCCCTCACGCTGGAGAGCCTCTCCTCGCAGGCCACGGTGGCCGACCTGCTGCAGTCGCCGCTGCGCGCCTACGTCAGCGGCGAGCCCTCGCGCGCCACCGCCGTGCGCGAGGCCCTGAGCCGCCGCGTGGTGGGCGTGATGCTGCAGGCGGCGGATCCGCACGCGCCCTGGAGCGGCCCCTACGACCTGGCTCCGCGCGTCGCCGGTTTCGACGAGGCCGACGGCCTGCTGGACTGGGACGAGCGCTCGCACCCGGCCTACCGCCTGCTCAGCGAGTTCTTCGCCTTCCCGGAGAAGTTCAACTTCCTCGACCTGGCCCTGCCGCCGCATGCCGCGGCGCTGCGCGGCGCCCGCCGCGTGACCCTGCACTACCTGCTGGGCGAGACGCGCGCCGACTCCGACACCGCCCGCCTGCTGGAGACCGTGGACGCGAGCCAGCTGGAGCTGCACTGCACGCCGGTGGTCAACCTCTTCCGGCGCCCGGCCGACCCCATCCGCGTCTCGCACGAGCGCAGCGCCTATCCGCTGGTGGTGGACGCGCGCCGCGCCTGGGCCTACGACGTCTATTCCATCGACCGCGTCAGCCGGGTGCGCCGCACCGCGCAGGGCGAGACGGTCGAGCGCTTCCGCCCCTTCTATTCGCTGCAGCACGAGGACCTGCTGCCGCCCGGCCCCGGCCGCGACGGCCCTGCGCCCGACGCAGGGACGGGCGAGGGCGCGGTGCCCGGCCGCTACTGGCACGCCCGCCGCGACGAGATCGTGGCCGCGCACAGCCCCGGCTACGAGGTCGAGATCGCCGTCGTCGACATCGACTTCGACCCGGCAGCCCCGCAGTCCGACACGCTGTCGGTGGACGTCAGCGCCACCAACCGCGACCTGCCGCAACACCTGCCCATCGGCCAGCCGGGCGGCGACCTCTTCCTCGAGGGCGGCAGCGTGGCCCGCGAGATCCACCTGCTGCGCAAGCCCACCGCCGGCATGCGCTTCGCGCGCGACCGCGGTGCGCTGTGGCGGCTGCTGTCCCACCTGTCGCTCAATCACCTGTCGCTGTCCGGCGGCGGGCTGGATGCGCTGAAGGAGATGCTGCGCCTCTACGACCTGCCGCGCAGCGCCGGCAACCGGCGCCTGGTCGACGGCCTGCTGGCGGTGGAGTTCCACCCGGCCACCGCCTGGCTGCCCGGCGAGCCCTATGCCAGCTTCGTGCGCGGCACCGAGGTGCGGCTGCTGGTCGACGAGTCCAGCTTCGTCGGCTGCGGCCTGCATCTCTTCGCCCAGGTGATGGAGCGCTTCTTCGCGCTCTACGTGCACCTCAACAGCTTCACCC
>SCTQ01000128.1 GCA_004322345.1 Aquabacterium sp. | reverse complement strand
GGCCCATTCAGCACGCGCGAGCTGGCCGAGCCCGGCATGCTGGAAAGCCTGGGCGACACCAGCCCCGAGCAACGCAAGCGCTGGCTGCTGTGGGCCGGTGGCGGCCTGCGGCAGCGTGTGTTCGACGCCGGCGGTGTAGCCCGGCACCAGCGTGGCCAGGTCCAGGCGGTTGGCGGAGGGGCGTTCGCCGCCGATCTGCAGGCGGAAGGGCGGCGTGCCGCGTGCGGCGAAGACGAGCTGCGGTGCGCGCCATCCCAGCACCAGCTGCGGCGCCGGGCCGTCGGGCACGCTGCCCTGGGCCTCGGCCAGCCACCAGCGGGCACCGCTGGCCTGCACGGAGAAGGGCGGCGAGACCTCGGTGCGGCCCTGCTTGCGCAAGGTGTAGGCGGTGTGGGCGGCGGCGAACTGCCAGCCTGCCTCGGCCGGTGCGCGGCCGGGCAGGGTGCGCGGCTGCACGGGCTTCCAGCTGAAGCGCAGCGGCAGCACCTGGTTCTCGCCGGCCAGGCGGACCTGGATGTTTTCCACCGGCACCGGACCTCCGAGGTCCAGCAGCCAGGCGGCAGGGGCCTGGCGAGCGTGCGGCGGCAGGTCGTCGCCGGTGGCGCGCTGCATGGGCAGCGTCAGCGTCTGCAGTCCGGCGGGCAGGGCCTGGGCGGCGAGCTGCGCCTCGACGCTGCCCAACGCCAGCGGGCGGTCGAGCTGCAGGCGCAGGTAGCGCGGCGCGCCGCCGGTGGTGGTGGCGGCCTCGATGTCGATATCGCGCTGCACGAAGGCGGCGGTGGACGGCGTGCCACCGGCGGCCGGGGCCTCCACCAGCGTGGCGCCGCCCACGGTTTGCCAGTGCTGGGCGTCGTCGCTGGCTTCCACCGTGGCCTGGCGACGCAAGCCCTGCGGCGAAGGCGGCCAGGCCAGGCGCAGCTTGCGCGGTGGCTGGTCCAGGCCGTGCAGGTCCAGCAGCCAGGCCGAGGGCGCGGAGGCGGCGGTGGATGCGGCCGCCGGACGGTCGATGCGCACGACGGCGCCCGAGGCGTCGATCTCCAGCTTCAGGCCCTGGTCGGCCTGCACAGGCAGGTCCTGTGGCCACGCGAAGATCTTCAGCGCGGCCCAGCGCCATGGCACGGGCGGCGCCGGCGGCGCGGCGGCCCAGGCCTGGGGCAGCGGATCGCCGCGCGAGTCGACCAGCCAGACGTCGCCCCAGTTGGCCAGGCGCGAGGCGCGCAGTGCATCCAGCGGCAGGCTCAGGCGCTGCAGGCCGTCGGCGGAGTCCAGCTGCAGGGGGGCGGAGACGATGCGGCGCGGCTCGTCCGCGGCCTGCGCGGTGCAGGCCACGAGCATCAGCGCCCCGAGGCAGGCGTGCCGGAAGCGATGGTTCATGCCGGTTCCTCCTCGCGCGCAGGGATGCCGGCCGCGGGCGCCGCCGGCGGCAGCGGCGACACGTAGCCGATCACCAGCATCAGCAGGCCGACGCCGATGAACGAGACGATGCGGTAGAGCGTGCCCACGCCGGCCATGTCCACCAGCAGCAGCTTGGCCACGACCAGGCCGAGCAAGGCCGCGCCCGCACCCCACACCACGCGCGCCATCGCCGGCGCCGCGCGCCGCGTGGCGTAGAGCATGGTGACCAGCGCGATCAGCGTCCACAGGATGGTCAGCCCCGTCTGCACCAGGCTGCTGCCCAGTGCGCCGTGCGTCCAGGTCGGCGTGCCGGCCCAGTGATGCAGTGTGCGCACCAGCAGGCTGTTGATCCAGACGAAGGCGGCGGCCGCGAAAGCGGTGGTCCATTGGCGGTCCAGGCGCTCGCCGCGCTGGTGCAACGCGTGCGCCAGGCGCAGCGCGTAGAGCGCGACCAGGGCATGGCCGATGTCCACCGGGTTGAGCAGGGGCAGGTAGCCCAGCGGCTGCATCGAGCCGTCGGCCAGCAGGTTGACGCCCAGCGTCCACAGCAGCATCAGGCCCAGCCAGGGGCGCAGCAGGCCGAGGTCCAGCGCGCGCGGATGGGCGGACGCAGGCCAGATGCCGGCGCCCAGGCGCCTGGCCAGCAGGATGCCCAGCAGGGCCGGCGGCAGCACGGCGGCGGTGGGGGTCCAGGCCTGGTGGCGCACGATGAAGACGGCGGCCACCAGCCAGGCCACGGCCGTGGCCTGCAGCAGGGTGGTCCACAGCCACAGCAGGTGCTCGGCCGGGGTGCTGCCGCGCGGCGTGTCCTCGCCGGGCAGCGCGTGGTCCAGCCGCTTCATCAGCCAGCCGCCGATGCCGATGACGCCGGCCAGCTCCAGCCAGCCCTGGGCGGTGAAGATCATCCAGGCCTGCTGCTCGCCGTGGCCGCCCAGGCCCAGGCCCAGCAGCCCGCTGGGCGTGAAGCACAGCAGCGTGGCCAGCACCCAGGTCAAGCGGCCCGGCAGGCTGAAGGCCCGCCAGTCCAGGCGGCGGTGCAGCAGCTCGGCCAGCAGGGTCCAGCCCAGCAGCAGGCCGACGAGGCGGCCTTCCTGGTCGGGGATGGTCCAGGGCGCGGCGTGCAGTTCGGCGGCGAAACCCGCCAGCAGCTGGACCACGCCGGCCGCCAGCAGGAAGTAGTGCAGCACCCCGGGCTCGGCCTCGCGCCACCAGCCGCGTTCGTCCTGCGGCGCCCGCGCGGCGCGTTCCAGCAAGCGGGCGGTGGCCAGGGCCGACAGGCCCAGCACCAGGGTGCCGATGAAGAGGCCGTTGGTGAACAAGGGCAGCTCGGGCAGCCGCGCGTAGTGGCTCCAGAAGCTCAGGGCCGCGCCCAGCTGCAGCAGCAGGCCCATGGCCAGGGCCCAGATGCGCTGCTGGCGCATGGCCCTGAGCTTCTGGAGCCACTACGCGCGGCTGCCCGAGCTGCCCTTGTTCACCAACGGCCTCTTCATCGG
>SCTQ01000012.1 GCA_004322345.1 Aquabacterium sp. | reverse complement strand
CCATGTACCGAAGGAAGGCCTGAAAGACATGCGAGAAATCGTCTGGTGGCCGAAGCCTGCCCGCCCCCCCCAAAGGAGCGCTGTCATCCCTGCCCATATCCGCGTCCGACCGCGCGGGCAGACCGACCGAGCATGACGTAGGGCCCACGCCTCGGTGGGATGCCCCGCTGAGATATCTTCCGGGCAACCGAGGAACCCCATGCGCCTCATCGAACAACTGAGCCCCGCCTACCGCGACCAACTCCACCAGCTCTACCTCCAGGCCTGGTGGGCCCTCGACCGCACACCCGAGCAAGCCGAACGCTGCCTGGCCGGCTCGCAGCTGACCATCGGCATCGTCGACGACGACGGCAGGCTGGTCGGCTTCACCCGCGTGCTGACGGACTACATCTTCAAGGCACTGATCTTCGACGTGATCGTCGATCGCGAGCAGCGCGGGCGGGGCCTGGGCGAGCGGCTCATCTCGCACGTCAAGTCGCACCCCGAGCTGTCGCGCGTGCGGCATTTCGAGCTGTACTGCAAGGAGGAGGTCCACGATTTCTATGTCGCGCACGACTTCATCGGGCAGGCCGGCGATCTCCAGCTGATGCGCTACACGGCGCGCTGACCGGCGCGTCAGCGCCGGCGGTACAGGCCCTCGATCTCCTGCGCATACCGCTTCTCCAACGCCGGCCGCTTGAGCTTCAGCGTGGGGGTCATCAGCCCGTTGTCGATGGTCCACGGCTGCGCCGTCAGCCACACGCGCTTGGGCGTCGCATACGACGGGAAGCTCTTCACCAGGCCGGCGACGCGGGCGACGGCCCAGCGCTGCACGGCGTCGGACTCCAGCGCCTTCGGATCCTGCGCATCCAGCCCCAGCTGCGTCGCCAGCCCGCGCCAGCGCGCGTGGTCCACCACCGCCAGCACCGACAGGAACGGCCGCTGCTCACCGATCACCAGCACCTGGCTGAACAGCGGCTCGGCCTGGATGGCCAGTTCCAGGTCGGCCGGCGGGACCTTCTCGCCGGTGGAGGTGACGATGATGTCCTTCAGCCGGCCGACGATGTAGATGCGCCCGCCGTCCAGCCGCGCGCGGTCGCCGGTGTGCAGCCAGCCGTCGGGCTCCAGCACCTTGGCGGTGTCTTCGGGGCGCTTCCAGTAGCCCTTCATCACGTTGTCGCCGCGCACCAGCAGTTCGTCCATCTCGCCCAGCCTGACCTCCACGCCCTTCAGCGGCCGGCCCACCGACAGCGGGTCGTTGTCCTGGGGCGTGCAGGCGCTGACCACGGGCGAGCTCTCGGTCATGCCGTAGCCCTGCACCAGGTTCAGGCCCAGGCCGAGGAACAGGCGCGAGACGTTGGCGCCGATGGGCGCGCCGCCGCTGACGGCCAGCCGCAGGCGGCCGCCGAAGGCGTCCAGCACACGCTGGGCCACCAGCGGCTGCAGGAATCGCCAGGCCAGGTCGTCGAGGGCGCCCTTGCGCCCGCGGCCCTGGGCCGCCTCGAACCGGCGCCAGCCGACGTTCTCCGTCCAGGCCAGCATCTTGCGTGCGATCGCTGAGCCCTGCTGGCTGGTCTCGACCACCTTGGCATGGATGCGCTCGTAGATGCGCGGCACCGACACCAGGGCCGTGGGCTTCACCGTGCGCAGGTCCTCCTGCAGCTGGGCCACCGAACGCGCGAAGGCCACCGCGGCGCCGCCGGCCATGGGCACGTAGTAGCCCGCCGTGCGCTCCAGCGTATGCGACAGCGGCAGGAAGGACAGCAGCAGGTCGTGCGTCCCCATGCCGAAGCGGTCCAGCGCCTGGTGCACGTTGGCCACCACGTTGCGGTGGGTCAGCATCACGCCCTTGGGGCGGCCGGTGGTGCCGGAGGTGTAGACGATGGCGGCCAGGTCGTCCGGGCCGGGGCCCGCGGCCGGATCCGGCAGGGGGCGGGCGTCGCCGCGCGCCAGCCACTCGGGCAGCCCGACGACGCGGGGGTCGGCCGCCGCATCCACGGCCGCCTCGGCCACGACGACCTGCCGCAGGGCCGGCAGCGCGCGGCCCAGCGCGGCGATGGCCTGCCAGCGCCCGATGCCGTCCACCAGCAGCAGTTCGGCCTCGCTGTCCTCCAGGATGTAGGCGATGCTCTCGGCGTTGTCGATGGCGTGCATGGGCACCGGCACACCGCCTTCGGCCAGCACGGCCTGGTCGATGCAGACCATGTTCAGCCCGTTGGGCAGCAGGATGGCCGCGCGCGTGCCGGGAGCGAACCGTGCCGCGGCCAGGGCCCGGCGCCAGCGCAGCACCAGCGCTTGCACCTGCTCCCAGCTGACCGAGCGCCAGGCGCCGGAGTCGAAGTGCCGGTAGGCCTCGGTCAGCGGCGAGGCGGCGACGCGCCAGGCCAGCAACTGGGCGAGCGTGCGGAAATCCGCGGGAGTGGGCTGAGCGGTCATCTTGTTCTGTCCTCTGTTCGCGGGGTCGGGCCGCCGCACAAGCCCTGCGGATCCTAGTGTGGTGCGCCACTCAGATCTGTACTTTTGTTCTGATCAGGCGAGGAAGATCGGCGTGCCTGGGCAAGGGGTCCAGACTGGGCGTCTGGACCCCTTG
>SCTQ01000127.1 GCA_004322345.1 Aquabacterium sp. | reverse complement strand
ATCAGGTCGTAGTGGCGGGTGTGGGCGCGCTGCAGGCCCTGGACACCGCCGCGCGCCGTCTCGCAGTCGGCGATGCCCGCGCCGCGCAGCAGGTCTGACAACGCCGCCAGGATGTCCGGCGCGTCGTCGACCAGCAGCACCGAGGCAGGCAGCCGGCTGGTCTCGCCGACCGCCTGCGGGGCGGCGGCCAGCGGCAGGACGATCTCGATGCGGGTGCCGCTGCCCGGGCGGCTGTCCACGCGTATGCGCCCGCCCATCAGGCCGACCAGCTGGCGCACCACGGCCAGCCCCAGGCCCGAGCCCTCGATGCGTTCGCCGCTGGGCGAGGGCAGGCGCACGAAGGGCTCGAAGGCCGGCTCGATCTGCGCGGCTTCCATGCCGCGGCCGGTGTCGCTGACGGCGATGACGGTCTGCTCGCGCTCATCGCGGCGGACCTGGATGGTCACGCTGCCGGCGGCGGTGTACTTCAGCGCATTGCTGACCAGGTTGGCGATGACCTGGTGCAGACGTGCCTGGTCCGCCATCACCGGCGCCAGCTCGCCCTCGCACAGCAACTGCAGCTCGATGCCGCGTGCGCGCGCCGCGGGCAGGTACTCGTCGCGCAGGCCGGCCAGCAGGCTGCGCAGGTCCACTGCCGCGGGCAGCAGCGTGGGGTCGGTCTCCAGCCGCGTGAAGGCCGTGAGGTCGCGGATCTGCGCCTCCAGCATCGCGGCCGACGCACGCATGCGCCCGGTGGCTTTGGCGGCGGTGGGCCCGTCCGGGGCGATCTCCAGCAGGTCGAGCGAGGAGACCATGGCTTGCAGCGGCGACCGGATCTCGTGCGAGACCATGGCCAGGAAGCGCTCCTTCGCCATCACCGCCTCGTTCTGCGCCTGGGCGACCATCTGCCGCAGGTGGGTCATGAAGCTCAGGCCCAGGATGTAGCAGGGATGGGCGACGAGGATGGCCGTCAGCATCTGCCGCACGATGGGCGTCTGGCCGGCCGCTGCCGAACTGCTGATGCCCCACAGGCACTGCGCCGCCACCAGCGAATAGACCAGCCAGCACACCAGCGCCGCATGCCGTGTCAGCAGCACGAACAAGGTCACGTAGAGCACCGGCATGAACTGCGCGAGCGAGGCCATCGAATACAGGTCCGCGTGGTCGTGCAGGTGGATGGCCTCGTAGATCGCGCCCTGAAAGTAGGCCGTCAGCACGATGCCGTTGAAGCCCAGCACCTGGTTGATCCATTGGCGGCGCAGCCAGATCAGCACCGCGGAGCCCAGCATGCTGCCCACCAGCACCGGCAGCGCGAGCACGTTCCACGGCGTCAGCATCCCCGAGTGCAGCTCGGAGCGCCACATCACCGCGGTGGCCAGCGCGCCCAGCACCAGCAGCGGCAGGAAGATCCGCGGCAGCCGGGCCTGGGGCTGGGTCGGGGCCTGGGGTCGGGTGCGGATCTCGATCATCGGCGCGGCGCCTCCGGCCGCAGCGCCAGGGCCACCGGCTGCAGGCCGGGCGTGGCCGCCTGCGCCGCATCCTGTGCGCCGCGCTGCGGGGACTCGAAGCAGCTGCAGTCCAGCCCGGGGTCCTGCTGCATGCGGTCGAAGCGGGTCTCGCGTTCAGCGCGCAGGAAGTCCATCAGTTCGGCATGCAGCGTGGCATCCCGGCGCAGGTGTTCGGCGGCCAGCGGGTCGAGCACGAAGTCCAGGGCGGCGGCCGGCGCGCGCAGGTAGAGCTCCCGCCTATCGGGCCCCAGTGCCTCGCTGCGCTGCACGGTGTAGCGCTCGGCGCCCCAGACATTGCGCCGCATGGGTCCCAGCATCGCCACCCACGGGCGCGAGACGTCGCGGGCCTGCAGCAGCACCTCGCTGGCCTGCAGCCCGTCGCGCAGGGGCGTCAGCAGGCCGGCGAGCAGGGCTGCTTGCACGGGGGCCTCGCCATGCCAGGACTCGGCCTGCGGCTGCTTGGGGCAGGCGGGCTTGTCGCAGCGCGGCCAGTCCAGTGCGCGCGCCGCGCCGGCCAGGCATTCGCGCCACAGGCCGCCGTAGGCCGGGTCGCGCGTCCCGGGCAGCAGTTGCACGTAGTCGGCCAGCGCATGCAGCGTGGCGGTGCAGCTGCGTTGCAGGCCCTCGTGGCGCGGCAGGCGGGCCAGCAGGCCCTGCACCTCGGCGGCGGTGCCGGTGGCGGCGACCACCTCGCCGCCGCGCAGCAGCGGCAATTGCCAGGGTTGCGTGCCGGCGATGGCGCGGTGCGGGGAAGAGCCTGCGCGAGGGCGGCGCCGGCGGGCGAGGAGCAGCGGCAGCACGAACGCCACGGCCGCGGCCCCGATCATGAGCGTGGACATCCTTGCCCTCGATGATCAATGTGGCCGGGATTGTAGGAAGCCGCCCGGTGCCGGTGCCCTGAGGGCTTGCGAGGCAGCGGCATCAACGGGTGTCGCGTTCGCGCTGGATCTTGGCCAGCAGCAGGCTCACGCGGGCCGGCTTGAGCTCCACCAGGATGCCGTGGTCGCGCACCATGCGCGCCAGCTGGTCCTCGGCCGCGCCGCTGCTGATCTTGCCCGTCAGCACGACGATCACCGGTGCCGGGCCGTCGCGGCGGCGCACCTCCAGCAGCAGGTTCTCGGCAGTGCCCGTGCCCATGAACCAGTCGACGATGTAGGCGTCGTAGCTGCGCGCGCCCTGCAGCAGGCTGGCCGCGTCGTAGTAGGCGCGGGCGTCGATGCCCAGGGCCTGCAGGGTGTCGACGATGGAGTCGGCGACGATGGGGTCGTCGTCCACCACCGCGATGCCGCCGTGCTCGCGCGGCGGCGCGTCGGCGAACAGCGTGCCCAGCGTCTCGCCGAAGTGCGTGGCCAGGCGGTAGAGGTCTTCCTCCAGCCAGGGGCTGCCGGCGTTGAGCTTGCGATAGGCCTGGGAGTAGCTGACTCCCAGGATGTCCATCAGCCGCGGCAGCTGGACACGTTGTTCGGTCAGTCCGTGGCGGGCCAGCAGGGCGCGCACGTGGGTGCTGACGAGCTGGCGGATGGCGACGGTGTCGGGACGGTCGGGGGAGGGGGCGGCGGGCGGCAGGGGTTGGTCCTGTTGTCGGTGCCCGCGGATATTAGGTGCAGGAGGCGGCCGCGCCGGTATACGCGGGGCCGCTTCCCCGCGTGTTAGTGGATCGTCAGTGGATCTCGCCCACCGGCATCACGATCAGCTCGTTGAAGTTCACGCGGTTCACCGCGCGGCCCATCTCGTGGTCCTCGAGGTAGTCGTTGACGGACTCGCGCAACTGCTGGCTGAACTTGGCCATTCCGTCCTTGCCGTACAGCGACTCCTTCGTCTGGCCGGCGCCGATCTGCTGGATCACTGCGGCGATCGCGGGCTTGTAGGACTCGATGTCCGCACCATCGGTCCCGTCGCCCAGCTGCAGCGTCACCTTCACGCCGACCATGCGCCCGTCCAGCATCTGGGCCTGCACGGGCTTGATCTCCACCCACACCGGGCGCGGGCGGGCGTTGTCGTCGAGGAAGGAGGAGACCGTCTTCACGCCGGCCCAGCTCAGCAGCAGCATGGCCAGCAGGCCGCCGAAGATCCAGGCCGCGACGGTGTTGCGGTCGGTCGTGGGCTTGGGCGCAGGCGCGGCCGTCGCGGCCGCCGACCGGGGACGCTTGCGCGCGGCGGCGATGGGCGTGACGGGCGGCGGCGCGGTCTTGCGCAGGGGAGAACGCGGTGCGGGCTCCATCGTCTTCGGCGGCGGCAGGGTCGTTCGGGGAAGCAGGACCTTACTACGCGCTGCGGCCGCGAAGCCCGCCGAACTGCGCCGGCGAACGTGAGTTCATCACGTCATGCCGGCAGCGGATCGGGCCGTTGCGCAATCAGGCACGCAGCCGCGGCGTGCCCCAGCTCATCAGGCTGTCCATCAGGCTTTGCAGCAGCCAGCCGACGGCGGCGCAGGCGGCGGCCAGCAGGGGCGCGTCGGCGCCGGTCCAGTCGTGGCCGGCCACCGCCAGCATGCTCAGCGCACCCAGCAAGGGTAGTGCCGCGGAGACCGCGCAGGCGATCAGCTGGCGGCGCGGGGTGCGCGCCCGCGCCTGACGCTGCTGCTGGCGCGCGCGCGTGACGTTCAGGTCCATGCGCCAGAACGCGACGAGGAAGTTGGCCGTCAGGGCGATCGCCAGGACGAGGGCGCCGATCAAGGGCATTTCGGGAGAAGACATGGAGGCCTCGGAGACTGCTGGAGGAGGGGCGGGGATCCGAGGCCGAGCTTAAGCCGGCAGACGCCCGTTGGTGCGGGTAATCCCTTAACCAGAGGGGCCCCGGCCCGCTCGCAGCCGCCGTCCGCGGCAAGCTTTCACGCCACGCCGGCCAGGTCGTCCAGGATCGGGCACTGCGGGCGGTCGTCGCCGTGGCAGCAATGCACCAGGTGCTCCAGCGTGCGTTGCATGGCCTGCATGCCGGCGATGCGCCGGGCCAGGTCGTCGACGTGGGCCTGGGCGATGCGGCGCACGCCGGCGCTGGTGCGGCGGCGGTTGCGCCATAGGTCCAGCAACTCGGCGATCTCCGCCATGCCGAAGCCCAGGTCGCGGGCGCGGCGGATGAAGCGCAGGCTGTGCAGTGCATCCTCGCCATACAGCCGGTAGCCGGCATCGGTGCGCGGCGCGGGCGGCAAGAGGCCCAGCGACTCGTAGTGCCGGATCATCTTGGCGGAGACGCCGCTGGCGCGTGCCGCCTGGCCGATGTTGACCGGCTGCGCGGCGCCTGCCGCATGCGTGTCGGCATGGCGGGCCATGCTCAGGCCGCCACTTCGTAGCCTTCTTCGCGGATGGCCTGGGCGACGGCCTCGCGCGTCAGGCTGCTGGTCACGCGCACGCGGCCCTGCTGCAGGTCCACCTGAACCTGGGCCTGCGGGTCCTGCTGCTGCACGGCCGTGGTGACGGCGCGCACGCAATGGCCGCAGCTCATGCCCTTGACGGGCAGTTCGAGGGTCTGGATGGTCGGGTTCATCTTCGGTTCCTTTTTCGTCGATGGCGCACAGTGTGAACCTTCCTATCATGGCAAGGTCAAGTCCTGACCGGGATCAAGGGATGCGCATGGGGGCTTGACCTTCCCACCGTGGGAAGGTGGATGCTCCTGCCGTCGCCTCCTGCCGCTTCTCCCATCCCCCATGGCCTCCACCACTGCTACGCCCGATACCCCCCAGCCGCTGGACTTCGCCATCCAGGGCATGACCTGCGCCGCCTGCGTCGGCCGCGTCGAGCGGGCGCTGCGCAAGCTGCCCTTCGTCGCCGATGCCCAGGTGAACCTGGCCTCCGAGAGCGCCCGTGTCGCGCTGCGTGCCGGCCAGGCCGAGGAGCAGGCCGCCGACGAGGTGGCCGCCGCCGTCGAGCGCGCCGGCTACCACGCGCTGTGGCTGCACGACCGCGAGTCCGATGCCCGCCGCGATGCCGAGGCCCGCGAACACGCCCGCCGCGAGACCCTGCACCTCGCGCTGGCCCTGGTGCTGGCCGCGCCGCTCGTGCTGCCGATGCTGCTGGACCTGCTCGGCCTCCACCTGATGCTGCCACCCGCGCTGCAGTTCGCGCTGGCTGCGCCGGTGCAGTTCTGGCTGGGAGCGCGCTTCTATCGAGCGGGCTGGTCGGCCGCGCGCGCGGGCAGCGGCAACATGGACCTGCTGGTGGCCATCGGCACCAGCGCGGCCTTCGGCCTGTCGTGCTGGCTGTGGTGGCGCACGCCGGACGGCGGCATGCCGCACCTGTATTTCGAGTCCGCCGCCGTCGTCATCGCGCTGGTGCTGTTGGGCAAGTGGCTGGAGGCGCGCGCGCGGCGGCAGACCGCCCAGGCCATCCGCGCGCTGGAAGCCCTGCGCCCCGAGACCGCACGCCGCCTGGACGCCGATGGCCGCGAGAGCGAGGTGCCGCTGGCCCAGGTGCACGTCGGCGATCTGCTGGCGCTGCGCCCCGGCGAGCGCACGCCGGCCGATGGCGAGGTCGTCGAAGGCCACGGCCACGTCGACGAATCCATGCTGACCGGCGAGCCGCTGCCCGTGGCCAAGGGCCCGGGCGCGAAGCTCAGCGGCGGCACCATCAATGGCGAGGGCCGGCTGGTCATGCGCGTGACGGCCGTCGGCAGCCGCACGCTGCTGGCCGGGATCATCCGCCTGGTGGCCGACGCCCAGGCAGCCAAGCCGCCCATCCAGCGCCTGGTGGACCGCGTGGCGGCTGTCTTCGTGCCGGTGGTGCTGGCGATCGCGGCGGCCACCGCCGTGGGCTGGTGGTGGAGCGGTGCCGGCGCCGAGGCCGCGCTGATCCGCGCCGTGGCCGTGCTCGTCATCGCCTGCCCCTGCGCGCTGGGCCTGGCCACGCCCGCGGCCATCATGGCCGGCACCGGCGTGGCCGCGCGCCACGGCATCCTGATCAAGGATGCGCAGGCGCTGGAGCTGGCGCACCGCGTGCAGGTGGTGGCCTTCGACAAGACCGGCACGCTGACCCAGGGCCGCCCGCAGCTCGCCGGCTTCGAGCTGGCCGCCGAGGCCGGCGTGCCGCACGAGGCCGCGCTGGAAGCGGCGGCTTCGTTGCAGGCCGCGAGCGAACACCCGCTGGCGCGTGCCGTGGTGGAAGCTTCCCGCGCCGAGGGCCGCAGCCCCGCTGCGGCGGCGTCCGTGCAATCCGTTCCCGGCAAGGGCCTGCAAGGCGCGGGCTGGATCATCGCCAGCAGCGGCTGGCTCGCCGAGCTGGGCCTGCAGCCGCCTGCCGCGCTGCAGGCCAGGCTGGCTTACTGGCAGGCCCAGGGAGCCTCCCTGTCCTGGCTGCTGCGCGAGGCGGGTGCGCCGCGGCCACAGGTCGTCGCGCTGATGGCGTTCACCGACACCCTCAAGCCGCAGGCTGCCGAGGCCGTCGCGCGGCTGAGGCAGCTGGGCCTGCGTACGGTGCTCGTTTCCGGCGACAACCGCGCCGCGGCCCAGGCCGTGGGCGGCCGGCTGCAACTCGACGAGGTGCTGGCCGAGGTCCTGCCCCAGGACAAGGCCGCCAAGGTGCGCGAGCTGCAGCACGGCCCCGGCGGCCGCGCGCGCATCGTCGCCATGGTGGGCGACGGCATCAACGACGCTCCCGCACTGGCCGCCGCCGACGTCGGCATCGCCATGGCCAACCCGGGCGGCGGCACCGATGTCGCGCTGCATACCGCCGGCATCACGCTGATGCGCGGCGACCCGCTGCTGGTGGCCGGCGCCATCGCCGTCTCCCGCGCGACCACGCGCAAGATCTGGCAGAACCTCTTCTGGGCCAGCGTCTACAACCTCGTGGGCATCCCCCTGGCCGCCGCCGGCCTGCTCAGCCCCGTGGTGGCCGGCGCCGCGATGGCGCTGAGTTCGGTCAGCGTGGTCAGCAACGCGCTGCTGCTGTCCCGCATGCGGCTGCCGGGTGGCGATGCCGGATCACGCAAGCCCGCCGCGTAAACTCCGGGCGGTCACGCGCCTGCCCGCTGTTCTTGCGGGCCCCAGGCTGCCCGTAGCTCAACTGGATAGAGCAGCTGCCTTCTAAGCAGCAGGTCGGGGGTTCGAGTCCCTCCGGGCAGGCCAATCACTTCGCCAGCGGCGTCGCGCACTGCCGCCTGGCCAGCGCCAGCAGACCCACGAGCCTCAACCAGCCAGCGGCCGCTGCGGGTACGCCGCTGACCTGACCGAAGGTGACATCGTCGGGCGAGAAGCCGGCGATCGATGGGGTCGCGACGTGGCGGAAGCTCCCATGCTTGCCAAGCAGGGCAGTTGGCCTTTGCCTCGATCCGCCCGCGTGAACTGCCGCACGATCGCTCCATGAGCGGATGACACCGGCCAGGGGCCGCCGGCTGGCGGCCGCTGCGGGCGCTTCTAGCATCCGGGTCCTGTTCATCCTTCCTCAGTGGCCCAGCCATGTCCATCCGTACCTGGGCGAGTCTCATCGCCTGCGCAATGCTCACCTGCGGCGCCCACGCAGCCACGGTGCAGCTGTCGTTCACCATCTCCGACCTGAAGCTACAGGTGGGCACGTACGACGGCACCGCGGTCCACTGGCAGGACGCGTCGGGGGTGGCGGGACCGACCACCTTCGATTTCAGCATCCGCTTCGAGCTGGACAACCCGATGGTCAGCACCTCCTTCGTGAACTGGCCTGTCGTGGAACACGGGCGCAGCTTCCGGGAGGCCGTCGTCTCGGAGACTTTCTATACCGTCAACTACAAGGACTTGCTGGGCCCCGCAGCGACGTACACCACCTGGGTGAGCCATGGATGGACGGATCCGGGCTCCTCTGTGTCCTTCGACGCCGGCGTCATCGCCTCGGAGCCCTACCGCTGGGACCCGATGCGGCAGGTGAACTACTCGCGAGGTCTCCACTGGGACCTGCCGGCATCCGCGGAGTCGTCCGCCGACTTCGACGGCGATGCCTTCCTGGCGCTGCTGCGGGCGCAGATCGGGACGACCTTCGCCGCGGGGTTCTCCGAGGGCTATTCCATCGTCAGCCATGAGCGTCCGGCCGGAAGCGACGCGGCCGTCGTCACGGCATGGCAGGGGGGGCGGCGTGTGGGCAACCTGACGCTGCGCTCCGTGTCCTTCGTTCCCGAGCCGGCGACCTTGGTGCTGTCGGGGCTGGGACTGCTGGCAGCGGCGGCCGTTGCGCGCTCCCGCCGGCGCCGCGGATGACGGTTCCTGCTGCCGATGAGCATCGCCGCATGGGCCGTACGGTCCAGGGCGAGACCCTCACAACAAGGGGTACGCGCTTTCACGACTGGTCCGCGCCCGACTCGCCGCTAGCATCGCGCCCAACTTCTTGATGGGGCGGCTGCAGGTGAGCGCCAGACTGATCTTCCTTGACTACGGCATCCTTGCCTTCGTCGTGATTCCCATGGCCAAGTCGTGGCGTGCGATGCGCAGCAGGCGCGCGGCGCGAGCGTCTTTGCCCTACCACTGGCCGGCCTACGGGACCTACGAGACCGAAGCCGTCGGTGTGCAGGCCCACCAGGCCTCGCTGGCCATGCTGGCGGGCGACCACGGCTCCTGGAGCGCCCACGTCGAATGCTCGGCCGACCTGGTGCCGGAAGGCGAAGGCCGTGACGCCCCCGTGCAGGTGCGTGTGCAAGGCCAGGTCGTCGGCATGCTGGCGCCCGAGGACGCCTGGCGGCTGCGCCGCCGCCTGAAGCAGATCGGCCGCCCGGCAGCGGTCACCACCTGCGACGCGCTGGTGCTGGGCGGCAAGCCCACGGCTCACGGCAGGTACCTGTACGGCCTGGGGCTGGACATCGCGCTGGCGGCCTGAGCCGCCCCGCAGACCGGCCGGGCCGGGTTGCCGGTCGGTTCCGCCACCACCCGGCCGCGCAGGCTCTCGAGGATGGCGAGGTCCTTGCCGTGCGGCCGCCCGCGCCGTGATCGAGGATGCATGGCGTGCCCACCACGGCACCGTCCGGTATCGACCTGACAATCCCGCCGCATGAACACCCGCCTCGCCCCTGTCCTGCGTCCGATGCGCGAGGACGACATCGCCGGCGTGCTGGCGGTCCAGTCCCTGGCCTACGGTCCCGGCTTCCTCGAGGACGAGGCCACCATCCGTGCACGCTGGCAGGCCGCACCACATACCGCCTGGGTGGCGGTGGACGAACTGCAGGTCTGTGCCTACCTCGTCGCGTATCCCTCGCGGCTGGGCAAGGTGACGCTGCTGCACGGCGGCTTCGACGTGCCGGCGCAGGCCGATTGCCTGTACCTGCACGACCTCGCGGTCAGCCCGCGGGCCGCCGGCCGCGGGCTGGCGCCGGCACTGCTGCAGGTTGCCTGGCAGGCGGCCGCGCGGCTGGGCCTGGGCTGGTCCGCGCTGGTGTCGGTACAGGGCTCGCAGGGCTTCTGGCTGCGCCACGGCTATGCCGAGCCCGCCGGCCTGGACGCCGCGCAGCGCGAGCGGCTCGCGTCCTATCCGGGCGGCGCAGCCAGCTACATGGTGAGGCGGCTGGACCTGCCGGGCGCAGCGCCGCATCTGCTCTAATTTCCTGCATGCAGATCTCCTACGGCTCGGACCTCAACGGCCTCATCTGCGGCTACCTGTTCGAGCCCGGGAAGCCGGGGCGCGCCGTCGGCCTGGCCGAGGCCGGGCAATGGCTGCGCGACGAGGGCACGGCCGCGGGTGCGGGCTTCGTGTGGCTGCATTTCAACCTGGCCGATGCCGCGGCCGAGGCCTGGATGAGCGCCAACCTGCCGGTGGTGCCGGAGTTCTTCGAGGCCCTGCACCAGGGCTCGCGCTCCACCCGCATCGAGGACGCCAGCGACACGCTGGTGGCGGTGGTCAACGACATCGCCTTCGAGTTCTCCTTCGACCCGTCGGAGATCGAGACCCTGTGGGTCAACCTGACGCGCCGCATGGCGGTCACCGCACGGCTGCATCCGCTGCGCTCCATCGACCGCCTGCGCCAGGCGGTGAAGGACGGCTTCCAGTTCGACAGCTCCGCGGCCTTCCTCAACCGCCTGTTGCGCGACCAGGGCGACGTGCTGGTGCACATCGTGCGCGAGGCCACCATCGAGGTCGACCGCGTCGAGGACAGCCTGCTGGCCGGCCGGCTGCACAACAAGCGCGCCGACCTGGGCCGGCTGCGCCGGGTGCTGGTGCGATTGCGCCGGCTGCTGGCGCCCGAGCCCGGCGCGCTGTTCCGGCTGCTGCGCCAGCCGCCGCCGTGGATGACGGCGCAGGACCTGGAGGAACTGCGCCAGGCCTCGGAGGAGTTCTCGCTGACCCTGCGCGACATGTCCGAGTTGCAGGAGCGCATCAAGCTGCTGCAGGAGGAGATCGCCGCGCAGGTGGGCGAGCAGACCAACCGCAGCGTCTTCACGCTGACGGTGGTGACGGTGCTGGCGCTGCCCATCAACATCGTCGCCGGCCTGCTGGGCATGAACGTCGGCGGCATCCCGCTGGCGGACAGCAGGCACGGCTTCCTGGTGATCGTGCTGATCGTGGTGACCTTCACCGTGCTGGCCGGCTGGCTGGCCTTCCGCAAGAGAGACTGAGCTGCCGTGGCCGCTGTCGCGGCTGATGCGACAGGGTATGGGCCGTGCGGGCCATGCAGGCTGTCGGGGTGTCATCCGGCTGCTGCATAAGGGCAGCCGATGTCCCTCGCCTTCTTCCGCCTCGCCCGCCGCAGCCTGCCCCGCCTGGCTCTGATCTGGGTGCTGGCCGTGGCCCTGCCGGTCCACGGCCTGTCCGGCCTGCTGGCGCAGATGTGGGGCGCCGAGCACCGCCATGCCGGCGCCGTCCAGGCCGGCGACGAGGGGGCCTGGAATCCGCAACGATGGCTGCGCGCCGTCATCGGCGACGGGGCGATGTCCCTGGTCGAGGCGGCCCACGAGCGGCAGCGTGGCGGCCCGATGCGGCCGCCCGTCGCGCAGGCGCCCACGGCCCATGCGCCCCAGGCAGCCGGGCACGTCCATGGCCACGGCTTGTTCGAGCGCCACCACCACGACGCGGCCGACGGCAGCGTCGTCTCCCTCGGCGCGAAGCAAGACGGCCAGGATGCGCCCGGCGGCACGGCCGCATCCGACCTGGGCGGCGCCTGGCTGCTGCCCATGGCCCCGGCAGCGGCGGCGTGGATGCCGGGCGATGCCACCCCCTCGTGGCGCGACGCCGCTGCGGCCGCCTGGCGCAGCCACGCCAGCGTACCGCCCGACCCCCCGCCCCGAGCCTGAACCCCGCCGGCCGTGCCTACGGCCGCGGACGGCCAGGCCACGCCCGCGCATCCTGCGCGGGCGCCTGCGTCCGTCCCCAAGGACCCGCGCGGCTCCACCGCCGCGCGCCATCCGCCTGGCCGCGGCCCTCATGGGCCCGCGGCTGCCATCGGGGTTCATCCATGTCCACGACCGCCTGGAACGAGTTCGACATCCACGAGGCCGGCCGCGTGCTCGGCCACGACTTCTACATCCACAGCCTGCTGCCGCGGCAGGACGATTGGCCCGCCGCCCTGCGCGCCGGCTTCGACGCCGCGGCACATGCCGGCGCACGCCGCCGCCGGGGTGACCGCCATACCGGCAAGTGGCTGCAATTGCGCCTGGGCGCCTGGCTGCGCGGGCGGCCCGTTGCGGGCGACGTCACGCCCGAGCTGCTGCGCGAGATCGACGTCGAGCGCTGCCCGGTCACGCGCGAGCTGCTGACGCGCGGCACCCAGGCCGGCAGCGACTGGTCGGTCGACCGCCTCAACAACGATGCCGCCTACGCCGCCAGCAACCTCGCGGTGATGAGTGCGCGGGCCAACCGCGCCAAGGGCGGCCTGTGCTTCGAGGAGGTCCACGCGCGTTCGCTGCGCACCGATGCCAGCGGCGGCCTGCAGCCGCGCGAATGGCTGCGCCTGGCCGCGCTGATGGTGGGTCCGGCCTACGCCACCGACCCCCACGGCGCGCCGCTGCTGCCGCTGTGCGCCCCGCTGCCGGTGCGTGCGCTGCGGCTGGCGCCGCAGCAGATCCAGCGCCTGTTCACCGAACACGCCGGCCGCCCCGCGGGCCGCAACCGGCTGGTGCGCGAGTTCTCCGCCGCCTGCGCGGGCGAAACCGCCCAACGGCGCCTGGCCGACCTGGCGCTGGCGGTTCACGAGGGGCTCAGGCAGCTGGGCGAGGGCGAGCTGCCCTGCGACGTCTGGCTGCAGCAGCGTCCCATGCAGGCCCTGCTGCGCTGGCGCGAGGCCCTGGATGCGCGCGGCTGGGCCCTGGCGGCGGCCGTCTCGGGCAGGCTGTCCGCCTCGCGGCGCGAAACGCCGCAGCGGCTGCAGTCCTGGGCGTTGCCCTCGCGCGGGTATGCATGGGGCATGCGGGGCGGGCTCGCCCTCTCGGCTGAACACGCCCTGCGTTGAAACCATCGAAGCGCGCCGGAAGCCGGCGCGATACCGACCCTGCTGCCGGCGCTCCCGATGCTGTCGAGGGCTCAGTCCCGCAGCCGCAGCGCCGCGCGCATGCCGAACCAGGCGCAGGTGGCGAAGAGCACGGCCAGCAGCAGCGCGCCCAGCCCGATCTGCTCGCGCAGCCCGGTCACCGCGGTGGCCGTGGCCTGTGCCGGCTGGCGCACCAGCACCGTCCAGCCCAGGCCGGGATAGCGGCCGCTGCCGTGGGTCTCGGCATAGGCGGTGACGTGGGCCCCGCCCAGCACGAAGCCCGGCGCGCCTGCCGCGCTGACGCGGTAGGGCGCAAGGTCGACCTTCTGCCCCTCCTGCCCGGCCGGCCCCAGGATGATGCTGCCGTCCTTGGCCACCACCATGATCTGGATCTCCCCGCCTCCCGCGCCGCTGGGGGTCAGCGAGCGACGGATGTTGCGAGCCCAGCTCCAGCTCAGGTGGGCGCCCAGCACGTTGCGCGCCTTGCCGTCGGAGTCGAGGATGGGCACGGCGACATCGACGAAGCGCCAGGGCTCCTGCTGGCGCGGCAGCAGCTTCTCCAGCAACACGGCGGGGTGCACGTCGCCGACGAAGGGGCCGTCCAGCGCACCCTTGAACCAGGGCCGGGCGGAAACGTTGTTGCCCTGGAGCAGGCCGCCGGTGGAGGCGAGCACCTTGCCCTGGCCATCGGTCAGGCCCATCCAGGCGAACTGCGGGAAGCTTTCCTTCATCTGGTCGAGCAGGCGGCGCACCTTCTCGGGCTTCATGTCCTCGTTCAGCTCGTCCATGCCCGACAGCAGCCGCACCTGCTCGTAGTGCTGCTCCATCTCGCGGTCCAGCGTGTCGCGCATGCTGACGGCCATCTGCTCCAGCAGGCTGCCGGCGTGGGCATCGAGCTGGCGGCGCAGCAGGCGGTCGGCCAGCACGCCTGCGGCAAGCGCCGTCATCAGCACGGCCACGAAGGCGGTGAAGGCGACGCTGTTGCGCAGCCGGCGGATGCGGTCGAAGGTCAGCGGCAGGGCCGCGGCGGATGTGGTCATGGCAGGTTCCTGTTCAACCCTGGGCCATGCGGTAGGTATTGCGGCCGGCGCGCTTGGCTTCGTAGAGCGCGTCGTCCGCCTTCGCCGTCAGCTCGGCCTCCGTGCAGGAGGCGTCGCTGAAGGCCACGCCGATGCTGGTGCCCACCTCCAGGGTGCGGTCGGGCAGCAGGACGGGTTGGCGGATGTTCTCGAGGATCTTGCGCGCGATGGCGTGGGGCTCGTCCGCGTGATGGAGGCCTTCGAGAATGATGGTGAACTCGTCGCCGGCCAGGCGCGCCACCGTGTCGGTGTTGCGCACGCTGTCCTTCAGGCGGGCGGCGAAGGTCTTGAGCACCTGGTCGCCCGCGGCATGGCCCAGCGTGTCGTTGATCTGCTTGAAGTGATCCACGTCCAGGAAGAGCAGGGCCATCGCGTGCCCGGAGCGGCGGCTGCGGGCCAGGGCTTCCGTCAGCCGCTCGTTGAAGTAGCGCCGGTTGGGCAGCCCGGTCAGCGTGTCGAAGCGGGCCTGCTGGAGCAGTTCGGCCTCTGCCGCCTTCTGCGCGGTGATGTCGATGGTCAGCGCGTAGCAGCCCTGCACCACGCCATCCGCGTCGACGTCGGGCAGGTACTGGATGTGCACGTGGCGGCGGCCCTGGCGGGTGTCGGTCTCCAGGTCCGTCTCCCAGCGCCGGCCGGCCAGCGCGGTGTCCAGGCCGGTGCGGCGCTTCTCGTAGAACTCGTTGTCGATGGCCTCGCGCACGTGCAGGCCGATGACGCGCTGCGGATCCACGCCGTACCAGGTCTCGTAGGTCTGGTTGCAGAACTGGTAGCGGTGCTCGCGGTCGACGTAGGCGATCAGCGTGGGCAGGTTGGCGGTGATCTCCCGCAGCCGGCGCTCGCTGGCCTCCAGCCGGCGCGCCACCTCGCGGCGGTGGCTGATGTCGTGCAGGAAGGCGTTGGCGACGTAGGCCTCGCCCTCGCGCATGGCGGCCACCGAGAGCTGCACCGGGATCTCGTGGCCGTCGCGGTGCAGTGCGGTGACTTCCAGCCGGGTGCCGACCACCGGCCCGGCGCCAGTGTGGGTGAAGGACCGCATGCCGCGGTAGTGGCCCTCGCGCATGGCCGGCGGGATGATCAACTCGGCCAGGTTGCGGCCCAGGGCTTCCTCGCGCGTCCAGCCCAGGGTCAGCTCGGCCTGCCGGTTCCACTCGGTGATGCTGCCGTCGGTGCCCATGCCGATGAAGGCGTCGGGCGCGTTGGTCAGGATCAGGCGGGTGCGCTCCTCGCTGTGGCGCAGGGCCTGCTCGAAGGCTTGTCGGCTGTGCATCAGTTCGCGGAAGGCGCGCGCCACGGCGGCCAGCTCCAGGCTGGCCTCGGCCGAGGCGGGCAGGGGGGTGTCGGGCTGGGCAACCTGCTGCTGCATCGTCTTCTGCAGCACGCCCAGGGGGCGCAGCAGCCGGGCGGTGGCGCCCCACAGCAGCACGCCGAAGACCGCGACCAGCACGGCCGAGATGGCGATGATCTCGCGCCGTCGCTCGTGCAGCGAGGCGTAGGCCTCCTCCGTGGGGTAGACCGAACCCAGCACCCAAGGGGCGGAGCGCAGCGGGCGGTAGCTGTAGAGCGATTCCATGCCGGAGTCGTCCTTCGCCTCCAGCGTCTCCTCGGCCGCCGTCAACGCGTGGGCCACGTTGCGGCCCAGGTTCGCGGGCCGGTCCAGCAGCCGGTCACGGCGCGGATGCATCACCACGGCCGGCGTGCCGCTGCGGTCCACCAGATAGAAGTAGCCGTTCTCGCCCAGCCGGTTGCGCCCGATGTGGGACAGGTAGTTGTCCTGCGTGAGCGCGGTCATGCCCACCATCACGCCGGTGATGTCGCCTTCCGGGTTGCGCAGCGCGATGGCCATCGCGACCGACGGATCGCGCGAAGTCTTCTCCAGCAGCGGTTGCGACAGGACGACGCCGCCGGAGTGCAGCGCCTGCTGGAAGTAGGGCCGGTCGGCGATCTGGCGGCCGATGCGTCCGGCCAGGTGGGGTGAGTTGAACAGGATGCGGCCGTTGCGGTCGGCAACCATGATCAGGTCGAACATCCCGCGGAAGGTCGGCCGCGTGCTGAAGAAGTGGGGCAGGTCCTCCGTGACGTCCACTCGCGCCAGCACCGAGGCCTGCAGGGTCAGCGCCTCGCGCCTGGCCTCCAGCTGCATGTCCAGGTCCGCCGCCATGCCCTCCAGCAGCGTGCGCTGGGCCGTGCTCACGCTGCGCTGCACGTCCTGCTGCTGGACGACCAGCATCAGGCTGGTCATCAGCACGACGATGAGCAGGGTGATCGCCATGCTCAGGGCCGAAAGCTTGGCCTTGAGGCTGAGGCGGTGGTGCCAGGGTGTCGGACGCATCTCTCTATAGATATGGAGCGGGCCTAGGGCCTGTTAACACTACCGGAGGATGCGCGTGATTCAGGAAACGGGCGCCATCGAGGCGCAAAGCGCAGCCGTAGCGGTGGCTACGGCGAGCATTTGCAACGCGGAGGGCGCCCGTTTCCTGAAGGCACCCGAAGGGCTGGAG
>SCTQ01000126.1 GCA_004322345.1 Aquabacterium sp. | reverse complement strand
TGGGCCCGATGGGTCTGCTGCAGCCCATCGCCGACGCGGTGAAGCTGATCTTCAAGGAAATCATCCTGCCCTCGGCGGCCAACCGGCCGCTGTTCCTGCTGGGCCCGGTGATGACCATCATGCCGGCGCTGGCCGCCTGGGCCGTGGTGCCCTTCGGCCCACAGGTCGCGCTGGCCGACATCAACGCCGGCCTGCTGTTCCTGATGGCGATCACCTCGATGGAGGTCTACGGCGTGATCATCGCCGGCTGGGCGTCCAACTCGAAGTACGCCTTCCTCGGTGCCATCCGTGCCTCGGCCCAGATGGTGTCCTACGAGATCGCGATGGGCTTCTGCCTGGTCATCGTGCTGATGGTCGCCGGCACGCTGAACATGTCGGGCATCGTGCAGGGCCAGGAGAAGGGCATGTTCGCGGCCATGGGCCTGAACTTCCTGTCCTGGAACTGGCTGCCGCTGCTGCCCATCTTCGTCGTCTACGTGGTGTCGGGCATCGCCGAGACCAACCGCCACCCCTTCGACGTGGTCGAAGGCGAGTCGGAGATCGTCGCCGGCCACATGGTCGAGTACTCGGGCATGGCCTTCGCGATCTTCTTCCTGGCCGAGTACGCCAACATGATCCTGGTGTCCGCGCTGGCATCGGTCATGTTCCTGGGCGGCTGGTCGGCGCCCATCACCTTCGGCCTGCTGCACCTGGGCACGCCGCAGTGGATCGCCGACACGATGTGGTTCTGGAACTGGTTCTGGCTCTTCGCCAAGACCTTCGTCGTGGTCACCATGTTCATCTGGGTGCGCGCCACCTTCCCCCGTTTCCGCTACGACCAGATCATGCGTCTGGGCTGGAAGATCTTCATTCCCGTCACGCTGGTCTGGCTGGTGTTCGTGGGCCTGTGGATCCAGTCGCCCTGGAACATCTGGAAGTAAGCCGAGGTCGCCATGTCTGCCGTTTCATCGATCAAGGACTTCTTCTCCACCTTCCTGCTGCTTGAGTTGCTCAAGGGCATGAAGCTGACCGGGCGCCACTTCTTCCAGCGCAAGATCACCATCCAGTTCCCGGAAGAAAAGACGCCGATGTCGCCGCGCTTCCGCGGCCTGCACGCGCTGCGCCGCTACGAGAACGGCGAGGAGCGCTGCATCGCCTGCAAGCTGTGCGAGGCCGTCTGCCCGGCGCTGGCCATCACCATCGAGTCCGACGTGCGCGACGACGGCACCCGCCGCACCACGCGCTACGACATCGACCTGACCAAGTGCATCTTCTGCGGCTTCTGCGAGGAAAGCTGTCCGGTGGATTCCATCGTCGAGACGCACATCTTCGAGTACCACGGCGAGAAGCGCGGCGACCTGTACTTCACCAAGGACATGCTGCTGGCCGTCGGCGACCGCTACGAGAAGGAAATCGCGGCCAACAAGGAGGCGGACGCGAAGTACCGCTGAGGTCCTTCGCCCCACCACGAGCCGGAACCCCCCGCCCATGGATACCACAGTCGCTCTGTTCTTCGTCTTCGCGCTGGTCCTGCTGTACGCCGCCTTCCGCGTCATCACCGCGAAGAGCCCGGTCGTCGCGGCCCTGCACCTCGTGCTGGCCTTCTTCAACGCGTCCTGCGTGTGGATGCTGCTGAACGCCGAGTTCCTCGCCATCTCGCTCGTGCTGGTCTACGTCGGCGCGGTGATGGTGCTGTTCCTCTTCGTCGTGATGATGCTGGACATCAACACCGACACCCTGCGCGCCGGCTTCTGGAAGCATTTCCCGCTGGCCGGCGTCGTCGGGGCGGTGATCGCGCTGGAGATGGCCCTGGTGCTCACGCGCGGCTTCCGCATCAGCGAGGCCACGCCGATGGCCGCCGACGTGCTCAAGCACGGCAACACCAAGGCCCTGGGCATCGAGCTGTACTCGCACTACCTCTTCCCGGTGCAGATCGCCGCGCTGATCCTGCTGGTGGCCATCATCGCCGCCATTGCGCTGACCCTGCGCCGCCGCAAGGACTCGCGCTCGCAGTCGGCGTCCGAGCAGGTCAAGGCGAGGAAGGCCGACCGCCTGAAGATCGTCAAGGTCGCGCCGGTCCTGCCCCAACCTCCCGCGCCGCCCGCAGAAGGCGAGGCCGCCGCCCAACCGAAGGGACAAGCATGAGCACCACCCTGACGCTGGGGCACTACCTGTCCCTGGGCGCAATCCTGTTCGCGATGTCGGTCATCGGCATCTTCCTGAACCGCAAGAACCTGATCGTGCTGCTGATGGCCATCGAGCTGATGCTGCTGGCGGTCAACCTGAACTTCGTCGCCTTCTCGCACTACCTGGGCGACATGGGCGGCCAGATCTTCGTCTTCTTCATCCTCACCGTCGCCGCAGCCGAATCGGCCATCGGCCTGGCCATCCTGGTCGTGCTGTTCCGCAACCGCTCCTCGATCAACGTCGACGAGATGGACGCCCTAAAAGGCTGAGAACGGACCGCCCGGAGAACAACAAGATGTCCCAGCTTTCAGCCTCCACCCTCAGCATCGTGCCGCTGGCCCCGCTGGCCGGCGCCATCGTCGCCGGCCTGTTCGGCAAGGCGATCGGCCGCCGCGGCGCCCACCTGGTCACAATCCTCGGCGTGCTGGTCAGCCTCATCGTCTCGGTGCAGACGCTGATGGCCGTCGCCGACGGCGCGCGCTTCAACCAGACCGTCTACGAATGGATGGTGCTGGGTGACGGCCTGAAGATGGAGGTCGGCTACCTGATCGACGGCCTGACCGCGATGATGATGGTGGTCGTCACCTTCGTCTCGCTGATGGTCCACGTCTACACCATCGGCTACATGGAGGAGGACCCGGGCTACCAGCGCTTCTTCTCCTACATCTCGCTGTTCACCTTCTCGATGCTCATGCTGGTCATGAGCAACAACTTCCTGCAGCTGTTCTTCGGCTGGGAAGCGGTGGGCCTGGTGTCCTACCTGCTGATCGGCTTCTGGTTCAAGAAGCCGACGGCGATCTTCGCCAACATGAAGGCCTTCCTGGTCAACCGCGTCGGCGACTTCGGCTTCATCCTGGGCATCGGCCTGATCGTGGCCTACGCCGGCTCGCTGAACTACACCGAGGTCTTCGCCAAGTCCGGCGAACTGGCCAAGCTCGGCTTCCCCGGCCAGGACTGGGCGCTGATCACCGTGATCTGCATCTGCCTGTTCATCGGCGCGATGGGCAAGTCGGCGCAATTCCCGCTGCACGTCTGGCTGCCGGACTCGATGGAAGGCCCGACGCCGATCTCCGCGCTGATCCACGCCGCGACCATGGTGACGGCCGGCATCTTCATGGTCAGCCGCATGTCGCCGCTGTTCGAGCTGTCGGACGCCGCGCTCAACTTCGTGCTGGTGATCGGCTCCATCACGGCGCTGTTCATGGGCTTCCTGGGCATCATCCAGAACGACATCAAGCGCGTGGTGGCGTACTCGACGCTGTCCCAGCTGGGCTACATGACGGTGGCCCTGGGCGTGTCGGCCTACCCGATCGCCGTCTTCCACCTGATGACCCACGCCTTCTTCAAGGCACTGCTGTTCCTCGGCGCGGGCTCGGTGATCATCGGCATGCACCACGACCAGGACATCCGCAACATGGGCGGCCTGTGGAAGCACATGAAGCTGACCTGGATCACCTCGCTGCTGGGGTCCCTGGCGCTGATCGGCACGCCGTTCTTCGCGGGCTTCTATTCCAAGGACAGCATCATCGAGGCCGTGCACGCCAGCCACCTGCCGGGCGCGCATTTCGCCTACTTCGCGGTGGTGGCCGGCGTGTTCATCACGGCCTTCTATTCCTTCCGCATGTTCTTCCTGGTCTTCCACGGCAAGGAGCGCTTCCACCACAAGCCTTTCCCGCCGGAGGACGACCACGCCCACGACGACCACGGCGACCACGGTCACGACCACACGCCGCACGAGTCGCCCTGGGTGGTCACCGCACCGCTGCTGCTGCTGGCCGTGCCCTCGGTGGTCATCGGCTTCCTGACGATCGCGCCCATGCTCTTCGGCGAGTTCTTCAAGGACGCGATCTTCATCAACCACGAGCTGCATCCGGCGCTGGAAGAACTCAAGTCCGAGTTCCACGGCCCGCTCGCCATGGCCCTGCACGCCTTCGGCACGCTGCCGTTCTGGCTCGCCTTCGCCGGCGTGGCCACGGCCTACGTCTTCTACCTGGTCAAGCCGTCGATCCCGGCCGCCTTCGCCCGCGCGCTGCGTCCGCTGATCAAGATCGGCGAGAACAAGTACTACCTGGACTGGTTCAACGAGCACGTGATCGCCGCCGGCGCGCGCCTCCTGGGCAAGGGCCTGTGGAAGGGCGGCGACCAGGGGCTGATCGACGGGCTGCTGGTCAACGGCTCAGCGAAGCTCGTGGGGCTGTTCGCCTCGGTGGTGCGCCTGGCCCAGTCGGGCTACCTGTACACCTATGCCCTGGTCATGGTCGTCGGCGTGCTTGCGCTGATGTCGTGGTTCGTCGTCTTCAAGTATCACTAAGCGTCCCCCAGCGATGGCCATCCTCTCTACCGCCATTTGGCTGCCGATCGCCTTCGGCGCCCTGATCCTCGCTGCCGGCCGCGACGAACACGCGAAGGTCGTGCGTTGGGTCGCGCTCGTCGGCTCCATCGCCGGCCTGCTCGCCACGCTGCCGGTCATCTCGCAGTTCGACACCGCCAGCGCCGGCATGCAGTTCGTCGAAGACGCGCTGTGGATCAAGCGCTTCAACATCCACTACCACCTGGGCGTGGATGGCATCTCGGCCTGGTTCCTGCCGCTGACGGCCTTCATCACCGTCATCGTGGTGATCTCCGCCTGGGAGGTGATCGAGGACCGCGTGCACCAGTACATGGGCGCCTTCCTGATCCTGTCGGGCCTGCTGATCGGCGTGTTCTCGGCCCTGGACGGCATCCTGTTCTACGTGTTCTTCGAGGCCACGCTGATCCCGATGTACATCATCATCGGCATCTGGGGCGGCCCGAGGCGCGTCTACGCGGCCTTCAAGTTCTTCCTCTACACGCTGCTGGGCTCGCTGCTGATGCTGGTGGCCCTGGTCTACCTCTACTACCAGAGCAACGGCAGTTTCGAGATCCTGAGCTGGCACAAGCAGGCGCTGGGCATGCCCGCGCAGACGCTGCTGTTCTTCGCCTTCTTCGCGGCCTTCGCGGTCAAGGTGCCGATGTGGCCGGTGCATACCTGGCTGCCCGACGCTCACGTCGAGGCGCCCACCGGCGGCTCGGTGGTGCTGGCGGCCATCATGCTGAAGCTCGGCTGCTACGGCTTCCTGCGCTTCTCGCTGCCGATCACGCCGGACGCCGCCCACCACTACTCGACGCTGATGATCGTGCTGTCGCTGGTTGCGGTGATCTATGTCGGCCTGGTGGCCCTGGTGCAGCAGGACATGAAGAAGCTGGTGGCCTACTCGTCCATCGCGCACATGGGCTTCGTCACGCTGGGCTTCTTCATCTTCAACGAACTGGGCGTCTCCGGCGGCCTGGTGCAGATGATCAGCCACGGCTTTGTTTCCGGCGCGATGTTCCTGTGCATCGGCGTGCTCTACGACCGCGTGCACTCGCGCGAGATCGCCACCTACGGCGGCGTCGCCAACACGATGCCCGTCTTCGCCGCCTTCGCGCTGCTGTTCGCCATGGCCAACTGCGGCCTGCCCGCCACCGCGGGCTTCATCGGCGAGTGGATGGTCATCCTGGGCGCGGTGAAGCACAACTTCTGGATCGGCCTGCTGGCCGCCACCGCGCTGATCCTGGGTGCCGCCTACACGCTGTGGATGTACAAGCGCGTGTATTTCGGCGACGTCACCAACGACGAGGTGCGCGAGCTGACCGACATCAACCTGCGCGAGCGCTTCATGCTCGGCCTGCTGGCCGTCGCGGTGCTGTGGATGGGCATCTATCCCAAGCCCTTCACCGACGTGATGAACGCCTCCGTGAAGCAGCTGCTGCTGCACGTGGCCCAGAGCAAGCTGTGAGATCCGAAGAGACATGAACGACCTGAACTGGGCGGCCCTGCGGCCGGAAATCATCCTCCTGGGCATGACCTGCTTCATCGCCCTGGCGGACCTCTTCGTCACCGACGAGCGCCGCCGTCCCACCTTCTGGCTGACGGTCATCGCGCTGGTCGTCTTCGGCGGCCTGCACCTGGAGGCCTTCGGCACCAGCGCGGCGACCTACGGCATGCAGCGCATGGTCGTGTCCGACTGGATGGGCCACCTGCTGTCGGCCTTCGCGGCGCTGTCGGTGCTCGTCACGCTGGTCTACGGCCAGGTCTACGCCGCCGGCCGCGATCTGCTCAAGGGCGAGCTGTTCACGCTCAGCCTCTTCGTGCTGCTGGGCGCCGCGATCATGATCGCCGGCAACAACTTCCTGGTGATCTACCTGGGCCTGGAGCTGATGTCGCTGTCGCTGTATGCCCTGGTGGCCCTGCGCCGTGACCACGCGATCTCCACCGAGGCCGCGATGAAGTACTTCGTGCTCGGCGCGCTGGCCTCGGGCTTCCTGCTCTACGGCCTGTCGATGATCTACGGCGCCTCCGGCGGCGAGCTGGACATCCCGCGTGTGTTCTCCGAGCTGGCCAGCGGACATGCCAACAAGCAGGTGCTGGCCTTCGGCCTGGTCTTCATCGTCGCCGGCCTGGCCTTCAAGCTGGGCGTGGTGCCCTTCCACATGTGGGTGCCCGACGTCTACCACGGCGCACCGACCGTCACCACGCTGCTGATCGCCAGCGCGCCCAAGATCGCCGCCTTCGCGATGCTCGAGCGCATCCTGGTCGAGGGCCTGCTGGCCCCGGCCGAGGACTGGCAGCAGATGCTGATGATCCTGTCCGTGTGCTCGCTGGTGCTGGGCAACCTGGCGGCCATTGCGCAGACCAACCTCAAGCGCATGCTGGCCTACTCCACCATCGCGCAGATGGGCTTCATGCTGCTGGGCTTCACGCCCACGGTGATCAGCGGCAACACCATCTCCGCGGCCTCCGGCTATGCCGCCGCGATGTTCTACGTGCTGACCTACGTCATCACCACGCTGGGCACCTTCGGCCTGATCATGCTGCTGTCGCGCCCCGGCTTCGAGGCCGACGAGATCTCCGACCTGGCCGGCCTGAACCGCCGCAGCCCGCTGCTGGCGGCGGTGATGGCGGTGTTCATGTTCTCGCTGGCGGGCATTCCGCCGACGGTGGGCTTCTTCGCCAAGATGGCCGTGCTGCAGGCCCTGGTGGCGACCAACGAGACGCTCTACATCGGCCTGGCCGTCGCGGCCGTGCTGCTGTCGCTGATCGGCGCCTTCTACTACCTGCGCATCGTCAAGGTCATGTACTTCGACGAGCCCACCTCCAGCCAGGCGCTGCCTGCCGGCACCAGCGCCAACCTGCTGCTGACGCTCAACGGCGCGGCGGTGCTGGTCTTCGGCCTTGCCCCCGGCGGGCTGCTGAATGCCTGCGTGCTGGCCATCCGCAGCGCGCTGACCAGCTGACGCCAGGCACTGGCGGCAGATGGATCCCAACGCCGCTGCGTGGCTCGTGCTGGCCCTGGGCCTGCTCGCCGCCAACCTGCCGTTCTTCACCGAGCGGCTGTTCCTGGTCATCGGCCTCGCGGACGCCAAGTCGCTGGCGTGGCGCTTGCTGGAGTGGGCGGTGTACTGCACGCTGGCCACCGCGGCCGCGCGGCTGGTCGAGGCCCGCATCGGCCAGCTCCACCCCCAGGGCTGGGCCTTCTATGCGGTACTGGCCTGCCTGTACCTGACCTTCGCCTTCCCGGGCTTCGTGTGGCGTCATCTGCGCAAACGACACCCGGGCTAGGCACGAGGCACCGCGCCCGCGTGCCTCCTTCCCCCGACGTCAAGCGAGCGCATCCATGAACGACCCCTTCGGCCTGACCCTGGCCACCGAGATCGACTTCAGCACC
>SCTQ01000125.1 GCA_004322345.1 Aquabacterium sp. | reverse complement strand
CAGGCGCTGCGTGGTCTCGTCGTCATAGCGGTTGAGCGAAAGCACGTGGATCTCGGCGGCTTCTCGGTCCAGCTCGCGCAGCAGCGGCTCGATGAAGTACGCGCAGGAGTGCTCGCGAAAGTCGGCCGACAGCAGCCCGACCTTCAGCCGGCGCAGCGGGTCGGGCGTGTTGGCGTGGGTCGCGCCCTCGGCCAGCCGGGCCCAGGGGTGCAGCAGGCGCCGGGCCAGCTCGCCCTGGGCGCGGCCGTCCAGCTCGTGCAGGTAGGGCGAGCTGGCGCACAGGTTGATGCGCGGGCCCAGCAGCCCGGGCGTGGCCTGCACGGCCTGCTCGAGGTGGGTGCAGGCCCGGGCCGCATCACCGGCGCGGCGCAGCACCGCGGCGATGACCTCGTGCGAGGCCGAGGCCTTCGCAGGCGAGTCGGCCCGGCGCAGCAGCTCCTGCGCGCCCTCCAGCGCCTGCCCGCTGAGTCCCATCTCCATGCGGCACAGCGTGGCCAGGAAGAGCGACTGGTCGGCCATCCCGCGGTCTGCGGAGCGCGCGGCGATCTCCAGCGAGTGCAAGGCCTCTTCGATGCGGCCGCTTTCCTTCAGCGCCAGGCCCAGGGCGTAGTGGGCAGCGACGTCGGCGCGCAGCGCGACGCCGCGTTGCGCGTAGACCGCGGCATCGGCGTGGCGGCCCTTGTTCGACAGCAGGCGCGACATCAGCACCAGGGCGTCGGGCGCATCGATGCGCAGCGCCAGCCCGCGGTCCAGCGCGTTGATCGCCGCGTCGGGGTGGGACTCGCACAGCAGGTCGGCGAGGTGGAACCAGGTGTCGGCGTGCAGCGGATCCAGCGTGGCGGCCTGGCTGAGGAAGCGGTAGGCCTCGTCACCTCGCCCCGCGGCCATTGCCTGCAGGCCGCGGGTGCGGCAGGCGAGTGCCAGGTCAGGCCCCCCGGCAGCCGGGGTCTTGCTGGCCATGGCGGCTTCCAGCGTCCAGGTCAGCGCGCGGCGCGGTGCTCGCGCAGCCAGTTCAGCGCATCCAGCTGGCCGCCTTCGACGGCACGCTGCTGGGCATTGAGCTGGCGCTCATCGGGCGTGGCCGGGTCGAAGCCGGCGGCCACCAGGCGGGCCATCGCGGGGATCTGGCCGAAGTGGGCGGCCACGCCCAGGGCGTGGCGGCCGCGGCGGTCGGGCTGCTGCAGGTCGGCGCCGGCCTTCAGCAGTTCGTCGATGGCAGCGACCTTGCCCGTCATGCAAGCCAGTTGCACCGGCGAATAGCCGTTGTTGCCGGCCAGGTCCACGTCCGCGCCCGCCTGCAGCAGGCGATGCAGGATGGCCGGCTGGCCGAGGTAGGCGGCGGTACCCAGCGCGGTCAGGCCGTCGGCGCCACGGATGTCGGGGTCGGCACCGTGCTCCAGCAGCTCGCGCACCGCGTCGTCGCGGCCGGCGCGCACGGCCAGCACCAGCACGGCGGCATGGTCGTCCTCGCCGCGCACGTTGGGCTCGACCTTGCCTTCCTTCAGCGTGGCCAGCACCTCGGTCCAGCGGCCGGCACGGGCGTCGTCCAGCCAGCGGCGTTCGGTGGGGCTGGGCTCGCGGATGCCCAGGCCGGTGGCGGACTGCGTCAGGCGGGCCCACTCGGCGCGCGACACGGGGCCCTTGCCCGGCTCGGCCGCGGCCAGCGGCGCGAAGTCGGCCCACTCGGCAGGCGTCTGGGCCGGCGCGGCCGGGGCCACGGCGAGCAAGGCGGGCAACAGCAGCCCGCCGGCGCGATGCGCGAAGTCCATGCGCTCAGAGTCCAGGCGACTGGTCGCCGGAGGACATGCCGCCCGGGCCCATGTTGAAGAGGTTCATCGCCATCGCCTTGGCCACGGCCTGGGCCCGGTTGGCGGCGCCCAGCTTGCGCAGGATCTTCTGCACGTGGTTCTTCACCGTCAGCGCGCTGATGTTCAGCGCGGTGCCGATCTGGTGGTTGCTCATGCCCTCGCGTACCCAGCGCAGGATCTCGCGCTCGCGCTCGGTGATGGCCAGGCCGCGCGGCTGCTGGGCACCGTAGGCCGGCATGGCCGCCGGGCCGCCGGCCAGCTCGCCCTCGATGGTGTGCACGCGCAGGTAGACCGAATGCAGGTAGGGCAGCAGCAGGCCCAGCGCATGCACGGCGGCCTCGTCCAGGTTGTCCTCGGGCGAGCCGAAGATGAAGAAGCTTTCCAGGTCGGCCGGGCGGCCGGGACGGCACACCCCGTGCACCAGCAGGCGCTCGTAGCCGCTGTCGTGCAGCGCGGCGGCGGAGGCGTCCTTCTGGGCCAGGGCCTGCAGGCCGATCAGCGTGGGCTGCTGGCGCATGTCGGACCAGGCGGTGACGAGATGACGGGTGAGCCCGGCGCGGCCGTCGGCCAGCGAGGCCAGCGCGGGCGCGGGCAGCGGCACGCTGTGCAGCGGCTCGAAGCTCATGTCGCGCGTGCCGCGGTCATAGGCTCCGCAGACCACCAGCTTGTGCGGCAGCAGACGCTGCATGTCGGCCTGGGTCCAGAGGAAGAACTGGTAGCGGCGGCGCACCAGCGCGGCACCTTCGACGATGCGCAGCAGGCACTCGGAGTCTTCCGGAGCGATCACGGGCGGTTGCATCAGGGCAGACATGACACGCGTTTCTTGGAGGAGTGGGCCTGGGTGCCGGCAGGCTGGGACCGTGTGGTCGAGCTGCGACGCACGGCGCGGGGCCACTGCATCGATCACAAAAGTTCACACGGCGCGGATGCTAGGGACTGCCGGTGACGATTTGTTGACCCTCGCCGACCGGCGTGATCCGTATGGACCACGCACCCCCTCAATTGCCGCCGAAGGGGCTGCTGGCGACCGGCGCGCCGACGACGCTGCTGGCGGGCGTGGGCGGGAAGAGCGGCTTGAAGGGCGTGTTCGGCTCGACGGCCGAGGCGGCGACGGGCGCCGAGGCCACCCCCGCCGGCAACTGGGCGCGGAAGACCCATTGCCGGTAAGTGCGCACCTCGTCCTTGCGGCGCACCAGCGGCAGCGTGGACAGGCTGTAGACCGCCACGATGCCGCCCTTGTCGTCCCGCTCCAGCCCCCATTCCCCGGAGCCTGTGATGGGGTCGGGATAGAGGCGGCGCAGGTGGCGCTTCAGGTCGCCCTTGCCGCGGTCCTCCAGCAGGTCGGACAGCTGCTCGGGGTACTTGCCCTGGGCCGCCGAATACGAGCCCAGCGCCAGCGCGTATTCGCGTCCGCGGAACGCCAGTTCCTTCTCGCGCGCGCGGCGCGCGTCCAGCGACCAGCTCTGGCCCAGCGCCGCCAGCACGACGCCGGAGATCGCGATCCAGAACAGCAGCACGAGATAGCTGAAGCCGCGCCGGCGCCCCCCCATGGCCGTCACCAGTCCTGGTAGGCGCTGCCGTCCAGGGCCTTGGCCTGGGAGCCGCTGTGCACGTCGGACATGCCGCCGAGGTAGATGCTGTCCTCGGGCGGCGGCACGGCCAGCCAGGTCTCGCGGCTCTCGGTGATCGGATCCAGCGGCAGGCTGCGCAGGTAGTGCTTCTCGACCAGCTCGTCCAGCGACTCGGGATAGCGGTTCTGGTCGCCGACGAACTTGTCGATCGCGTCGCGCATCGTCGACAGGCTGCTGCGCAGCGTGGCCTCGCGCGCGCGCTCTACGCTGTTGAAGTAGCGCGGCGCGACGATGGAGGCCAGCAGCGCGATGATGGCCAGCACGACGATCAGCTCGATCAGCGTGAAGCCGCGGCGGGGCTTGCGTGGACGGGTGGTCATCGCGTCACCAGTCGCGGTAGTGCGAGCCGTCCATCGCGATGCCGTCGGACATCGAGTAGACATCGTAGACATCGGCCCCCGGTGCGGGCGCGTCCGGCGGGCTGTCGTAGCTGCGCAGGCCCCAGGTCTGCGCGGCCGGCAGGCTGGCGTCGGCGAAGGGGTCGCGCGGGATGCGTCGCAGGTAGTAGCGGCGGCGCTCGGTGCCCGCGCGTGCGCTGCCGCTGCCGACGACGCTCTTGTCCTCGGCGCCCTTGACCAGGGTCTCCAGGTCGGGCGGGTAGCCGGTCTTGCGGCCGACGCCGTCCTCGCACTTGATCACGCCGCGGCCGCCCTGAGCCGCGGGCAGGCAGTCGGCACGGTATTCGTCCAGCGCCGTGCGGATGGACCGCAACGCCGTGCGCAGGTCGGCCTCGCGGGCCCGGCGCTGGTTCAGCTCGGCCAGCGGCATCGCGGCGCTGGCGAGGATGCCGACGATCAGCACCACCACCAGCATCTCGATGAGGGTGAAGCCGCGGGCGGGGCCGGTTCTGCACATGGCTGACAAGGTCCGTGCTCAGTGCTCGGGCTGCTCGGGCTGGTCGGGCTGCGGCGGCTCGTCCGGCTGCGGGTCCGGGTCGGGCTGCGGCTCGGGCGGCGGTTCGACGGGTTGGGGCGGGGGCGGCGGCGGGGCCGCGGCCGGGCCGGGCTTCTGCACCGGCGGCACCGGCTGCACCTGCACCGTCAGCGGACGCCCGGCACCCACCAGGCCGAAGACGCCCGAGCCCGGCTGGGCATCGTCGCGCACCTTGAAGTTGAAGGTGCGCGCCGCGCCCGGCGTCAGCGAGATCTGCACCTGGCTGCTGCCGCTGCCGCCTTCCCTGCTCTCGAACAGCAGCGGGTCGAAGCGCAGCACGGTGTCCAGCGGCGCCGGCGTCGGGTTGGTCACCGTGACCTGGATGACCGAGCCCGCAATGGCCATCTGCGGGCCGGCTATGGCCGGCTCGCCGGCACCGGATGCCGGGGGCTGGAGGACCGGCCGCGCGCTGGAGCTGGGGACGGCCGCGCCGGCCTTGGCGCGGCGGTTCACGCGCAGGCTGGCGGAGCCGGGCGCGCTGTCGGTGCCGCCGACCTGGTCGGATGCGGCCGAAGGCGGCAGCTCCAGGTTGCGCACCACGCGCGGGGTGATCAGCAGCACGATCTCGGTCTTGTCGCGGGTGTCGGTCTGCACGCCGAACAGCCGGCCGAGCACCGGGGCCTCGTGCAGGTAGGGGATGCCGCTGGCGGCCTTGCGGTCCTCGTCGTTGATGAGGCCGGCGAGGATCTGCGTCTCGCCGTCCTTCAGCCGCAGCGAGGTGGTGAAGTTGCGCGTGCCCACGCGGTAGGCGATGGCGTCCTGCGGGCCCTTGACCTGCGAGATCAGGTTGCTGACCTCCAGGCCCACCTTGATGATCACGTCGTTGTCCAGCTGCACCTGCGGCTCGACGTCCAGCTTCAGGCCGACATCGATGTAGCTCACCGAGGCGGAGACGCCGACGTTGGCGGTGGAGGTGGTGGTGAAGACGGGCAGCTTCTCGCCGATCTGGATCTTCGCCTTTTCGCGGTTGCGCGCGCGGATCTTGGGGTTGGCCAGCAGGTTGCTCGCGCCGCTGGTGCCGGTCAGCGAGGCCGACAGCGCCGGGTTGGCGATGAAGGTGGTGAAGTTCTTGGTGTCGGCGCTGGTGACGTAGGTGGTGCCGGTGGATGCGCCGGGCACCAGGCCGTAGCCGAAGGAACTGGGCCAGCTCAGGCCGAGCTCGGCCATGCGGTTGGAGGAGATCTCCATCACCTCGACTTCCAGCATCACCTCGGGCTCGACGATGTCCACCTGGGCCACCAGGCGCTCGACCATGCGCACCACCTCGGGCGCGTCGCGCACGACCAGCAGGTTCAGGCGCTCGTCGACGTAGACGTCGCGTGTCTTGGCCATCGTGCGCACCAGCGTCTGCACCTGCTTCACGTCGGCATTGACGAGGTAGAAGCTGCGCGTGACCAGCTCCTGGTGCTCGCGCTGCTTCTGCGCGGTGTTGGGGTAGATCAGCACCGAGTTGTCGTTGAGCAGCTTGCGCTCCAGCTGCTGGGTGGCGAGGATCACGCGCATCGCCTCCTCCACCGTGGTGTCGCGCAGGAAGAGCGTGACGCGCGAATCGGGGCGCACGTCCTTGTCGAAGACGAAGTTCACGCCGGCCGCGCGGGCCAGCGCCTCGAACACCGTGCGCAGCGGCGCCTCGCGGAACTCCAGCGTCACCGGCTTGTCGGCCGATGCCAGCAGCGGCAGCTCGCGCATGGCTTCGGCGCGCTGCTCGGCGATCTGGGCGATCAGGCCGCGGGCCGCGGTGTTGCCGGGATCTTCGTCCAGGACCTGGCGCAGCAGCGGCTCGGCCTGCTCGGGCTGCCTGCCTTTCAGGAGGGTGCGCGCCTGGGCCAGCATGCGCGCGTGGCGCTGGGTGCGCTGCAGGTCCTCGCGCAGCCAGCGGGCACGCGGATGGTTGGGCGAGACGGCCTCGATGCGGGCGATCAGCGCCGGCATCTCGGCCAGGCGGCCGGCCGTGCGCGCGCCGTCGGCCTGGGCCACCAGCGAGGCGACGATGATCTCGCGCTGCTTCTTGATCGCCGTGCGGATGGCAAGGTCGTCGGGCCGCTCGGCCTGGGCCTTCAGCAGCAGGTCCAGCGCAGCGTCGTACTGGCCGGCCTGGGTCAGCTTCTGCGCGTCGCCCACCGGCGTGGCGCAGGCGGCGAGCAGCAGCAGCGGCAGGCAGCACAGGGCCAGGCGCAGGCGGGAGGGTCGTCGGGCGGTGGCGGTCATGGGAAGGCTCTCAGGGTCTCTTCATCGATACCGTCTGCGACTGCGACAGCGGCAGGTAGGTGAATTGCACGGCGCCGCTGCTGACGCTGTCGACGCGCCATTGGCCATCGAGCACGTCGCCGGCCTTCAGCACCCAGGTGTTGGTCGGGCCGCTGATGACGGCCATCGGCACCGGCGCACCGGGTGCGGAGGCGCCGGCCGCGGGCTCCTCCCAGCGGCCGACCATCTGGTAGGGGAATGGCGGCGCCATCGGGGGCGGCGGCGGTGGCGCAGGAGCCGGCGGCGGCGGCGGCGGCAGGTTGGCCGACCAGGCCTTGCGGCCGGTCTCCGACAGCGCGGCGAAATCGCCGCGAGCCGACAGCCCGCCGCTGGCCAGCACCAGGCGCTGGGCCGCGGCCTCCAGCGCGGCGGAGGTCTCGGCCGCGGACTCGTTGTTGCGGCCGGTGGCCGAACGCAGGCGCGGCTGGGGTGCGGGCGTGGCGGCGGCAGGCACGGGAGGGCCGAGGCCGTCGTCGCGGGCGCCCGTCGCGGGCGCCGGGGTGCGCGCCTGCTTGCGTGCGCCGCGGGCCGCGGGTGCGAGTTCCTCCGCGTCGTCGCCCTGCGTGGCCTGCCAGACCGTCAGGCCGAGCACGACCAGCAGGCCGATGGCCAGGCCGGGGCGGATCGCGGGCGGGGGAGGCGGGGTGGCGGGCTTCACGGCGATCAACGAGGCAGGGTCGAGCGGCCTTGCGTGGGCATGGACGCGTAGGCCGGCGAATAGGGGGGCGCGCGCAGCGCCATGCCCGGCGGCAGGTTGGCCGGCGGCCAGACGGGCGCGGGGGCCGAGGCCCCCACGGGCGGCGCCGCGGCGGCGTTGCCGTCGCCTGCCGGCGTGAAGGCCGGCGCAGCAGCAGGGACAACCGGCACGGCGGGCGCGGACGGCTGGCTGATGCGGGCGACACGCGACAGCGGCCCCGCGGGCGGCGCCTGGCGCACCGACATCGCGGCCTGGCCGGTGGCCTTCGCGAGCCTGGGCACGGCAGCCGAAGCGGGCTTGGCGGTCGCCTTGGCAGCCGCAGGCCCGGGCCGCGCGACGTAGTCCTCGCGCGGCTGGTCGTTGGGCGCGGCCAGCGTGGTGGGCAGCGCGCGCTGGGCCAGCAGCGGATGCCCGGCCGGTGCACGCGCGACCACGGTGCGCGGCTCGTTGCGCACCCACAGCGTGGCCTTCACGCGGGCCTCGATGGGGTCGGCCTGGGCCTGCTCGCGGCGGATCTGCACGGCGTCCAGGCTCAGCGCGGGCTGGTCCTGCAGGCTCCTGGCGATCCACTCGCGCAGGGCCGGATAGGTGCCCTTCAAGGGCAGCTGCACCTCGTGGCGCACGAGGCCGGAATTGCGTTCCGCCTGGGCCCGGAACTGCACGGACTCGACGCTCAGGCCCAGCTCCTGCGCGCGCTTGAGCAGGCCCGACAGCGCGGCCGAGCGCTGGTCCGGCGTCTGCAGCCGGGCATAGAGCGCGGCCAGCATGGCCTGCGGCCGCTCCTCGCGCGGCAGCTCGCCGGGCTTCATGCTGCGCAGGCGGGCGGTGTCGGACTGCAGGCCGGTGATGCGCGCCTGGCGCTTGGGCGCATCCACCCATTCGCCCCAGGCCGCGAAGCCCAGCAGCGCCAGGCCCAGCAGCCCGGGCAGGCCCAGGCGGGCCAGCCACAGGCGCAGGTCGAGGGAAGAAGGCTTCATCACCGGCCCCCCTTGGCCGCTGCCGATGCCGCCGATGCGGGGACGGCCACGCGCGCCGCCGGCGGCGCGATGGCCGATGCCGGCGGCACGGAGCGACGCTCGGCCACCCTGACCTGCACGCGCACGCGCAGGCCGAACTCGCCCTGCGGCGGATCCAGCGGCTGGCGCTCGGTCAGCTCGGCCTCGGCAAAGCGCTCGCCGTCGGCGGCCAGGGCCTCGACGAACTGCCAGGCGGCCTGGTCGTCGCGCACCGCGGCGTCGATCTGCACGATGCCGGAGTCGGCGTCGTGGTCCAGGCGCAGCAGGGCCACGCCGTCGGCGGCCTGCTCGATGCCGGAGAAGACCTCGGCCCAGGGATGGCTCAGCCGTGCGGCCAGGCGTGCGGCGGCCTGCAGGCTGCGTGCGTCGGCCGCGGGCACGACGCCGGGGGCCGAGGCGGCCTGCACCGCGGCTGCCGTGCGCGTGCGGTTGAGCAGCGCGCGCTGCAGGCGCTGGGCATGCTCGTACTGCGCCTGGGCGCGCTGCTCGCGCTCCTCCAGGTCGGAGCGGCGCTGGCCCATCGCGACCACGGCCAGCGCGCCGCCCAGCAGCAGGGCCCAGGCCAGCGCGCCAGGGCGCACGTGCGGGCCCAGCAGGTCCAGGTCGGCGGCCCAGCGGGGCTTGTCGAGGAACTTCGTCAACTGCATCGCCTGCTCATGCCTTCTGCAGCGGGTTGCCGGCCAGCCTGCCCTGCAGCAGCGGCGCATGCTGGCGCAGGTCGTCGGGCAGGCGCAGCAACCACAGCGGCACGCCGGTGCCGATGCGCTGGCGCCACTGCTCCAGCACGGCGGCATCGGGCTCGCCGCTCAGCGGCTCGGCCCACAGGCGCTGGATGCGGTCGCCTTGCGCCAGCACCAGGGTCGCGATGCGGTCCTCGATGGCGGCGATGGCACAAGCGGGTTGCTCGACGGGTGCCTCCTTGCCGACCTCGGCCAGCGCGGCCTGCACCGCACGCGCCCACCACGGCGACACGCGCAGCAGCGAGACGCCGTGGGCCGCGGCCGTGGCCTGCAGGTCGGCCACCAGGCGCTGCGAGGCGCCGCAGGCGACGCCGGCACGCGCGTCGGTGGAGACGGCCACCGCATAGGCATCGCCCTCGGCCGCGCCGAAATAGAAATCGAACTGGCGCTGGGCGTAGTCGCGCAGGTCGGCGGGCGACATCGCACCGGCCTCGGCAGGCGCGGCGCAGGCGTGCACCAGGCGCGCGGACAGGCCCAGCTCGCAGCGGCTGCCGGCGTGCTCGGCGCACCATCGCGCGAAGGCGGCGACGGCGGCCTGCGCGCGCCGGGCGGCATCGGCCATCTCGCCATCGGCGCCGATGTAGACCGCAGCCGGCGTCACCGAAGTGCGCAGCTGGTTGCGCGCACGCAGCAGCGCGGCATCCAGCGCAACACGCCAGCGCGCTCGCGCGGCGGCGGGGGGGGAGAGCACGGCCTCACTCGACGAGGGTGACACGGTTCAGTTCCTCGAGGGTGGTCTCGCCGCGCAGCACGCAGGCGATGGCGGCGTCGCGCAGCAGGCGCGTGCCGGCTGCGCGGGCATGCGCCTTGATCTGGGTCAGCGACGAGCGCGAGACGATGAGGTCGCGCAGCACGTCGTCCATCACGAGCACTTCGGCGATGGCGCGGCGGCCCTTGTAGCCGGTGCCGCGGCAATGCGCGCAGCCGATGGCGCGCCGGTACTGGCCCGCGGCATCCAGCGGCAGCCCGGCCTGCTTGAGGTCGGTGGGCGACGGCTGCCAGGACTCGGCGCAGTGGCCGCACAGGCGGCGCATCAGGCGCTGGGCCAGCACGCCGTTGAGCGCCGACACCACGTTGTAGAGGTCCAGCCCCATGTGCATGAAGCGGCCGATGACGTCGAAGGAATTGTTCGCGTGCACCGTCGTCAGCACCAGGTGGCCGGTGAGCGCGGCCTGGGAGGCGATCTGCGCGGTCTCGGCGTCTCGGATCTCGCCGACCATGATCTTGTCCGGGTCGTGGCGCAGGATGGAGCGCAGGCCGCGGGCGAAGGTCAGGCCCTTCTTCTCGTTGACGGGGATCTGCACGACGCCGGAGAGCTGGTACTCCACCG
>SCTQ01000011.1 GCA_004322345.1 Aquabacterium sp. | reverse complement strand
GCCTTGCTGGCCGCCCGCGGGCTGGGCCAGCCCACGGTGGTGATCGGCAACAGCTTCGCCGTGCCTTGCTGGCCGTCTTGCGAGCCATGCGCCATCCACCAGCGATAAGGTGGCAGCGGCGCGGCCAGCGGCGGCACGGCGAAGCTGTTGCCGATCACCACCGTGGGCTGGCCCAGCCCGCGGGCGGCCAGCAAGGCGGTGGGCGCGTGGTCGCAGACCAGCAGCTGCGCGCCGATGCGCTTCCACAGCGCACGCCAGGCGGCGATGTTCGACATCAGGCCTTCGGGTTCGAGGAAGCCGAAGCGAAACAGCGTCTCGGTCAGGTTGATCTCGGCCGGCAGGCCGGTCACCTGCCGCAGCCACAGCGGCGCCTGCAGGCATTCGATGCCGTGCGTTGCAAACAGGGCATGCGCGCGCGACAGGTCGCGCAGGAGCAGGACAGGCTCATGGCCGCGCTCACGCAGGCCCAGCGCGATGGGCAGGAAGCGCGCGATGTGCCCCCAGTCGGCACCCAGCTCCCAGTTCAGCGCGACGACGGCCATGGCTGCGGCACCGCGTTCAGAAGCTGGCCTGGCACTTCACGCCCGCGGTGATCTTGCCCTCCGGGTTGGGCAGCTCCAGCATCACGCGGAAGGTGCCGCTGGCCGCATCCACCACGCGGTCGATCACCTTCACGGTGGCGGCGTAGCGGCCCTTGTTGAAGGGCGCCTCGGGCGTGACCTGGGCGGTGGCGCCGGGCTTGATGGAGCCGTGCCGGCCCACCGGCAGCACCAGCTCCACGCGCAGCGGGTGGATCTGGGCCAGCTTTAGGATGGGCTTGCCGCCCTCCCCCGGCTGGGCCAGCTCGCCGGGGTTCTGCTGGCGGTCGGTGACGATGCCATTCAGCGGGCTGCGCAGGCGGCGCTGCTCCACCAGTTCGGTCAGGCGGCGCGCCTCCAGCGCGGCCAGCTCGCGGTTGTCGCGCGCCTCCAGCAGGTTGGCCTCGGCTACCTGCGCCTCGGCCGTGGCCTCGTCGCGGTCCTGCTGGGACAGATACTTCTGCTTGTTCAGCTCGTCGAAGCGCTGCTGCTTGGATGCGGCGAACTTCAGCCGGCTCTCTGCCGAGCGCTGCTCGCCCTGCATCTGGGCGCGGTAGCGCGCGCCGTTGAGCGTGGCCACCTCGACGCCGGTGTCCAGCTCGATGAGGACCTGCCCCTTCTGCACCACGCTGCCGCGCTCGACGTTGATGGCCTTGACCAGGCCCGCCACCGGGCTGCGGATCTCCACCTGCTGCCAGGGCTGGATCAGGCAGTCCTCGGGCTGGGCCTGCGCGCCGCTTGCAAGGGATGCGAGCGCGAAGGCGCCCAGGCGGAGGAAGGTCGTGTGCTTGCGGATCATTGGGAGCAAGTTCTCAAATCGATCGGCCGGCGAAGGCCAGCATGCTGTCCACGTCGCGGTCGCGTTTCATGGTGTCGTCGCGCACGCGCCGCGCGTGGCGGCCGGCGCGGCGCTGGCACAGGCGGCGCAGCAGGTCGGCCACCGCATGGCCGGGACACAGGGCCTGCAGCCACTGCACCAGCCGTACGAGGTCGCGGCCGTGCTGGGCGAAGAGCGCGTCGTCCAGCGCCACGATGGCCACCGCGCTGCCCGCATTGCCCTGGCGCGCGCAGCGGCCGAAGAGCTGGCGGTCGATGCGTGCGCTCTCGTGGAACTCGGTCAGGATCACGTGCAGGCCGCCGGCCTCGTCCACGCCGCCTGCCAGGCGGATGTCGGTGCCGCGCCCGGCCATGTTGGTGGCCACCGTCAGGCGGCCGGGCTCGCCGGCGCGGGCCACCATCGCGGCCTCCTCGGCGTCCTGGCGGGCGTTCAGCAGCTGGAAGTCCAGGCCGCGTTCGCGCAGCACCTCCGCCAGTTGCTCGGAGGCCTGGACGGACTTGGTGCCCACCAGCACCGGCTGGCCGCGGCGCATCGCCGCGGCGGCGTCCTCGGCCACGCGCTGCCACTTGGACGGCGCATCGGCACAGCAGACGTGCGCACGCCGAACGCGGCGGCTGGGACGGTGGGTGGGCAAGGTCACGGTCTGCAACGCGTAAACCTCGCGCAGCTCGCCGGCCACCTCGCTGGCGGTGCCGGTCATGCCGGCCAGGCGCAGGTAGCGGCGGAAGAAGCGCTGGTAGGTGATGCGCGCCGTCGTGCGCGCGTGGTCGCTCAGCTCGCAGCCTTCCTTCACCTCGATGAGCTGGTGCAGGCCCTGCTCCCAGGTGCGGCCGTCCAGCACGCGGCCGGTGAACTCGTCGACGATCTGCACCTTGCCTTCGGCCAGGATGTAGTGGTGGTCGCGGTGGAAGAGGTGCAGCGCGCGCAGCGCCTGGGAGGCCAGTTCCTCGCGCGCCCGCGTGGCGGCCCAGATGCCGCCCAGCTCCGTGGCCACTCGGGCCAGCTCCGCGCGGCCGGCGGGCAGCAGCACCAGCGCACGACGCGCGGCAGACAGCTCGTAGTGCAGGTCTGCCTGAAGCGCACGCGCCAGCTCCAGGGCCTGGGCGTAGAGCACGTGGTCCTCGTCGCGGGCGCCCTTTTCCGCCAGGATCAGCGGCGTGCGCGCCTCGTCGATCAGCACGCTGTCGGCCTCGTCCACGATGGCGAAGTGCAGCCCGCGCAGCAACAGCCGCCCCGCCGCCCCGCCCTGCCCCGGCGCAGTCAGCGCATGCAGCCGCATCTGGGCGCGCGTGGGCGTGGCGGCGGCGGCCACGCGGTCCTTCAGGTAGTCGAAGACCAGCTCCTTGTTGACGCACCAGGTCACATCGCAGGCATAGGCCGCGCGACGCGCGGGCAGCTCCATGCCGGAGACGATGGAGCCCACGTCCAGCCCGAGGAAGGCGAACAGCGGGCGCATCTCGTCGGCATCGCGTTGGGCCAGGTAGTCGTTGACGGTCACCACGTGCACCGGCACGCCGGCGCAGGCCACGATGGCTGCGCCCAGGGCGGCCGTCAGCGTCTTGCCCTCGCCGGTCTGCATCTCGGCCAAGCGGCCGGTCATCACCACGGCGGCGCCCATCAGCTGGGTGTCGAAGGGGCGCAGGCCCAGGCTACGGCGGGCAGCCTCGCGCACCAGGGCCAGCGCGCGGGCGCTGCCGCGCGGGCCCAGGGCCTCGCGGGCGGCAATGCGCAGTTGCCTGCACACCTCGGCGTCGGACAGCCGCTCGCATTCGCCGCACAGGCTGCCGGCCTCGCGCACCCGCGCAGCCAGCATGGGGCGCAGCGGGCGCAGGCGCTGGGAAGCAGCATCCAGCCAGGCGCGCACGCGGCGGTCGAAGGCGCCCTCGCGCGGGTCGCTGCGTTCCAGGTAGACGGAGTTGGCGAGGTCGCCGTCGGCGGCCAGCAAGGCGCTGCTCATACGACGAAGTGCGACAGGAAGAGCCGCCGCAGCGCACGCCAGGCGCGCCAGCCCAGCGGCTCGGCCGGATGCTCGAAGCGCACGTAGGCGCGGCTGCCCAGGAACTGCGCCGATGCATCGGGCGGCAACTGCACCTCGAACTCGAACAGCGACTGCAGCGCCTTGCGGCCCTCCCGGTCGGTGGGGTCCACCTCCAGGCTGCCGCCGCCCTGCTTGCCCAGCGCGGCGCTGGGCAGCTCGCTGGCGGCCTTGGGCACCTCGCGCAGCTGCTTTGCCGTCCAGGTGGCGTCCAGCCGCTGCGGCAGCTTGACCTGCACGCGGGTGGTCGCCAGGCGCACCGGGTCCACCGCGTCCTGCGGCACCACCACGCGCACCACGGGCTGGTGGACCCCGACCAGGTAGCCCAGCACCTCGCCGCGCTTGACGTAGCGCTGCGGCAGGTCGGCCGCGCGGTCCATCAGCAAGGCGCCCTGCCCGCCGGCACGCACGGTGAGCTGGGTGGCCTCGTCCTGCAGGCGCGCCAGCGCGGCCTGCTCGCGCTGCACGGCCTGCTGCAGCTGGCCGGCGCGCGCGGGCTCCACGCCCCAGGCAGCATCCAGGCGGACCTGGGCCTCGTCCAGCCGCGCCTGCTGCTCTGCCAGCTTGGCCTGCAGCTGGGGGTCGCGGCTGACGACCAGCGCGCGGCCGGGCTCGATGCGCTCGCCCGGCCGGGCCAGCACCTGGCTGACGAAGCCGTTGGCGCCGGCGCGCAGGATGGCGTGCTCGGGCAGCTGCACCACGCCTTCGGCATCGGTGTGGTGGGGCAGCGGCACGATGAAGAGGCCGACGAAGAGGAAAACCGCCAGGCCCGCGAGCACCAGGCGAACGCGTGCGGCACGCGCCGCGAAGCGCTGGTTGGCCAGCACCGTCCACAATCCCTTTGCCAGCGGCCACAGCACGCTGGTGGTGATGGAGAACACGGCCATCAGCACACCGAAGAAGAAATACTCGGTGGCGATGAACAAGGCGATGCCGACGCTGACGAAGAGCTTGTAGGCCAGCGCCGCCGGTGCATAGAAGGCGAACCAGCGCTGCTCGGCCGGCGTGTCCGGCTCCTGCGCCGGCTTGGGCAGGCCGAAGACCCGCTGCTCGATGCGCTGCTGCCACCAGCGGTTGGCGCGCTGCCCGAGGTTGGGTATCTCGATGGCGTCCATCAGCACGTAGTAGCCGTCGTAGCGCAGCAGCGGGTTGGCGTTGAACAGCACCGTGGTCACGCTGCCCAGCACCACCACGTTGTAGGCCAGGCTGCGCGCCAGCCCCGGCTCCATCAGCAGCCAGGCGTAGAAGGCCAGCGCTGCGATGAACATCTCCGTGGCCATGCCGGCGGCGCCCACCCACATGCGGTCGCCCTTGCGCACGAAGGCGGACGACGCGGAGGCGTCCACGTAGGGCACCGGGAAGAAGAGCAGCAGCATCAGCCCCATCTCGTGCACCTCGCCGCCGCGGCGCTTCACCGCCAGGCCGTGGCCCAGCTCGTGGCAGGCCTTGAGCAGCGGGAAGACGAGCAGCATCAGCAGCAGGTTGTCGGCGCCCAGCAGCTGCTCGCCGAAGTTGCGCGTCAGGTCGGGCCAGTGCGAGGGCGCCAGCAGCAGCGCGGGCAGCACGGCGGCCAGCCAGAGCACCCCGCCCGCGCTGCCGCCGAAGACGCGCGTGGCGCGGTCCAGCCGCGCCAGGAGGGCGTCGGGATCGACCAGCGGGAAGCGCAGCGACATCGGGTTGAGGAAGCGCCCCATCAGGCGCCGCCGGACCTCCTTGCCGCGGCGCTCCAGCAGCTCGGCGGCGTCGGGCGTCACGTCGAACTGCACCAGGTCCGCGTTGTGCAGCTGGCCCAGCAGCTCGACCACCTCGTCCTGCGTGGGCAGGTCCTCGGCCAGCTCGCGGGTCAGCATCTGCCAGATGGCCTCCAGCGAGCGCCGGCCGTCGAACAGGTTGAGCACGCGGTAGGACGGCGGATTGAAGCGCCAGTACTTGGCCGCGACGCGGTCCTCCACCACGTACCAGGTCTGGCCACGGTAGGCGTGGCGGTGGATGCGCACGTGGCCGCGCAGGCGCGGGCGCAGCGCGGCGATGCGCCACCAGTTGTCGGACTTCAGCGCGGGGTTGCGCAGGCCGCCGGGTACGGCGGCCCCGACCGGCAGGGCCGGGCTCGCGTCACTGCCTTGTGCCTGCATGGGTCAGGGCTTCAGGCGCCACAGGCAGAGGCGCAGCCAGTCCACGAAGCGATGCGTGGCGATCCACAGCAGGCTGCGCTCGCCGGCCTCGACCTTGGCCACGCCCTCCATGCCGGGGCGCACCTCGGGCCCGGCGCGGTCCAGCTCGGCCTCGACGCGGAAGTAGTTGCGGCCGTCCTCGGGCACCGAGACCGGCGTCACCTTGCTGACCTTCAGCGTCCAGTCCTGGCGCGGCAGGCTGGTCAGCACCAGATGGCCGCCACGGCCCTGGGCCACGGCGGCGATGTCGCGCTCGTCCACCTTCAGGATCACGCGCCAGGCGTCCAGCGGGGCCAGCTCGAACAGCGTCTTGCCGATCTCCAGCGGCGAGCCCAACTGCTGCGACAGGTCGCCGCTGACGACCACCGCGTCGAAGGGCGCGACGATGGTCGTGCGCTGCAGCTTCTCCTCCACCAGGTCCAGCTGGGCGCGCGCCTGGGCGGCCTGGGCGCCGGCCAGGCGCAGGGCCACGCGCTCGCCCTGTGCCATGGCCTCGCGCTCGCGCTTGAGGGCGATCTCCAGCTCGGCCTGCCAGCGCTGGCGCTCCAGCAACAGGTCCTTGTCTTCCAGCGCGGCCAGCACCTGGCCCTTGCGCACGATGTCGCCGGCGCGGGCCGGGGCCTCGCGCAGGAAGCCGTCGAAGGGCGCCACCGCCGCACGCTGCACCGCGCCCTCCACCACCGCCGGCGAGGCCACGCGGTAGTCCACATCCACCAGCGCCAGTACCGCCAGCAGCAGCGCCGCCGCCGCGCCGGCCAGCTTGAGCCCGGGCCGGCTGCCGTCGCCGATGCGCGAGACCATCCAGCGCAGGCTGCGCCGGGCATGGGCGAGCAGGCTCTCGTCGCGGGCGAGCTTCAGGTCCACCAGCGGGCCGATGGCCACGCCGACGGCGTCCAGCAATTGCAGCTCGTGCGCGTCGAAAGGCCGGTCGCGCTGCAGCAGGCAGACGCCGGCCAGCCGGTTGCCGTGCTCCAGCGGCAGCGCGCACAGCGCGGGGCTGCGGCTGTCGGCGGCATAGGCCTGCAGCGCCTGGTTGAGCAGCGGCGGGCCTTCGTCGGGCTCGGGCCAGGTGACGCGCGCGCGCTGGTCCCAGGCCTCGTTCATCGCCTGCGCAGCGAGGTTGACCAAGTTGGCGCGCTCATCGAACCAGGCCGCGTGGGACATGGCGCGCACGCTGACGGTGTGCCCCTTCTCCACGCCCAGCAGCACCTGGTGGCAGCCAAGCCGCTCGGCCAGGTGGTTGCACAGCACGAGCAGCGCGCGCTCGGCATCGGGCTCGGCCAGCACGGACGCGGAGAGTTCCAGCAGGAAATCGGTGCGTGCGCGGCGGGCCTCCAGCAGGCCCAGCTCGCGGCGGTTCAGCAGGTCGACCAGCCAGCCTGCGCCCCAGTGCAGGTCCCGCAACTGGCGCGACAGGCCCACCTCGTCCCAGCGCAGCAGGTCCAGCACGACGACGCCGTGCATGCGGCCCTGGGACTGCAGCACGTAGGCCAGCTGCATCGCGCCATCGTCCTGCGGGCGGCGCACGCCGGTGGCGCCGTCCAGCGCCGCCTGCGCGGTGCCTGTCAGATAGGAAGCGTCGAGGCCGGCGGGCAGCATCGCTGCGGGCGCATAGGTACCGTCCGCGTCCTGCAGCAGCAGGATGCCGGCGCGCACGTGGGCCAGACGCCGGCACAGCACGAAGAGCCAGGCGCGGCACAGCTGCTCCGCCGTGCGGGCGTTGCCCAGCAGCGCCCAGGGATCGTCCTCGGGCGAGGCGGCAGCGGCGAGCGCGGCCTGTTCGTGGGGTTCTGCGGCCTGCATGGCAGGCTAGGGCCTGCTAACACTACCGAAGGACACGCGCTGGCCTCGGCGGCTTACTTCAGCGGACCGTAGCGGGTCTCGTACTCGTCCATCAGGCGCGCCAGCAGCTCGGTCAGGCGCTTGGCGGCGAACGGGCTCATGACGAGGCGGTGGCCGAGTTCGATCTCCATCTCGGGCTGGGTGCGGTCCCAGCTGGCGTTGAGGCCGAAGTTCAGCACCACTTCTTCCTTGGTGCTGTTGGCATTGGCGAAGTTGACATAGGAGCTCTTGAGGCTCTCCACGTTCCACTTCACTCGCTGGCCCGATGCGGCGGCTGCATCGGTCTTGCGTTCGGCTTCGGCCATGGGGTGCTCTCCTGCTGGGCTGTGTCGTTGCTCGTGTTCGCACGGAGCCCTCCCCCTATGAGGGCGAGGCGGTGAGTGCGAAGGCGGCGCAGTCTAGCCAGCGAGAAAGACGGTTATGTGTCAGTTCCGCGGCGCTCACGGCAGGGCCATTGATGCCTCTCCATGCGCTGCTTGACCCAGGCACCCAATGGAACCAAAATGGTTCCGCTTTGGAGCCTCCATCATGCCAACGACCTTGACGCTCAAGAACATTCCAGACGAGGTCTATGAGCGCCTGAAAGCTGCGGCCGCGCAGCATCGCCGCAGCCTCAACAGCGAGGCCATCGTCTGCCTGGAGACCGCACTCATGCCCTACAAGCTCACCCCTGCGCAACGGCTCGCCCGGGCACGCGAACTTCGTGCATCCCTGGGTCCGGTCAAGTTCAAGGCACGCGACATTGACATGCTCAAGCGCGAAGGCCGCTCGTGATCGTCGTCGACACGAATATCCTGGCCTATCTCTATCTGCCCGGCGACCACGCAGCGGCCGCGGAGGCCCTGCTGGACACCGATTCGGACTGGGCTGCACCGCTCCTGTGGCGCAGCGAATTTCGCAATCTCCTCGCCGGCTACTTCCGGCGCAAGGCGCTGAGCTTCGACCAGGTGCTGGCGCTCCAGGCCGAAGCCGAAAGCCAGATGTCCGGCATGGAATACGAGGTCGACTCGCGACTGGTCCTGGAACTGGCGAAGGGCAGCGATTGCACGGCCTACGACTGCGAGTTCGTCGCGCTGGCGTCCACGCTCGGCACGACGCTAGTCACGGTGGACAAGAAGCTGCTGCGTGCGTTTCCCGGCGTAGCGCAGCCGCTGGCTGGCATGTGATGGCGGCTCAATCGAGCACATGGAAGCGGAACACCCCGTGTGCCGCCGGCACGATTGCATTTGCAAGCGAAGCAGCCAAGGCCAGCCCACGCTCGCTGTTGGTGAACAGCACGAAGCCATTCCCGGACGACACCTACACCATGGCAAACGACCGGAAGCCTGGGTTGTTGCCCCAGTGCCAGAGGTAGGGACCGCCGGCCGCGGCCTCGATGCCCCATCCGCGGCCCCAGGTGAGGCCGAGCGCCAGGTCCACGGAGACCGGATCGGCCATCGTCAGCGACATCAGCGCGGCATCGGCCCACAGCGCCGCAATCAGTAGCGCGTAGTCCTGAGCCGTCGTGTACAGCGAGGCTGCGGCATTGGGCTCCAGGAAATCGAACTGCGTGCGCCCGCCCAGCCACGAACTGCCGCTGACGGCCTGCTCGCGGATGTCGTCGGCCAGGCGCAGCCGCGTGTGTCGCATGCCCAGCGGCTCGAAGACGGTCCGGGACACGACCGACTCGATGTCCTGCCCGGTGACGGCGCCGATGACCGCCTGCAACAGCACATAGGCTTCACCCGAGTATTGCCAGCGTTCGCCGGGCGTGAACTCGGGGGCCAGCATGCCCGTCGTCCAGTTGGGCAGGCCGCTGCTGTGGTTGAGCAGCGTCGCCAGCGGGATGCGCGCCAGGGTAGAGGCGGGCACCCGATCGGCCGGGTTGTCGGCCGCGCCGCCGAAGGAGTGTTGGCGATGCGCATAACCATCGGGCAGATAGCGCGATACCGGCGCCCGCAGGTCGAGCCTACCTTCACGCACCAGCTTCAGCGTGGCGAACGCGATCACCGGCTTGGTGAGCGATGCCGCCTGAAAGATCGCCCCGTCCTGCACGGGCTGATCCGGCGCGCAGCCGGACAGCACGACCGGCGCACCCGGCCTGCCGCCCGCCAAGGTGACGTAGCTTGCAGCGCAGATCCCGAGCGTGGCCGCGAGTGCCGGCGGCGTGTCCTGACCGAACCTGGAGAGATCGGTGGCGCGGGAAGCCAGCAGCGGTGCGAGGGCACCAGCGACCAGCAGATCGCGACGTGGGATAGGCATGGCCTAGTGTGGTGCGCCACTCAGATCAGTACTTTTGTTCTGATCAGGCGAGGAAGATCGGCGTGCCTGGGCAAGGGGTCCAGACTGGGCGTCTGGACCCCTTGCCCAGGTGCGTCGAGGGCCTCGCCTGGTCAGAACCCCTTGGGCTGAGCCGTATCGGGCCGCATGCGTCGTTGCGTCCACAGGCCCGTACCGCCCGGTACGGGCCTGCGCACGCGCCTAGCCTGCGGCAGATCGGAAGAGCGT
>SCTQ01000010.1 GCA_004322345.1 Aquabacterium sp. | reverse complement strand
AGCCAGGTTCGGATTTCGGGCAGGTCTTCGAGCAGAAGGATTTGCTTCATGGCGGACTCCTTGGGCGATGGTATCAGTCAGCGGTTTGCAGATTGGCGTGGCCGCCCGGGTCGAGCGGAAGGGTCAAGCGGATGGTGGTTCCGAATCCGGGGCCGGACTCGACCAGACATTGGCCATTCAACTGCTTGGCTCTGTGTTTCATGCTGGCCATGCCGTGGCCACGGTCCAGCCGGCCGTCGAGCTCCATCGGGATCCCGCGTCCGTTGTCCTGCACGACGATCTGGAAATCGTCTTGATCGAAGGCGCAGCTGACGACCACGTGCGTGGCGCCGGCATGCTTGATGATGTTGCTGACCGCCTCGCGCACGATGCGCGTGGTCTGCACGTAGATGCGGGCCGACAGCGTGTGCTCTGGCACGTCGGGCGGCGCGACCCAGTCCACCTCGATGCCGGCCTGGCCCAGGCGGGACACCACCTCGGAGCGCCAGTCGCCCAGCGCGTCGCCGCAATGTACCGGACGACCGGTCAGGCCCCGCACCGACAAGCGCATTTCCTCCAGCGCTTCGCGCGCAAGCGTGGAGATGCGGTCGTTGTCGCTGGTGTGCACGATGGTCAGCAGCTTGGCGCCCAGGTCGTCGTGCAGGTCGGCAGCGATGCGCTTGCGTTCCTTCTCGGCGATCTGCTCGACGCGCAGGTCGGCCAGCTGGTGGAAGTTGCGCTCGATCTCGGCGGTGATCTCCTCGATGCGCGACTCCAGCCGGAAGCGCGCGCCCTCGGCCGTCTGCAGCGCGCGGGCATAGACCTGGATCAGGCGCACGGCCACCGCGCAGAACAGCAGCGGCAGCACGAAGTTGGAGACGTTCATGCCCCAGGCCGGCACCCAGCCGCTCTGGCCGGCCAGCTCGAAGCCGACGACGAAGACCACCGCGCCGAGCACCACGCACATCAGCCAGAACTCGGGCTTGCGGTCGCGCGCGGTGCGCCAGACGAAGTAGGCCACCGCCGCCAGGATCTCCAGCGCGAAGAAGGCGTACCAGACGCGGGCCAGCGGGAAGATGCCGTCGGGCCCGGCCAGGATGAAGCTGCCGGGCAGCGCCAGGCATTGCAGCCACAGCGCGGCGTCGATCCAGCGGCCGTAGCGGGTCTCGCGTTCCCCGTGCAGGCCGAAGCCGGCATAGCCCAGCAGGAACTTGACCGAGAAGCCCACCAGCGGCGCGAAGGCCATGCAGATCAGCAGCTCCACCGAGGTGCCCGGCAGCGGCAGGTTGCGCCACCACAGCCGCGAGCTCAGCAGCGCCCAGCCCAGGCAGACCATGCCGAAGTGGAAGAGGTAGTTCAGCCGCCGCACGAAGGCCAGCACGATGGCGAAGGCGCCCAGCACCAACTGCACGCCGGCGATGATCTGGGCCAGCGTGATGTTCCAGAACACATGCTGGTCATGCAGGTGCTGCAGGCTCTGCATGGGGCCGATGCGCACCTCGGACATGCCGCCGGCGCGCTGGCGCGCGCTGACGTGCTTGAGCTGCTCGCCCACCACACGCACGTCCAGCTGGTTGCCGGTGGCGCGCAGCAGGAAGGACGGCAGTGCGATCAGCTGCGACTGGTAGCAGTTGCGCGTGACCGGCTCGCTCATGCGCCCGCCGCTGTGCAGCAGCTGGCCGTTGAGGTAGACCTCGAGGTTGGTGCAGGCGCGCTCGATGTAGGCGGCCATCAGCGTGTCGGTGTCCGGACGCGCGGGCGTGTCGAAGTTCAGGCGGTACCAGACGGTGCCCTGGTAATTGGGGCGCGAGGCGGTCCAGTCGTCGGGCAGGCGCACGGCCTCGGCGGTGCGTCCGGCAGGGAAGGCGGCGTCGGGCGCAGCGATCGCCCAGCCCTCGTGCAGCACGACGATCTCGCCCTGGCCGGCGCTCTTGAGCGCCTCGATCTCGCGCTGGGCCAGGCTGCGCAATGCGATCCACACCAGCGCAAGTGCCAGCACCGCGAGCGCGACGACACCCAGGCCGCGCCAGACCAGGTCGGCCGGCGGCGGTGGAGGCGTTGGTTTGGAATAGGGTTCCATGGGCTCGTCGCGCATGAAACCATCCGGCTCGTGTCCGGTGGAGGAAATAGCTGACATCTCTTGGGAAATTGTCACGGGGAATGCAGGCAGACCGGACACCTGTGCCTGCGAATCTCAGCCACATCGGCTGCTGCGGCGCAGACATGTGCGGCCTGCCGCGCCAAAGCGGGAATTGTTTGCTGAGAAGCGATGCTTGTGCACCGTGGCCTGCCCTAAGCGGCTCCCAAGCGACAATCGCCGGCCTCGCCGACGACCGCCATGATCCTGCGCCACAGCTTCACCCCTGCCGACAATGCCCGGCTCGCCCACCTCTGCGGCAGCCTGGACGAGCACCTGCGCGCGATCGAGACCGCCTTTGCCGTGCGCATCGGCCGGCGCGCCGAAACCGTGCGCGTGGACGGCCCCAAGGACAACGCCGAAGCCGCGATGGCGCTGCTGCAGCATCTCTACCAGCGCGCGCGCAAGCCACTGGATGCGCAGGCCGTGCAACTGGCCATCGTCGAGGCCACGCGCGGCGCGCTGGCCGAGACCGTGACCGACAGCGGCGCGCCCCACCTGCAGACTCGCCGCGCCGACCTCGCCGCGCGCACGCCCAACCAGGCGCGCTACCTGGAACAGATCGTCTCGCACGACCTGACCATCGGCATCGGCCCGGCCGGCACCGGCAAGACCTTCCTGGCCGTGGCCTGCGCGGTGGACGCGCTGCTGCGCTCGCAGGTGCAGCGCATCGTGCTGACCCGCCCCGCGGTGGAGGCCGGCGAGCGCCTGGGCTTCCTGCCCGGTGACCTCACGCAGAAGGTCGACCCCTACCTGCGCCCGCTGTACGACGCGCTCTACGACCTGCTGG
>SCTQ01000124.1 GCA_004322345.1 Aquabacterium sp. | reverse complement strand
GCGGTTGATGGGGACGCCAAAGTACCGGCAAAGACGGCCAAAGTGAAGGCAGATTTCTTGCTCAAAAATCTGCCGGAGGTGGGTTTCAGCGATGAAGCAGGTTCGGCTGGGGTTCGATTTCTTTCGCGTTGACGCGGCTGACTCGGACATCCTGATGCAGTGCGAGGCGGTATCGCCTCTTCAGCCGTTCTCCTATGGCATCCCCACCTCCAGGGCCAGAGCGCGACGAGCGGTGGACCTGATTTCCGTTGCCCAGAGCCGCTTGGTGTTCGAGCTGGTCCGTCAGGTCCTCGGAGTCATGGCTGGCTTCGAAATCGAGCGGGCCCTGCTTGGGGAGGCCTACGGCCCTGACGACGAGCGCCCGCGTTGGTGGGAGCGCCTGTCCCGCGGAACTCTACGGATTGGCCCGGCCCTGAGGCGGCAAGATCCAGAGACGTTGCGCTGGCTTGAGCTGGTCAGGCAGTGCACAGATGAAGTCGATCGTGTCTTGTGCCATCCCTTTTGGGAGCTTTGCGATCCCGCGCCCAAGGACGCTGGGTGGCTGCTGGATCAGGAAGCCACCCTGCGAGAGTGGGCGGTACCGGTGACCGAACCTTGTGGACCAAGTGTTGCCGAGGCGAAGCAGTTGCGTCTCGCGGTGCAGTGTTGGCACCAAGCGGACCTACTAGCAGCCTGTACAGCCCTCGCCTACCTCAGCCATCTCGCTCGCACGTTTGCTGATCCGATCAGCTATGCCGTCGCGCAATGTGCATGGGCCGAAGCCTGGAATGAGTCGGAGCAATGGCACATGCCGGGACGGCGTCGGTCAGACCTGCTCCTGCTGCTATGGGACCTGTTTGGGCGCATCTGGCTGCGTAAACCGACAGGCAGCGGCTGGGGAAAAGTCCACGAGATCGTGAGGGAGACAGGCGGCCATGTCGATTTCATGACGACCAAGACTTGGCGGGAGTTGGACTTAATGGACTATTTGGTCCCCAGCACCGCTTAAGCCGGATCCTGAGCTGGACGGCGCGTGGCTGTCGGCGTAGGCTTTCAACAGCACCTCGATGGCGCCGTGACGGTTGCCCGTTGTGCTTCAGTTGCCCTTCCGCGCCGTAACGGCGCGTGTAGGAGGTCTCTGCTCCAAGGGGCCGTAAGCGCCGGGAGGCTTGTCCTCTCCGAAGCCATCGTCAAAGTTAGTCCTTAATTTTGACGCGCGCTCGGTGCAACTGTGACGCTGCTCACCTGGTAGCGTGCGATGGCGTCGGTGCTGCAGCGGCACGCATGCCTGGGGTGCCCCAGGTTTCCGCAGGGGCACGGATTCATCGCCGCGATCAGCTGGAAGCGCGCCGGGTACTCCGCACGCCGGGCCGCGCGCGAGATCGTGATGCGGCCGGTCTCCAGCGGCTCGCGCAGGGACTCCAGTGCGCTGCGCTGGAACTCGGGCAGCTCGTCGAGGAAAAGCACGCCATGGTGGGCCAGCGAGATCTCGCCCGGCCGCGGCGGGGAGCCGCCGCCCACCAGTGCGACGGCGGACGCCGTGTGATGGGGCGCATGGACCGGCCGCCGCGCCCAGCGGCCGACGTCGAAATGGCCGGCCAGGCTGAGCACCGCGGCGGACTCCAGCGCCTCGTCCAGGCTCAGCGGCGGCAGCAAGCCGGCGAAGCGCTGGGCCAGCATGGATTTGCCGCTGCCCGGCGGGCCGACCATCAGCAGGCTGTGGCCGCCGGCGGCGGCGATCTCCAGCGCGCGCTTGGCGGCGGCCTGGCCGCGGACGTCCTGCAGGTCGCCGATGCCTGGGTCGGTGGGCGGGATCGCCGCCGCAGGTTCGGCCCGCGGCAGTGGCGTCGCGGGGGTTTGCTCATCGGCCGGCAGCAGAGCGGCGACGACCTCCAGCAGGTGGCCGGCGGCGTGCAGCGTAATCCCCGGCACCAGTGCCGCCTCGGCGGCGCTGGCCGTGGGCAGGACGAGCGATCGGGGTTGCTCGGCGCGCCGCAGCGCGACGGCCATCGCCAGCGCCCCGCGCACCGGGCGCAGCTCCCCGGCCAGCGAGAGCTCGCCCGCGAACTCGAGCGTGCTCAGGTGTCGCGCGTCGATCTGCCCGCTGGCCGCCAGGATGCCGAGTGCGATCGGCAGGTCGAAGCGGCCGGATTCCTTGGGCAACTCGGCTGGCGCGAGGTTGACGGTGATCCGCTTGTTGTGGGGGAAGTCCAGCCCACTGGTGGCCAGCGCGGCGCGCACGCGCTCCCGGGCCTCCTTGACCTCGGTGTCGGCCAGGCCGACCAGGGTGAAGCTGGGCAGGCCGTTGGCCAGGTGCACCTCGACGGTGACCGGCGGGGCGTGCAGCCCGTCGAGGGCGCGGCTGTGGACGATGGCGAGGCTCATCGGCGGGACGGTGGCGGGAGAAGCGGGGCCGGGCGGCGGGACCGGCCGGGGCGGCGGATTGTCAGCCTGCCTCAGCGCCCGATGACGGCGCCTCGCCCGCGCGAGGGTGGGGCCTCCCTCCAGAGACGGAATACGAAAAGGGAAGGCGGGCGCTCACATCCAGGCCGCCCGATCGCACCATCATCGGGCGCGAATTCCGTGACAACCCGCCGTGCAAATGCCGCTTTGGTGCGGCCAAATGCCTGTGCTTGGTGCGATTCACCGGAATGGAGCGATGGCATGGAACGTGCAGAACCCGCCCGGCCTATTCGTTCGACAACGTCCCGACAACCTTTTCACCCCGGAGAGCTGCATGAAACCCGTCGCAACCGCCGCTGTCAGCCAGGCCCTGGCTGCCGTCCTGTCCTAAGCCCATCCACCCAGGAGCCAAACCATGAAGATGGTGACCGCCATCATCAAGCCCTTCAAGCTTGATGAAGTGCGTGAGGCACTGAGCGCAATCGGCGTTCAGGGCATCACGGTGACCGAAGTCAAGGGCTTCGGTCGTCAGAAGGGCCACACCGAGCTGTATCGCGGCGCGGAGTACGTGGTCGATTTCCTCCCCAAGGTGAAGATCGAGGCGGCCGTCGACGACGGCATCGTCGATCGCGTCATCGAAGCAATCGAAGCGTCGGCACGCACCGGCAAGATCGGCGACGGGAAGATCTTCGTCTCCAACCTCGAACAGGTGATCCGCATCCGTACCGGCGAGACCGGCAAGGACGCGCTCTGACACCCTTCCCACAGGATTTCTGAAAGACAACCCATGAGAAAGCTTCTCGCCTCTCTCGCGCTGGGACTGGCTGTATTCGGTTTCGCCGGATATGCGACCGCCCAGGAAGCCTCGGCACCCGCCGCCGAAGCCAGCGCTGCCGCCCCGGCTCCTGAAGCCGCATCCGCTCCGGCGGCCGACGCCTCCGCCGCCGCTCCGGCCGAAGCCGCTTCGGCCGCCGATGCGGCCTCCGCACCTCCGGCTCCCGTGCCCAACAAGGGCGACGTGTCGTGGATGCTGCTGTCCACGCTGCTGGTCATCATGATGGCGGTGCCGGGCCTGGCCCTGTTCTACGGCGGCCTGGTCCGCAGCAAGAACATGCTGTCGATCCTGATGCAGACCATGGTCACGTTCTCGCTGATCACGGTGCTGTGGATCATCTACGGCTACAGCCTGGCCTTCACCGAGGGCAACGCCTACGTCGGCGGCCTCAGCCGGCTGTTCCTCAACGGCGTGTTCGACCCGGCCACCGGCAGCTTTGCGATGGCGGCCACCTTCAGCAAGGGCGTGGTCATCCCCGAGATCGTGTTCGTGGCCTTCCAGGCCAGCTTCGCCGCGATCACCTGCTGCCTGATCATCGGTGCCTTCGCGGAACGCGCGAAGTTCTCCGCCGTGCTGCTGTTCGCCGTGCTGTGGTTCACCTTCAGCTACGCGCCGGTCGCCCACATGGTCTGGTTCTGGATGGGTCCTGACGCCTACACCGCCAAGGACGTCGTCGACGCGACGAACGCCAAGGCCGGCCTGCTGTGGCAATGGGGCGCGCTGGACTTCGCCGGCGGCACCGTGGTGCACATCAACGCCGCCGTCGCGGGCCTGGTGGGTGCCTATCTGTTCGGCAAGCGCATCGGCTACGGCAAGGAAGCCTTCACCCCGCACTCGCTGACGCTGACCATGGTCGGTGCCTCGCTGCTGTGGGTGGGCTGGTTCGGCTTCAACGCGGGCTCCGCGCTGGAAGCCGGCAACTCCGCCTCGCTGGCTTTCCTGAACACCTTCTCCGCCACCGCCGCCGCCGTGCTGGCCTGGTCGCTGGGCGAAGCCATGTTCAAGGGCAAGGCCTCGATGCTGGGTGCCGCCTCCGGCGCCGTCGCCGGCCTGGTCGCCATCACCCCCGCCGCCGGCAACGTCGGCATCGTGGGCGCGCTGATCATCGGCTTCATCGCGGGCTTCGTCTGCCTGTGGGGCGTCAACGGCCTGAAGAAGCTGCTGGGTGCGGACGACTCGCTGGACGTGTTCGGCGTGCACGGCGTGGGCGGCATCGTCGGCGCCCTGCTGACCGGTGTCTTCAACTCGCAATCGCTGGGTGGCCCCGGCCTGGTGACCGACTGGGTCTCCGTCACCGTGGGTTCCAACCCCATCGGTGCGCAGGTCTGGATCCAGCTGAAGGCCGTCCTGCTGACCATCGTCTGGTCGGGCGTCGTCTCCTTCATCGCCTACAAGATCACCGACCTGGTGATCGGCCTGCGGGTCAGCGAGGAGGAAGAGCGCGAAGGCCTGGACATCACGTCCCACGGCGAAACCGCCTACCACCAATAAGAGCAAACCGCCCGGCCGCCGTGCCGGGCAGCTCGACGGTGACCTGGGGCCGGCTGCAAAGCCGGCCCCTTTTTCTTGCCTATTCCTCCGGCCCCCGTCCGCGCTGCCGATCCCTTGCCGTGGGAGCGGATTTCAAGGACCTGCCTGCACCTGCTTTCTTATTGCCGGGATAGCGCCGCCGGGCGATCTCCGGGCGCCAAAACCCCCATCGCGCACTCCTAGAATGGCCGCTCAGCCAGAAGGACAACGCGCGTTATGGTCCCCCACCTCATCACCGCGCTCACCGGCCCCATCAACGAGCTGGAGCAGCGCATCCTCGAATCCATGCCGGCGATCGAACGCTGGTTCCGGCTGGAATGGATGGAGCACACGCCGCCGTTCTATACGTCGGTGGACGTGCGCAACGCCGGCTTCAAGCTGGCGCCCGTCGACACCAACCTCTATCCCGGCGGCTTCAACAACTTGACCACCGAGATGCTGCCGCTGGCTGTCCAGGCGGCGATGGCGGCCATCGAGAAGATCTGTCCGGAGGCCAAGAACCTCCTGCTGATCCCCGAGAAGCACACCCGCAACACGTTCTACCTGATGAACGTCGCGCGCCTGGTGGAGATCTTCACGATGGCCGGCCTCAACGTGCGACTGGGCACGCTGGACGAGACCATCACCGAGCCCAACGTGCTCACCCTGCCCGACGGCAGCACCCTGACCATCGAGCCGCTGGTGCGCGACAAGCACCGCCTGGGGCTGAAGAACTTCGACCCCTGCACCATCCTGCTGAACAACGACCTGTCCGCCGGCCTGCCCGACGTGCTCAAGGGCCTGCATGAGCAGTACCTGCTGCCGCCCCTGCACGCCGGCTGGGCCGTGCGCCGCAAGAGCCAGCACTTCCAGGCCTACGAGGAAGTGGCCAAGAAGTTCGCCAAGCTGCTGGGCATGGACCCCTGGCTGATCAACCCGATGTTCATGCGCTGCGGCGAGATCGACTTCCACGAGGGCGAGGGCGCCGAGTGCCTGCAGTCCAACGTCGATGCGCTGCTGACCAAGATCCGCCGCAAGTACAAGGACTACGGCATCAACGAGAAGCCCTTCGTCATCGTCAAGGCGGACAACGGCACCTACGGCATGGGCATCATGACGGTGCGTGATGCCAAGGAGCTGACCGAGCTGAACCGCCGCACGCGCAACAAGATGTCGGTGGTGAAGGACGGCCAGCAGGTCAGCGAGGTCATCATCCAGGAAGGCGTGCCCACCTACGAGCGCATCAACGACGCGGTGGCCGAGCCGGTGGTCTACATGATCGACCGCTACGTCGTCGGCGGCTTCTACCGCGTGCATGCCGAGCGCGGCATCGACGAGAACCTCAACGCCCCGGGCTCCAGCTTCGTGCCCCTGGCATTCGCCGAGCCGCTGCACCTGCCGCGCCCCGGCGCCAAGCCTGGTGCCAGCGCACCCAACCGCTTCTACATGTACGGCGTGATCGGCCGCCTGGCGATGCTGGCCGCGTCCTACGAGCTGGAAGCCACCGACCCCAACGCGGAGACCTACGAGGAGTGACCGCCAGCCGCCCGGTGCGCGCGTATAGATCGCCGCGCGCCGGCTGGCAAGCGTCCGAACGCGGCATGTCGCGCCCCCACATCGGGCCTGTAACGGTTCATGCGGCGGCGCAGAATCCACTCCCTCGAAACTCACGCCCGCGCCGTGCAGTCCTCAGACCAGCGCACTGAAAAGCGCAGCCTGTCCGCCACCGCCGCCCTCACGCTGGGCGCGCTGGGAGTTGTCTATGGCGACATCGGCACCAGCCCGCTGTATGCCCTGAAGGAAGTCTTCATCCACGGGCACCTGCCGATCGAACGCGAGATCATCCTGGGCATCCTGTCCATGGTGTTCTGGACCTTGATGGTCATCGTCTCCCTGAAGTACGTCGTGCTCATCCTGCGCGCGGACAACAACGGCGAGGGCGGCCTGATCGCGATGCTGGCGCTGGCCTCCACCGCCGTCGAAGGCAAGCCGCGATTGCGCTACACGCTGCTGGTGGTGGGCATCTTCGGCACCGCCATCTTCTTCGGCGACGGCGTCATCACGCCGGCCATCTCGGTGCTGTCTGCGGTGGAGGGCCTGGAGATCGCCGCGCCCGGCCTGCACGACTGGATCATCCCGCTGACCCTGGTCGTGCTGACCCTGCTCTTCGGGGTGCAGCGCTTCGGCACCGGCGGGATCGGCAAGTTCTTCGGGCCGATCACCGCGTTGTGGTTCATCGTGCTGGCGCTGCTGGGCCTGCCGCACATCTTCCGCAACCCCGAGGTGCTGGCCGCGCTGAGCCCGCACCATGCGCTGCTGTTCATCTGGCACCACCCGCACGTCGCCTTCGTCTCGCTGGGCGCCATCGTGCTGTGCGTGACCGGCGCCGAGGCGCTCTACGCCGACATGGGCCACTTCGGCAAGGGGCCGATCCGCCTGGCCTGGTTCTCGGCCGTGCTGCCGGCCCTGGTGCTGAACTACTTCGGCCAGGGGGCGATGCTGCTGGAGCATCCGGAGAAGGCCAAGAACCCCTTCTTCGAGATGGCACCCCAGTGGGCCCTGTTCCCGCTGGTGATCCTGGCCACGCTGGCCACCGTCATTGCGTCGCAGGCCCTGATCTCCGCCGCCTTCTCGGTCACCAAGCAGGCCATCCAGCTGGGCTACTTCCCGCGCATGCGCTGGGCGCATACCTCGGTGAAGGAGACCGGGCAGATCTACGTGCCCTTCGTCAACTGGGCGCTGTACGTCAGCATCTTCTTCGCCGTCGTGCTCTTCGGCTCGTCCACCCGTCTGGCCGCGGCCTACGGCATCACGGTGACGACCGACATGCTGATCACGACCATCATGACCTTCTTCGTGATCCGCTACGGCTGGAAGCTGCCGCTGGCGCTGTGCGTCTTCTCCACCGGCTTCTTCTTCATCATCGACCTGCTGTTCTTCTCGGCCAACTTCATCAAGATCAAGGACGGCGGCTGGTTCCCGCTGCTCATCGGCGCGGCGGTGTTCACGCTGATGACCACCTGGAAGCGCGGCCGCGAGCTGATGGGCGAGCGCCTGCGCGAGGACGCCATCGAGCTGCGCAGCTTCCTCGACGCCGTCTTCCTCAGCCCGCCGCTGCGGGTGCAGGGCACGGCGGTGTTCCTGTCCGGCGACAAGACGGCCACGCCCAACGCGCTGCTGCACAACCTGAAGCACAACAAGGTGCTGCACGAGCAGAACCTGTTCGTCACCGTGACCCACCACCAGGTGCCCTGGGTGGGTTTCGAGGACCGCATCGAGCTGGAGTCCCTGGGCCACGACTGCTGGGTCGTGACCCTGCACTTCGGCTTCAAGAACGATCCGGACGTGCCGGAGGCGCTGAAGCTGCTCAAGGGCCACGGCGTCAAGCTGGAGGACATGGAGACCAGCTACTTCCTGTCGCGCGACATCGTGATCCCCACCATCGGCAGCGGCATGGCGCTGTGGCGCGAGAAGCTGTTCTGCAACATGCACCGCAACGCCTCGGCGGCGGCGGACTTCCTCAGCCTGCCGACCAACCGCGTCGTCGAGCTGGGCTCCAAGCTCGAAATCTAGAAGGCGGCCGCCAGCGCGCGCACGGCATCGAACATCCGCTGCGCCGTGGCCGCCTCGTCCTGGCTGTAGCCCATGCGCATGACGGCCAGGCGCTTGCTCGGCACCAGCATCACGTAGTTGCCCTTCACGCCCCACAGCACGACGATGTCGCGCGGCATGTCGGCAGGCATCTCCAGCGAGCCGTGGAGCCAGACGCCGGCGCCGTAGCCGGCATAGGCAGGCGAGGGCGCGGTCATGAAGGCGATCCAGCCCGGGTCCACGAGCGCGCGACCCTGCCAGCGGCCGTTGTCCAGGATGAGCTGGCCCAGCTTGAGCCAGTCGCGTGGCCGCAGCACGCCGCGCGTGCCGCCCGATGGCGTGCCCGAGGCGTCGGGCATCACGATGCCGCCGCGCATGCCCAGCGGCTCGAAGAGCCGGCCTTGGTAGTAGTCGTAGAAGGCCTGGTGGCCGCCGAGCAGCCGCTTGATGCCCAGCGCGGCGACGTTGGTCGAGCCGGACGAATAGAGGAAGCGTTCGCCTGGCTTGAAGCGGTCGGCGTCGGCGCAGACGGCGCCCGCGCTGCCGTCGCGGCAGGCCAGGGGTTGGCTCGCGGCATAGGCGCCGTGATCGGGCTGCAGCCACAGCATGATGGAGTTGGGGCCGAAGCCGCCGAAGTTCTCGGTCCACTCCAGGCCGGAGCGCATCTGCAGCAGGTGTCGCCAGGTGATGCCGGCCTTGGCGCCGTCGGCCAGCTGCGGCACGGGCGGCCCGGCGTCGGGCCGCAGGCGCCCGTCGCGGGCCAGCAGGCCGGCGACCAGGGTGGTCAGCGTCTTGGTCATGGACCAGGCGTGCTGCGGCTGGTCGGCGGTGTAGCCGTCGGCGTAGCGCTCGTAGACCAGGTGGCCGTCCTGCACCACCAGGTAGGCATAAGTGTTCTGGCGTTTCGTCCAGGCGGTCAGCAGGCCGTCGGCGAAGAGCTTGTCGCCCTGCTGCTGCACGGCGGCCAGGCGGGCGGCGTCCAGGCGCGAGGTCTCGGCCGCGCCTTCGCCCAGCGGCCAGGGCGCTGCGGACAACGGCCGCGGCGCACGCGGCGTGAAGGGCTGGGCCAGCACGTCCGCGGCCGCAGTGCCGGGCGGGACCACGGTGCAGCCCAGGCCGGGGCGGAACAGCGCCTGCCGCGCCTCGGTGCCCAGCAGCGCATCCAGGCTGGTGCCGACGCTGGCACCGCTGCCGTCGGTGGTGACGCGCCAGATCAACGGCAGCGTGCTGACCTGGGGCGCGACATAGCGCCACTCCACGCGGGCGCGGCTGTCGCCGCTGACGAGCAGCCGGGTGCACAGCTCGTCGGCGGCCAGGCCGATGCCCACCGAGATGTCGTCCTGGATGCCGGCGAAGGCGGGGCGCACGCAGGCGGCGGCGAGCAGGCAGCCTGCGCGCAGCGCGCGGGCGGAGGGGCGGGTGGGCATGGGAGGTCTCCTCGTGCGTTGTCGGACCCGCCGATGGTCGGCACGCCCGAGCGCCACGGCGAGGCTTCTGCGACGAAGCGCCGCGGGTGCGGCGCCAGCGGGCTACAGTCCCGGCATGAAGCTGCTTTTCATCGCCGACCCGCTGCCCACCTTCAAGACCTACAAGGACTCCACCTTCGCGATGATGCGCACCGCGCAGTCGCGCGGGCACGAGCTGTGGGTTTGCGAGCCGCGCAACCTGCGCTGGCAGCGCGGCATCCCGGTCACCGCCGATGCCCAGGCCCTGCGCCTGTCCGACGCCGCCGTGCGCAGCCGGGCCGGCGAGCACCTGGATGACTGGTACGAACTGGCCGAGCCCGAGGGCCTGCCCCTGGCCGGCTTCGGCGCCGTGGTGATGCGCAAGGACCCGCCCTTCGATACCGAGTACCTCTACGCCACCCATCTGCTCACGCAGGCCCAGCGCGAGGGCGCCCAGGTCTTCAACCGCCCGCAGGCCCTGCGCGAGCACGCCGAGAAGCTGGCCATCCTCGAGTTCCCCCAATTCATCGCGCCCACGCTGGTGAGCTGCGAGATCGACGCCATCAAGGCCTTCCACGCCGAGCACCGCGACGTGATCCTCAAGCCGCTGGACGGCATGGGCGGCATGGGCATCTTCCGCGTGCGCGACGACGGCCTGAACCTGGGCTCCATCGCCGAGACGCTGACGCGCGACGGCACGCGCACGGTGATGGCCCAGCGCTACCTGCCGCAGATCACCGAGGGCGACAAGCGCATCCTGCTGATCGCCGGCGAACCCGTGCCCTTCGCGCTGGCCCGCATCCCGCAGGGCCGCCAGGTTGCCGCGCACCTCGCCGCCCTGCG
>SCTQ01000123.1 GCA_004322345.1 Aquabacterium sp. | reverse complement strand
CAGGCGCTCGACGTCCAGCGCGTAGAGGGTGAAGACGTAGCGGTGCACCAGCGCATCGTTGAAGGGTGGGAAAGGGCCGTCGTAGCCGAAGTACTGGCCGGCACGCTCCGGATCCGAGGCGAACCAGCCGGTGTAGTCGTTCAGCCCGTGGCGGGCGCCGTGCAGCGTGGACGGGCCGCTCTTGCCGCGGGGGGTGAAGCCCTGGCTGAACTCGCCCTCGTTGAACAGGCGCAGCGCCGGCGGGATGTCCACCAGGACCCAGTGGAAGAAGTCCACCCGCGGCAGGTCGGCCGGCACCTCGCGGTCGCTGCGGTTGACGTCGTCGCCGCGGCTGGGGACGTCCGGGTCGACCAGGATCAGCGCGAAGCTCTTCGTCGCCTCGGGCACGTCGCCCCAGGCCAGGTGGGGGCTGTTGTTGTCGGAGAAGGCAATGGCGCCGTCCAGCTCGCGCTTGCCGGCGGCAAAACGCTCGGGGATCAGCCCACCGTCGGTCCAGCTGTTGCTCTGCAGGCGCATGTCGGTCTCCTTGCTTGGCGCTCCGGCGGAAGGCCGGCCGTGCGGACAATGATGCCCCAGAGTCCGGGGATGCGCCGCGGGTTCCCTGCCCGTCTGCTTCGGCGGGATCAGACGCCCCAGGTGATCTCGCGATTCTCTGCCTGGGAACGCTCGATCATCTGCATCAGCGGCCAGGCGCGCTGGCGCAAGGAGACGGCGTCCTGGTCGCGCTCGGCGTCGGCGGCCGCCTCGGCCGACGTGGTGCCGGCGTCCACCTCCGAGCCGCCCTTCTCCGCCTCGATCGCCCGGCGCAGTGCGTCCAGCGCGGCGGGCATCTGCTCGGGCAGCAGGATGCCCTTGGGCGACGACGGATCCTTGCCAATCAGCTTCAGCAGGGCCTGGGCATGGTGCCCCAGCATGATCACGTCGCCGGAGGCCTTGGATTTGAACTTGTAGAGCATCGCGCCATTGTGGCCCAGGCCTCGCGCGGCCCGGCGGCCGCAGGGCTTTGGCAGCGCCAGGCAACGGGCCGCCCCAACAGCGCCTGTTCCATCGCTCCTGCCGGCATCACCGGCTGGCAGAGGCCGCAGGGGCCGAGCGCCGGGCCGCCCCAAGCCGGCCCCGTCCCCTCGGGGACCGGGCCACGTACCCGTGGCCCGAGGGGCACACATGACGTGAGCGCCGGGCCGCCCCAACAGCGCCTGTTCCATCGCTCCTGCCGGCATCACCGGCTGGCGGAGGCCGCAGGGGCCGAGCGCCGGGCCGCCCCAAGCCGGCCCCGTCCCCACGGGGGACCGGGCCACGTACCCGTGGCCCGAGGGGCACACATCAAAGCGCAACCTGGTCGCGGATCAGTTGCGCGTTCTGCTCCAGCTCGCGCTCGCGCTTGAGGTGGGCCGTGCGGTCCTCCCAGCGCTTGGGCAGGGTGTAGGTGACGGTCACGGTGCCGTCGGCATCCTTGCCCAGGGCGATGGCCACGCCGTCGGGCAGGCGCCACTCGCTGTGGCCGCCGGTCTCGCGGGTGGCGTCCATGGGCTGCAGCTTGCCGTACTTCTCCACCAGCACCTTGCGCAGCAGCTCCATGCGGTCCACGCCGTCCTGCGGGTTGAAGATGTACGCGAAGCGGGCCAGGCGATGCAGCTCCTCCTGCGGGTCGCGGTCGTAGGTCACCTCGGCGCGGTCGGCGGAGGCCAGCACGTCCCCGGGGCGGTAGACGTCGATCCAGTGCTCGAGGTCCTTCTGGCTCTCCGTCATGCCCTTGGAGGACAGCAGCTGCGTCAGCTCCGGGCGGAAGAGGCAGAACACCGGCGCGTCGAAGAGCCTGAAGGCCGCCTGGTCGCGGCAGCGCTTGCTGGCGTCGACGATGTCGATGTACTGCTGCGCCTTGGCCACGCCGTTGGCCTTGGCCTCGACCAGCAGCGCGCGGGTGCGGTCCAGGTCGAAGGGCTGGGGGTTCTGCCCGGTCAGGCTGTGGAAGGCCACCATGAACTTGCCGCGGCCGTCGCCGGCCTCGGCCGCAAGCTGCGCATGCATCACCGATGCCGCGGAGTTGGAGTACGAGCGCGTGGCATAGATCGCCGCCAGCGCCGCGTGGGCATGGCCGGCGCGCTCGCGCACGTTGGTGAAGCGGTTGCAGGCCTCGATGGCCTCGTCGAAGCGCTTGAGGCGGATGGGACGCAGGCAGGCTTCGTCGAAGGCGGCCTTGGACGCACGCAGCAAGGGAGGCGGCTGGTTGGCGGCCGTCAGGCTGGCGGAGATCGGCATGGTGCCGGAGCCCAGCTGGCCGGCGCCGCGCTCGCCGGGCAACTGCACCATCTGCATCGAGACGGCAGCCTGCGCGCGATGCAGCTTGAGGGCGAAGAACCCGACGCCGCCCGCGGCAGCCACGGCGACGGCCGCGGCCATGGCGGGCCAGCGGCGCGCGAACCAGGGGGACAGATTTTTCAGCAGCATGACGGTCTTTCGTTCTCTTCCACGATGACTGTGAAAGACAGCAAGAGATCGTGAAGGATTGCTGCTACAGCGTCATGTCCCCGGACCATACCGATCGGCCTGCGTCCAGCGGCGCACACCGATCGGCTCAGCCCACGGCGTCCGGCTCAGGGAGCGGAGGCCGCACCCGCCGGCTGGCGCTCCCGCGCCAGCTTGTCGCGGTAATCGTCGGCGAGGTTCTCCAGCTCCACGCGCTTGAGCTGGGCGAAGGGTTCGTTCTGCGCGAGCACCTCGCTCAGGCCCTTGTTCTCCCAGCGCGTGAGCAGCTCGCTGCCCAGCTGGTAGAGGCGGACGTTGTGTTGCACGCAGGAAGCCAGCGAGGCCGATTGCGCCTTGTGGCTCGCATCGAGCTGCGCCCATTGCGTATCGCGGGCGGCCAGCTTCTCGCGCGTGGCCTTCAGGTCCGCACCGGTCTTCTCCAGCTGCGCCCGGGCTTCTTCGAGCTGGGCCTTGAGCGCGTCGCGTTCCGTGGTGGCGACCTGCAGGTCCTTGCTCAGCACGGCGGCCTTGCGGCTGGACGCGGCCTTCGCCGCGTCGGCCTCGGCACGCGTCTTCTTCAGGTCGGCTTCCGCGGCAGCCTTCTCCTGGGTCGCGCGGGTGGCCGCCTCCTGCTGGGTGGCCTGCTCCTGCTGGAGCTGCTGCAGCTGCTGGCGCAGGCGGCGCATCTGCTCCTGGTCCTTCTTGGAGTCGGCGGCATGGGCGCCGATGCACGACAGGACCAGGCAGGACGCTGCCAGCGCGCGCCAGACGGGACGGGTGCGATCAGAAGCGAACATTGAGGTCCACCTGCAGGGAGTTCACCTTGAACGTGTCGTCGGTGCCGGGCAGCACGCGCGGCGAGTCGATGGTCCGGGACGACAGGTAGCGCAGCGCCAGGTTCAGGTCCTTGTCCAGGCCGTAGGTGAAGCCCAGGACGTAGCCCTTGTTGTTGGTGCCGCCGAGGCCGAAGTCGCTGTCGGTGAAGCCGTCGAGCACGGCGTCCGAGCCCAGGCGGCGCCAGGTCAGCGAGGCCTGCCAGTCGCCCTTGGCCCGCACCTCCGACGCACCGAAGGCCACGCGCAGCAGGGTGCCGGTCTTGCTGCCGTCCTCCAGCTGCAGGCCGGTGCGGCGGAAGATCTCGTTGCGGTCGAAGGCGGTGTTGGTGACGAAGTCGGCCGAGAACATCACCATCACCGGGTTGAACCACGAGAACTCGCCGGCCACCGTCAGGGCCAGGGGCTCGAACTTGGAGGCCAGGCCCCAGTACACGGTGGCCGACGGGTCGGCCGGGTTGTTGGTGGCAAAGACCGTGTTGCCCTTCTGCCGCAGGCCGCTGCCGTATTCATAGCGGCCGTAGGTGGCGCCAGGCGTCAGCGTGCTGGTGTCGTAGTCGTCGTCGACCTGGCCCTCGATGCCGGCATAGCTGTAGCGCGCCAAACCGAACTTCAGGCGCGCAGCCGGGTCGGGCTGCCACTGCAGGCCGAGCTGCGCGCCGCGCAGCCAGCGCCCGCGCCGGCTGCCGGTGTCTTCGCGCACCGGGAAGGCGCCCACGGTCAGGAAGGGCGCGAACGACGGGTCGGTCATGCCGGGCCACTTGGCCGTCGCGGCCACGCCCTCGAAGTTCAGGTTCTCGCTCCAGACGAGGTCGGTGCTGAACCAGGGGTTGGGGATGCGCCCGCCGCTGAAGGAGAACCAGGGCACCGGGTCCAGCTTCACGTAGGCGCGGTCGACGTAGAGCGTGTACTTGTTGAAATCCTGGCCCAGGGTCTGGTTGGTCGACACGCGATCGGTCGCGCTGCCGGTGGCCAGGCGCACGCCGGCGGTCACGCCATCGGTCACCTTGCCGGTCACCCCCAGGCGCAGGCGCAGGCGCGTACGGCTGCGGTCCTCGGTGGTGTTGGCGTTGGCGACGCCGGCGGAGTTGAAGGTCGCGAAGTCCGGCGCCCGCGTGGCGAAGGTCGAGGTGCCACGCGGCGTGAAGGCACCGACGATGAAGTCCGTGCCCGTCGGGTTGCCGTTGCCGAACTGGTCCAGCTGGTGCCGTAGCCGCAGGTCGCCGTCGATCTTGATGTGCTCGGTCCAGTCGGCCTTTGCGTTGGGCACGCCCCAGCGCTCCTCGCGCGCCTGGGCCAGCACTTCTTCCTTGATCTCGTTGCGGATCTGGTCGCGCACCACCTGCGGCACGTAGGGCACGCGCACGGACGAGGCGGCGGCAGCCGGCTGCGCGGCCGCGGTCGCCGTGGCGGCACGCTCCTTCGCCTGGGCCAGCAGCGCCTCGGCCTTTTCCTTCGTCAGCACGCCGCTGTCGACCAGCGTCTGGATCAGGCTCAGCGTGGTCTGCCTCAGCGCCTCCAGCGATTCGCGCTCGTCGGCATGGGCGCTCGTCAGGCCCGCGGCACATGCCAGGCCGATCAGGGCGGGCAGCAGTTTCAGCTTGTTCGGTCTCATCGATCTCTACTTCGTCTATCCAAGGAGGCGGTTGGTGACCAGCAGCCTCATCGGCTGCGGCAGCTTGTCGGGTACGGGGGTGGCCGCCCCGGGGAAGCGGCCCAGCGCGGCGCGCAGCGCGGCATCGGTGTCGGCATCGCCCGTGCTGCCCACCAGCTCGGCGCGCTCCAGGCGGCCCTCGGCGGTGAGCCAGACGTTGACCTTCACGTTGTAGCCACGGCGCTTGAGATCCTTGTCGCGCGCCAGGAAGTCGTTCAGCGAGCGCGTCAGGCCGTTGGCGTAGTTGTTGAAGGCGAAGCGATTGGCCAGTGCCTCGCCGGCGCCCTGGCCGATCTGGCCGCCGGCGTAGTCCGAGCTGACGGCGCCGGACTGCATGCCGTTGCCCGGGCCATCGCCCGCGGCCTCGTCGGACTTCAGCGCCTGGGGCTGGGGGGCCTCCACCTGCTTGGGCTGGTTGAGCTGCTGCTGCGGCTTGTCTTCCTTGGGCTCGGGCTTCTTCTCCTCCACCTTGGGCGGCGGAGGCGGGGGCGGCGTGTCGGGCAGGATCTTCACCATCGCCGCCTTCTTGGGCTTGGACGGTGCGTCGTCGCAGGCCGACAGGCCCCCGGCCACGAGGAAGGCGGCCGACAGCAGGGCGAGGCGGCGCGCGCTGGAACGTTCGAAGGACATGGCTAGAAACCGATACGCGAGGTGGCCAGGCTCATGCCGATCTCCACCTCGTTGCACAGGTCGATCATCTCGACCACCCGTGCGTACTGCGATTTGGCGTCGCCCTGGATGACGACGGAGGCCTGGGCGTCGCGCGACTTGATCGTCGCCAGGTCGGCCTGCATCTGCTGCTCGGTGCGCGGCGCGCCATCGAGCTTCAGCGATCCGTCGGGCTCGATGCGCAGCACGTGCATCTCGTGCTTCTCGGTCGGCGCCTTCGCCGAAGGCTTGGGCATGCTCATCGGCATGCCCTGCACCGAGGCCGTCGTCATCAGGATGAAGACCACCAGCAGCACGTAGGCCAGGTCGAGCATCGGCGTGACGTTGATGGTGTCGTAGGGCTTGGCGTCGTCTTGGACCTTCATGGATCGCTCCCCTCACTGGGCCCGCTTGGTGACCAGGCCGACCTCGGTGATGTCGAGCTTCTTCAGCACGTTCAGCACCTCGATGACCTTGTCGTACTGCGTGGCGGCATCGCCCTTGAGCACGACCGGCAGATTGGGATTGGCGGCCTTGTACTGGCCCAGCGAGACCAGCAGCTGGTCGGCCGAGACCGGATAGGCGTCCAGGTAGATCGTCCCGTCGGCGGTGATGGTCACCGCCCGCGTCTGCGGCTTGGCCAGGTTGCTGATGTGCTTGGTCTGGGGCGACTGCACGCGCACGCCCTGCACCGAGGCCGTCGTCAGGATGATGAAGGTCACCAGCAGCACGTACGCCAGGTCCAGCATCGGCGTGATGTTGATGTCGTCATAGGGCTGGTTGTCCCCTTTGATGTCCGCCGACATGACTACCGCCCCTCGCTCGACGGATGCGTCGATCGATCCCCCGAGGGGATGCGGGCCGGCTTGGGAGCGGCCCGGCGCCCGGCCCGTGCGTCGAACACCATCGTTGTCATGCCGCTCACCGCGCGCCGTAGCTCTCGGCCACGCGCGTCACGAACTCGTCGACGAAGATCTGCATGTCCGACGAGATGTTCTTGATGCGGGCAGCCAAATAGTTGTAGCCGAACAGCGCGGGGATCGCGACGCCCAGGCCGGCCACGGTGGCCAGCAGCGCGGCGGCGATGCCGGGGGCGATGGCGTTGACGTTGACGTCGCCGGCCGCGGCGATGGCCGCGAAGGTGATCATCACGCCCACCACCGTGCCCAGCAGCCCGAGGAAGGGCCCGCCGGAGATCGCGATGGTCAGCAGCACCATCTTCGAGTTCAGCTCGTGGTTCTCGCGCACGAGGTCGGCGTCGATCGATGCCTTGACCGCATCCAGCGAGGCGCCGCTCAGCGGCTCGGGGCGCTTGCCGACGTCGCGCTTGTTCAGCTCGCGCAGGCCGGCCTCGTACAGGCGCGCCAGCGGCGAGTCGGGATGGGCCTTCGGGCCTTCGGCGACCAGCACGTCGCGCGCCTCGCGGAAGCTCTTCAGGAAGCCGCGGTTGTCCTTGTCCGCGCGGCCGACGAAGACGGCCTTGGTGACCATCACCCACATCGAGATGACGAACATCACGCCGAGGATGGCGATGACGATGATGGCGTCGATGGTGAGGTTCTTGACCAGGATGCCGATGTAGCCGGCCTCGCTGGAACCTTCCTCGGCGCTGTCGGCGGTCTGGGTGACGCTGGCCACCAGCTTGGCGTCCGCCCCCTGCGCGGCGCGCGCGAACTTCATCCACTCGGCGCTGCGCACGCTGGTGGCGATCTGCAGCTCGTCGATGGAGCCGGAGTAGCCCTCGCCCACCTTCACCTCGCCTTCGACGGCAGGCGCCGGCGACGGCAGGTCGGCCTGCGCAGCCTGCGCACCGTTGACGTAGAGCGTGGCCTTGCCCGTGCCCAGCACCAGGCCCACCTGGGCCCAGGTCGACACCGGCAGGTCGCCGCCGGCCACCTGCAGCGTGCCCAGCCTGGCGACCACCTTGCCGCCTTCGAGCACGATGCTCAGCGGGCCTTGCGCGAAGAGCGTGCCGCCGGCCGCCGCAGGCTTGGCCCACAGGCTGATGCTGTAGGGGTTGCCGCCGGCGGCCTTGAGCTTGTCATTGGCGGCCCAGACGACAGGCGCGCCCGTCAGCTTGGCGGCCTGGCCGATCTGGCCGTTGGCATCCACAGCCACCGGGGCCTGGGCCTTCAGCGCGCCGGTGTGGTCGGCGGCCGAGCCGTCCTTCTCGGCGAAGTGGAAGGCCGCGGCGGTCGCCGAATCGAAGGCCTGCTCGTTCTGGTGGGCCGGCGCCTTCTCGTTGCCGGCATAGACGTAGAGGGTGTTCTTGTCGGTGCCCGGCGCCACAGAGGGCAGCTGCACCCACAGCACGGCCATCTGGTCCAGGTCGTTGAAGCGCTCGACGCTGAACTTCAGCGGCGTCTTGTCGTCGCCGGCCAGCACCTTGAGGTCCGAGCCGTCGGGCTTGACCTGCGTGAAGTCGAAGTTGCCGCTGTGCAGGCGCACGGGCACGGCCACGCCCGACAGGGCCTCCTTCGTCTCGACGCCCGCAGGCGAGGTGTTCAGGGTCACCTTGGTGCGCTGGGCATAGCCCGATTCGAAGGCGAAGGCGGGCTGGGCGGCCGCCGCGAGGACGGCCAGGGACAGGCAGAGGGTGCGCAATGCGTTCATGGTGATCCGGACGCTGGCTGGGCCGCCGCGACATTGCAGTGCGACCCGCTCGAACAAAAGCGCCGAATTATGGAAACGCGATGTGTCCCGGATCACGGTCCGTCATGGACCCAACGGACTACGTTCGCGTGGTCCGCGTGTGACAGACCGGACACATGCGCTCGCTAGGCTCGTTCGGTTGTCCATGGCATGTGGCGATGTGCGCACGAACGGATCCGCAAAAGGGTTCGATCGGCTCACCGCCCGGGGGCATCAGACCCGGAACCTCGTCATACAGCCTCGGCACAGTTCGCCACCGGGATCGGGGAAGGACCTAGGCAATCGACAGGTTCGAGCAATCGCCCGATCCAAAAACTCTTAATCGCAACTCTCACTGGAGAAAGCAAGATGAAACTGTCCAAGAAGCTCGTCGCTGCCGCCGCCCTGCTGGCCAGCGTGGCTGCCCAAGCCGCCGTGACCAAGATGGAAACGGGCAACAGCTCGCTGATCTTCCTGGGCTGGGACTCCACGGACTCCACCTCGGTGTTCGTCGACCTGGGCCTGAACTTCTCTGATTTCGGCGCCAGCTCCGCCCTGACCCAAGACGGCGTGACCGTCAGCTGGAACTTCCTGACCGGCCAGGTGACCGGCGCCAACGTGACCGGCAACGATTGGCAAGCTGCCTACTCGCTGTTCCAGAACGCTGCCAACACGAACGCCGGCGGCGTGCAGTGGGCTGTGATCGCTGGCGACGGCACGTACGACGACGGCAATGGCCTGAGCTTCGTGACCACCGGGGCCCCCACCGATGACGAACTGGCTGGCCAATCCGCCCTGGCTCTGACCGCCAACATGGGCCTGGTCGACGCTACGACCATCACCCCCAACCAATCCGCGGGCACCATCGGTACCGCCGCGAATGGCGCTGCTGCTGCCACGAGCGCTGGCGCCGCCAACTACGTTGGCAGCACCTTCGGCAACAACTGGACGACCAACCTGAACTTCTCGGCTTTCGTGAACGAAGGTTCCAACAGCGACCTGTACCTCGTGAACGACGAGACCGACGGCGGCGCCAAGGTCAACGGCAAGTTCTCCTACGCCAACGGCGTCCTGACCTGGACCACCCCTGCCGTCCTGCCGTCCGTGCCCGAGCCGGGCACCTACGCGCTGATGGTCGCCGGCCTGGCCGCGATGGGCTTCGCTGCCCGTCGTCGTCAAGCTCGCTGATCTCCAGCCGGCTTTTCGTTTCCCCTGCACACCTGCCGGATCGGCCCTGAGGGCTGGTCCGACAGTTCCCGGCGAGCCATCCCGGCTCGTCGTGGGTCCACTCGTTCCAAAATTTCGGAGCACTCCATGAAACTGTCCCGCATCGCCCTGGCCGCCGCCGCTCTGGCCGCCACCGGTTCCGCTTTCGCCGTCGTTGGCGCTCCGGCCTCCGACATCCTGCACATCACCGGCTCGTCCGCCACCGGCATCAACGTCGCCAAGTCGCTGTCGCTGCTGTGCGACGCCGCCGCCGGCGCCCCGAACTCGCTGACCATCTACAAGCAGACGACGACCACCGACACGCTGGGCAACGTCTGGACCGCTGACTGCGCCGTCAAGTTCGTCGCCCAATCCACGACCGCTGGCGCCGCCAAGGTCTACAGCCAGGTCCGCGTGAACACCGCCGGCTCGGCCTCCGCCATCACCGCGATCACGACCGCCACGACCTTCGTCGACCCGGCCGCCATCACCGGCTCCAACAACATCGCCGCCGCGGGCTCCCTGGGCTTCCTGAGCACCCTGGGCCAGCTGAAGTCGGTCACCGCCGGCACCGTGTCCGAAACTTCCGACGGCGGCTTCCTGGACGTCGAGCCTGCGATGTTCACCGCCATCGGCAACACGATCGCCGTGCCCGTGGCTTCGCAACTGCAAGCCACCAAGTACCTGCAGACCTTCGGCATCGCCGTGAGCAGCCAGCTGTACAACGCCCTGCAGGCCTACCAAGTCGCCAAGGGCCAGCTGTCCGCCGCCTGCGCGACCGCCTCCGCCAACGGCGTGGACGGCAACGGCAACCCCATCACGCTGTACACGGCCACCGGTGACACGACCCCGGCCTGCCAGCCCTCGATCTCGCGCGCCCAAGTCGCCGCCTACCTGTCGACCGCCAACAACCTGGCCAAGAAGGCCGGCGTGAACTTCCTGTTCGGCTCCACCGCCGCTGCCGTCGCCAACGACCTGCCCTCCACCGCGCAGATCAGCCCCAGCCCGGCCGCCGGCACCAAGATCGCCTACGTCCGCCGCAACAACTCCTCCGGCACCTACGTCGGCTCGATCGAGTACTTCCTGAACAACCCGATCGGCGGCACGACCACCGTCGGTGGCTCCCTGGCCGCCACCGGTTCCAACACCACCGGCACCACCACCAACGTCTCCCTGCTGGCTGCCTACACGGCCACCGGCTCCGGCGACGTGGTCTCCGTGCTGAACGACCCGGTGACCAAGCCGACCGCCGCACCGCTGAACACGGCCTACGCGTTCGCGCCCCTGTCGGCTGAGAACAACCCGATCGGCACGAGCGACGCCTATCGCTTCGTCAAGCTGAACAACAACTACATCGCCGACGGCGTTGCAGGTGCTGGCCAGACCGCCGAAGCCCAAGCCGGCCGCTACGACTACGTGTACGAGCTGGTGAAGTACGGCGCGTCCACCGCCACCCTGGGCGCCCTGAACGCCATCGAGAACGCCCTGGCTGCCGGCCAATCCAGCCCCGGCCTGTTCCTGACGACCGAGTCCAGCTTCAGCCGCGGCGGCGTCCGCAAGAACACCAACCCCTACGGCGTGTTCAAGTAATCGGCTCTGCTTCCCCGGCTTGCCGGGGAAGCTGCCGATGCAAGTCGAGAAGGCTCCCTGCGGGGAGCCTTCTTCCGTTTCTTCCGGGTGACGGGTCCCCGCCTCCCCCCGCTCCAATGGATTGGTCCGAACGGCCCATGCTGGCCGCGCCTGCGGTCCACTGCCGCGACACCGCTGCTTGATACGGTACGCCGCCTGTCCCCAGCCGGGGACGCCTTTGTTTTTTCCGGATGAGAGATCGCTGCATGGGTCGCCAGTTCGCGCCGCTTTGGGTTGTCGTTTGCATGGGCGCCTGCACCGTCGCAGCACGGGCCGAGGGGGCACCGCCGCCTGTCGCGCCCGCGGCCCAGGCCGAGGAAGCCGTGCCGCGCTTCGACGTCATGGCCTACAACATCACCGGCAACACCAAGCTGTCGGCCGACGAGATCGAGCGGCTGGTCTATCCCTACCTCGGCCCCGGCAAGACCTTCGCCGACATCAACGCCGCGCAGGCCGCGCTTGAGAAGGCCTACCAGGCCCGCGGCTTCCTGTCGGTGGTGGTCAACCTGCCGCAGCAGAACGTCAACTCCGGCGAGATCACGCTGGAGGTCATCGAGTCACGCGTGGAGACGCTCAACGTCAGGAACGCGCAGTACACCCGCCCCAGCGTCATCCGCCAGGGCCTGCCCGAACTGGCGCCGGGTACGGTGCCGGACTTCAACGTCGTGCAGCAGCAGCTGGCGCAGGTGCAAGGCGGTGCGGGCCAGCCCGGCATCACGCCCGAGATCAAGCCGCGCCCGGACGATCCGCGCCGCATGGACGTGACCCTGCTGGTGGAGGACAAGCCGGCCTGGCATGCCTCGATCGAGGCCAACACCAAGCAGAGCTACAACACGCAGCGCGGCCGGCTGGAAGCCTCGGCCAGCTACGACAACCTCTTCCAGCGCGGCCACACGATCGGCCTGAACTGGTTCTATTCGCCGTGGCGGCCGGAAGAGGCCAACACGATCAGCATGGCCTATTCGCTGCCCGTGCAGCGCTCGGCGCGCCTGGGCGATGACCGGCTGTCGATGTCGGTGGTGCATTCCAACAGCAACACCCCCACGGCCATTGGCGGCGGCACCGTCGTGCGCGGCGAGACCTACGGCCTGCGCTACCGCATGCCGCTGCCCGGCTTCGGCACCAGCGTGTCCCATGGCTGGACCTTGGGGTTGGACTACATCTACAACCGGTCCACCAACCAGGACATCGCCGGCTTCACGACCAAGCGGCCCGACCTGCGCTACCCCGCCTTCGACATCGGCTACGACTTCTATCGAAGCACGGACGCCAGCCGCACCATGGCCTCCGCCGAGATCAAGCTGGGCGCCAGCGGCCTGGGCGGCCGCACGGTGGACTGCCAGGGCGTGGCGCGCGACCAGTTCGACTGCAGCCGCGTCGGCGCCACGCCGGACTTCCAGCTGCTGAAGCTGAACCTGCGGCACGAGCGCCGCATCTTCGGCACCTGGACGCTGCTGCTCGACGGCCAGGCGCAGTTCGCCAGCGCCCCGCTGGCCTCGCCCGAGCAGATCGGCTTCGGCGGCCTGGACTCCGTGCGCGGCTACTACGAGTACGAGCAGACCGCCGACCAGGGCCTGGCCCTGCGCACCGAGCTGGGCACGCCCACGCTGTTCTCCTGGGGCGACGCCACCGTCACCGGCTTCGCCTTCCTGGACCGCGCCGAGCTGTCCACGATCGACCCGCTGCCCACCGAGCTCAAGCGCATCCACATGGGCAGCTGGGGCCTCGGCTTCAAGCTCGAGATCCCCAACCGCCTGCAGGCCAGCCTGAACTTCGCGCTGCCGACCTTCGACACGCGCAAGGCCGACTCCACCGGCAACCAGAACCTCATCGCCACCGGACGCCGCGCCAACGAGAAGCACCGCGTGGACCTGAGCATCAAGCAGTCCTTCTGACCCCCGACGACCGCCAGAGCTAGACCGAGAGCAGGATCATGAACAAGCGCAGTTTCCGTCTGATCTTCGACCGCGAGCGCGGCATGCTCGTGGCCACCGGCGAACACGTGGCCACGCAGGGCAAGTCGGCCCAGGGCACGACACGCGCGCGCAGGCGCGCCGCGCTGGCGCTGGCTGCCTCCGCCGCCATGGCGGCCCAGCTGGCACCGCCGGATGCGATGGCGCTGTCCTTCCCCACCGGCGCCAATGCGGCGCCGGCTCTGCCGCGCTCGGCGGCGCTTGCGGCCAACCGCTTCGGCAGCGCGGCCACCAAGGGCTACAACAACCTGCCCCAGCCCAACCCGCTGACCGGCAGCCAGCCCTTCGTGCAACTGGGTGGCGTGACGCTGCGCGATGCCAACGGCAACCCCATCCCGCTGGGCACGGCCATCTCCGACAGCGTGCGGCGCCTGGTCATCGACCAGGGCAGCAACGCCAAGGTCATCCTCAACTGGAAGAGCTTCGACATCGGGCTGGGCTATGGCGTGGAGTTCGTGCAGCCCACCGGCGGCTCGGCGCTGAACTACATCCGCGGCGCGGACCCGTCGCTGATCCTCGGCAGCCTGAAGGCCAACGGCGAAGTGATCCTGCAGAACGGCAACGGCATCATCTTCGGGCCGAACGCGCGCGTGGACACGGGGCGCTTCATCGCCACCTCGCTGAACCTGGCGCAGAGCGTCTACGAGAAGGGCCTGCGCTCCTACACCGACGGCTCGGCCATCTTCAACCAGGGCACCAGCGACCTGGACGCGGGCATCCGCATCGAGCGCGGCGCCGAGATCCGGGCCGCCGCCGGCGGCGATGTGCTGATCTTCGCCCCACGCGTGGTCAACGAAGGCCGCATCGAGACGCCCGACGGCCAGACCGCCCTGGCCGCCGGCAACCAGGTCTACCTGATGTCCTCGTCCGACCAGACACAGCGCGGCCTGGTGGTGGCCGTCAACGCGCCGGCCAACGACCGCGGGCTCTACACCGTGGAGCAGGGCGAGGCCAAGGAATACAAGACCGTCGACGGCGAGACGGTGGACGACAGCACGCCGGACAACACCACCGGCCTGGTGAAGAAGGTCAACGCGATCGTGGCCGAACGCGGCTCCATCAACCTGGTGGGCCTGGCGATCAAGCAGAACGGCCTGCTGCAGGCGACCACGGCGGTGAAAGGCAAGAACGGGGTGATCCAGCTGGTTGCGCAGCAGTCGGCGGGCAACACCGCCAAAAGCAGCGCGGACACCATCCTCCCGGTCAGCCAGCTGATGGGCCAGGTCACCTTCGGCCGCGGCAGCCGCACCGAGGTGCTGCCGTCCGACGACGGCGCGACGCAGCTCGATGCCGAGAGCACGACCTACAAGAACAACGTCTCCAAGATCCTGGTCGACGCGAGCCAGATCGAGGTGCAGTCCGGCGCGACGCTGAAGGCGAACGCCGGCCTCATCCGCATGCGGGCGGCGGACAACACGCTCAACTCGAAGATCTTCAACGCCAATGCCAACAGCGCGGTGGCCGACACCAGCCGCGTCGTCATCGAGTCCGGCGCGGTACTGGACGTATCGGGCCTGAAGGACGTGCTGCTGCCGATGAGCCGCAACCAGATCAGCGGCAAGCTCTTCGCCATCGAGCTGGCCGACACGCCGGTGCAGCGCAACGGCGTGCTCTACCGGCAGGAGATCTTCTTCGACGGCCGCTCCGGCGTGAAGGTCGGCAACGCGAGCGGCTTCTACAACTCGATCGGCCGCACGGCCCGCGAGCTGGCCACCAAGGGCGGCACCCTCTCCGTCCAGGCCGAAGGCGCGGTGGTCGCCGACTCGGGCGCCAGGCTCGACATCTCCGGCGGCAGCCTGCAATACACCGCCGGATCGATCCGCAACAGCCTGGTGCGCCTGGGCAAGGTCTGGATCCCCATCACCCAGGCCGACCCGAACGTCCGGTACGACGAGCTCTACACGCCGGCAGACGGCACGCCGGTGCCGGGATACGTGGAGGGCAAGGCCGCGGGCAGCGCCACCATCGATGCCCGCAAGGTCGCCTTCGACGCGACGGTGGACGGCTCGGTCAAGGTGGGCGCCTACCAGGCTGGCCGCACCTCGGGCGTGTCGACGCCGAGTGCCGGATCGCTCACCTTCGGCGGCACCTATCTCGGCGGCATCCGCGTCGTCAACGGTGCGGCGACCCGGCCCTCGGCCTTCCTCGCCGACCCGGACCGCGCCGGCCTCAGCCTGCTGGACAACGTGCTGACCCTGTCGGCGGACAAGCTGTCCGCCGCACAGCTGGGTTCGCTGGGCCTGAACGCGACCTCGAACATCACGCTGGACCAGGGCAGCTCGCTGACGCTGGCCAACGGCGGCACGTTGAAGGCCTATGCCTTCGGCGGGGACGTCACCGCCCTGGGCGACATCACGGCCCACAGCGGCTCGATCCAGCTGGCCGCCGTGCGCGGTGCCAATGGATCCTCGGGCCGCCTGACGCTCGGCTCGCAGGCCCGGCTCGACGCATCCGGTACCTGGACGGACGACCGGGCCTCGAACCTGTTCGGGACACCGGGCGCGGCCCGCGTCTCCGTCCAGGGCGGCACCGTCAGCCTGTCGGCGACCGACGGCCTGACGACGCAGGCAGGTTCGGGCATCGACGTGTCCGCGGGCGGCTGGCGCCCGGGCTCCGGCTCGGACACCAAGGGCAAGGCCGGCAAGGTCAGCCTGTCCACCAACTACAACGGCACCAAGGGCGAGTACGTCGACACCGGGTCGGCGCTGAGCCTCAACGGCACGCTCTCGGGCTACGACTTCTCGGCGGGAGGCACGCTCGAGATCCTGGGGCTGCCCGGGCTGACGCTGGACGCGGCCGGGCCGTATGCCTCCGGCTTCTTCAACGACCATGGCTTCGGCACCTTCACCCTGAAGTCGCTGGGTGACGTGACGATTGCCTCCTCGTTCAACGCCGATCTGCGGCTCAAGAACTACGTCGCCGTGCGCAGCGCCATCGGCACGCAGCGCTTCGCCACGGTGCAGACCGTGCCCGACGCCACCAAGCGCGCGGCGGTCTCCGTCACATTGGGCGCCGGCGAAGGCGCCCTGACCGGCAGCCTGACGATGCAGGCCGGGTCCCGCCTGGCCACCGAAGCCGGCGGCAGCCTGACCCTCAATGCCAAGCGGAACCTGACCGTCGCAGGCGAGCTGACCGCACCGGGCGGAACCATCAACCTGCAGAACACCTCCGGCATCCGCGGCAATCGCGATGCTTCGGACACCACGGACCAGGTCGGCTTCTACAAGGACCAGGCCATCTGGCTGACGTCGGCGGCCAAGCTGTCCGTCGCCGGCACGGCGGAAGTCAACGAAGACCGCCTGGGCCGGCGCACGGGCACGGTGTACGGCGGCGGCGCGATCAACCTCAATGCGGACCACGGCTACATCGTGGCGGAGGCTGGATCGAAGCTGGACCTCAGCGGCTACGCGGACACGCTCTACCAGTCGTCGACCGGCGCGAGCCAGCTGGTCTCGCGCAGTGCAGGCTCGCTGTCCCTGAGCACGCCGGAAGGCTTCGTCCTCGAATCGATCATCGACGCCAAGGCGCCCAACCAGTACGCCGACGGCGGCAAGTTCAGCGCCGGCGTGACCCTGAACAACGTCAAGGGGGCCGGCAACATCTACGGGACCGCGGGCCGGGACTACCCCGGCAATCCGCGCGAGATCCGCGTGCTGGTCGACACCGACCGCTCGCCGTCGCTGGCCGGGCTGGGACAGGCCGGCACCTCCCGCGACCTGCTCGCCGTCCTCGGCAACGGCGTCGGCGAACTGTCTGCCAAGCGGCTGGAGGCTGCAGGTTTCTCGACCATCGCGTTGAAAGCCGACGACAAGATCACCCTGGGCCTGACGAGCCAGCAGAGCCTGAAGGCCACGAAGGCGATCTACCTGGACACGCCGGTGCTCGCCGCGCTGGCCGGCTCCGACAACCGCTTGAGCGCCAGCTACGTCGCGATGGGCAACCAGACGCTCAGCAACTTCACGCCGAAGGACTACCAGAAGACCGGCGGCGTCTATTCGCCCCAGTCCAGCACCGACGGCAACGCCGCCGTGAGCACCAGGCTGGCGATCGAGGCCGGGCTGATCGAGGTCTACGGCCTGAGCGCGCTGCAAGGGCTGGACATCGTCTCGCTCAGCGCGACCCTGGCAGCGGACGGCACGCCGAGCCGGCGCAACGGCGAGATCCGGCTGATCGAGACCACGGGAAGCGCCACGACGTCCTACGGCGCGCTGCGCTTCTCCGGCGACCTGACGCTGACGGCCGGCCAGGTGTATGCGACGACGCTGTCCAGCTTCACGCTGGACGGCTGCAACGGCTGCGGCAGCCTTTCTGCGCTGACCGGCAACTCCCACCTGACGCTGCTCACGCCCGATGGCGGCAGCACCAGCACGGCGCCGCTGTCCGCGCTGGGCAGCCTGACGGCCATCGCCGGCACCATCGAGCACGACGGCGTGATCCGCCAGCCCTTCGGTTCGGTGAAGCTGGCGGCGAACACGCTCGACATCGGCGAGCACAGCATCACCTCGGTCTCCGGCGACGGGTTGGTGGTGCCCGTGGGCAGCACGGTCAACGGCCAGGACTGGATCTACTACGAGAAGCTGGGCACCTCCACCACGCTGAACGGCCTGCCCGTGGCCAAGGAAGTGGTGTTCAACGGCAAGAACCTGAGCATCGACGCGGCGGCGAAGGTGGACGCATCCGCCGGCGGAGACCTGCAGGCCTGGGAATTCGTGGCAGGCGTGGGCGGCTCGACCGACTACCTGGCCAACTCCGGCCTCTACGCGGTCATCCCCAGCTACGGCTACGACTTCGCCCCCTACGACACCGACGTCGCGATGCGCAACGGCCAGAAGACGGCCGCCGACCTCTACTCGGGCATGCAGATCGAGATCACCATGGCCGGCTCCGCCCTGGCGCCGGGCCGCTACACCCTGCTGCCCGCCCGCTATGCGCTGCTGCCGGGTGCGGTGCTGGTCTCGGTGGCCTCCGGCCAGGGCACGCCGCTGAAGACGGCCTTGCAGCAGAACGACGGCAGCACCATCGTGACCGGCAGCTTCACCGGCGCAGGCTCCAACGCCGGCAGCGACGCGGGCACGCGCATCCTCGTGCAGCCGCCCGCCACCTACCTGGCCAGGTCGCAGCAGGACCGCACCAGCATCGGCGGCCTGCTCAGCGACCGTGCCTCGTCGCTGGGCCAGGACCGGCCGGCCCTGCCTTTCGACGGCGGGCGCTTCTCTCTCGTCGCGCAGAAGCTGGACTGGAGCGGCGCGGCATCCTTCGACCTGGCCGGCAAGGACGACGCGCTGGCCGGGCAGCTCGACATCTCCATCACGGGCGGCAAGATCGCCATCGTCGACGACCCCTCGCAGACCCTGGCGGGCTACGGCACGGCGCAAGGGTGGACCCTGCTGTCGGCAGCGGGCCTGTCCGCCAGCAACGCGGGCAGCGTGCTGATCGGCGGCGTGCGCAGCGGCACGGACACGCTGACGCTGGACGTCCAGGCCGCGCAGGTGAGCCTGCAGGCCACCGGCACCGAGCTCTCGGCCGCGGAAGTCATCCTCGCCGGAACCGACGAGGTCAGCCTGGCCTCGGGCAGCAAGCTCACCGCCAAGGGCGACTCCAGGACCGGCAACCGCACGCTGCACACCAGCGGCGACAGCGCGCTGGCCATGGTCTCCACGTCCGCCGACACGGTGGTCGCGCGCTCCGACGTCACAGGCGACACGGGCAAGCTCACCGTGGCGTCCGGCGCCACGCTGGGCGGCCCCGCCGCCTACCTCAACGCCACCGGCAGCTTCGCGCTGTCGGACCAGGCACGGATCAAGACCGACACCCTCGGCCTGGCCGCCACCAAGCTGTCCATCGGCGAGGCACCGGCCGGCGCGGGGGGCACCGTGCTGTCGGGCGACCTGCTCAAGGCCGTGCAGAAGGTGAACTCGCTGCAGCTGTCCGGCGTGCGCGGCATCGACTTCTACGGCAGCCAGACGCTGAACGTGAGCCGGCTGACGCTGGACGCGCCCGTGCTGCGCGGCTTGGGGCAGGCCGGCGACGTCGTCAAGCTGCAGGCCAGGCAGGTCACCCTGCGCAACTCCAGCAACGGTGGAGAGCTGAAGAACGGCAGCGGCCAGACCGTGACGGCAGCCAACATGGGCAGCCCGCTGAAGGGCGTGAGCCAGCTGCAGATCCAGACCACGCCTGACCTGTCCGACCAGCACGTGGGCGGCCTCACGCTGGGGCCCGGCCGCATGGCCCTGGGCTTCTCGGATGCCACGCTGCAGACCACGGGTGACGTGACCTTCACCGGCACCGGCATGCTCGTCGCGCAGAAGAACCTGACGGTCAAGGCCGCGCGCGTCACCGCGGCGACCGGCGCCGACAACGGCGTCGACGCCTCGACCGGCCTGCTGCGCATCGACCGCTCCGCCAACGCCCACACCCTGGGCGAACGCGTAGGCCAGGGCGCCAGGCTCAGCTTCGCAGGCCAGCGCATCGAGCAGGCCGGATGGATCGACGCCGCCAGCGGGCGCGTCGCCTTCCAGGCCGGCGGCGCCGCCGGCCGCAGCGACTCCATCGTCTTCGAGAAGGGCTCGGTCACCAGCGCCGCGGGCTTCGACCAGAAGGTCACGGACAGCTACGCGGTGCAGGGTGACGCCGGCAGGATCACCGCGACCGCCGGCAGCGGCGACGTGGTGCTCGACGGCAAGCTCGACGTATCCGGCGTGGGCCAGGCCAATGCGGGCAGCATTGCGCTGAACGCGGCTGCCGGCCGCCTGGACGTCGGCGCCGACGCGCAACTCGCCGGCGCATCGGCCGGCAGCGGCGCCCTGTCGGGCAGCTTCGGCCTGGACGCCGCCACGCTGGCCACGGCGGGCCAGGACACCACCCGCCTGGATGGGCTGGCGGCATTGCTGCGCAATGGCGGCTTCGGCAACGAAGTCGACCTGCGCGTGCGCCAGGGCGACCTGGAGCTGGGTGCGGGTGCGACGCTGAAGTCGCAGCGCGTGATCATCGCGGCGGACGGGGGCAGGCTGACGGTCGCCGGCAGCATCGACGCCACGGCATCGACCGGCGGCGTGGTGCAGCTCTTCGCGGACGCGGACCTCGCGCTGCTGGACGGCGCGTCCATCAAGGCGAACTCCACCCGCAGCGCAGCCAACGGTGGCGACGTGTTGCTGTCCACCACCAACGGCCAGCTGCGCCTGGGCCAGGGCATCACCATCGACGCGTCCGGCGACGATGCGCAGGATGGCCGCATCGTGCTGCGCGCGGCACGCGCCGGCAGCGGGGTGAACGTCGCTGCCTTCGACAGCAGCCTGCTGAAGGCCGCGGAGATCGGCATCGCAGGCGTGCAGCGCTACACCGGCTATTCGAGCCTGGTGGCCGGCAACGGCGGTGGCACCTCCCTGGGCCGCGACACGCTCACCAGCGACAACCAGGACTTCATGGGCAACGCGTCCACGATCCTCGGCGACCTGGGCGTCACCGGCGACCTGCGGGTGCACCTGCGACCCGAGGTGGAGATCGTCGCGTCGAGCAACTTCACCATCGACGGCGACTGGGACCTCGGCGTCCAGGACCACTACGACGGCTCGCGTGCCGGCCTGGAGTCGGGCTTCCTGACCGTGCGCGCGGCAGGCGACCTGCTGGTGAAGGGCTCGATCAGCGACGGCTTCGAAGGCACGGGCCGCGCCGAATCCGGTTCGACCCCGACCGCCATCCTGCCGGGCGACGGCTGGTCGCTGCGGCTGGTGGCGGGCGCCGACACCGGCGCCTCCAACCTGCTGGCCACCCGCGGCGACGGCAGCGGCGACCTCAGCATCGCCAGCAACCAGATCGTGCGGACCACCTCGGGCTCCATCGAGCTGGCCGCCGGCCGCGACATCCGCCTGGAGAAGGACAGCGAGTACGACACCCAGGCCGTGGTCTACGTGGCCGGGCGCCTGTCCGACATCCACTCCGCGCTCGCCTCCAGCACCGGCCTGGACACCCGCTGGGCCTGGACGCCGCAGTTCACTTCGCACGGTGGCCGCCTGGAGCTGGCCGCGGGCAACGACATCGTGGGCCAGCCCTCGACGCAGCTCTTCGGCTCCTGGTTCTATCACACGGGTGAGGACGACTCCTCGCCCACCGCCTGGTGGACCGCCTTCGATGCCTTCCGCCAGGGCGTGGGCTCCTTCGGCGGCGGCAATGTGCGCGTCACCGCCGGTCGCGACGTCCGCAACCTGGGCGTCGTCTCGCCGACCTCGGCGATCGCCACCAGCACCGACACCGGCACGGCCCGGATGTCCGTCGAGAACGGCGGCGATGTCGTCGTCGACGCAGGCAACGACATCACCGGCGGCATGTACTTCCTTGGCCGCGGCACCGGCGTGCTGCGTGCGGGACGCGACATCGTCAAGGGCGACGCCACGCAGACAGCCGACGGCTATGCGATCGATGCCCTGCCCTCGATGCTGGGCCTGATGGACGGGCGCTGGACCGTGCTCGCGGGCCGAGACCTGCTGCTGGGTTCGGTCTTCAACCCGACCTTCATGCCGGGCTCGACGGTGCGCAACGGCGGCATGGACGATGGCCGCCTGTTCTTCACCTACGGCACCGACAGCGGGCTCGTCGCGCGCACCACCGCCGGCAACCTGGAGTGGAACGCAGCAGCACTCAATGACGGGACCATCTTCCCCTTCGTGAACACCTATGGGGACGAGACGGTCTCCGGCGGCGTCGGCAGCGCGTCGAACGTGCTCTACGTCGCTGCGAACCTCACCCTGCAGGCGCTGGACGGCAAGCTGGTGCTGGCGGGCTCGCCCACGCTCCTGCCTTCGGCGACCGGACAGATCGACCTGTACGCCGGCGGCGACGCGAGCCTGCAGGGCCTGCTGATGGCCGACCAGGCGACCTCGCGCTGGGCCTCCGTCACCAACACCTTCGACTACATCGACAGTGATGCGGGTTCGACCGACGGTGAACTCGGTCGCTTCCTGCTGGCGCAGGGCGGCAATCCGGCCTCGCAGTACCTGGACCTCCCTCCCGGCGGCACCGAGCTGGTCGGCCGCTTCCAGGGCATCCACGCAGGCGACCCGAACGCGGCCCAGATCCACGCCGGCGGCTCCATCGAGTTCGGCAACAAGTCCCTGGTCCTTCCCAAGGCCGCGGAGATCACCGCCGGCCTGGACATCCGGAACCTGAACTACACCGGCCAGCACCTGGGCAGCGACGACGTCACGCTGCTGAAGGCCGGCCGCAACTTCCTCGGCCTGTCCTCGGCCGGATCGGAGACCGGCGGCCTGATCACCCTGATCGGCCCCGGCTCGCTGGTGGTCGATGCCGGGCGCCAGATCGACATGGGCAAGTCCCAGGGCTTCAACCTGTCCGCCAACCAGCTCAACGCGAGCCTGCCGGCCCAGGGCGCCCGCCTGACGATGTCCGCCGGCACCTCCGGCACGCTGGACGTCGACACCTTCGCCCAACGCTACCTGAGCTTCGGCCCCGGCCAGGACGCGACGGTGGTGCAGCAACGACGCGATGCGCTGGTGATCGCGGTGCGCGAGGCCCTCGGCCTGGAGCCGCTCAGCGGCCCTGCGCTGTCCGCGGCCTACGACGACTCGCTGGCGGCTTTCCGCAAGCTGACGCCGGAACACCAGGCCGCCTTCGCACGCGAGCAGCTGGCCCGGGCCTTCGCCGCCACCTACCTGGCCGGCGGCCAGCCCTATGCCGGGGTCTGGCAGCGAGCCGCCCTCGCCGCCCACGTCAGCGACGACCTGTCCGACCCCGACAACTACCGGGACCCGCGCTTCAGGAAGGTCTTCGACCGCGTGCGGGACCAGGCCATGATGGACGAGCTGGAACGCGTGGGCATGGCCGTGTCGGGAACCGCCGACCGCGCCAAGCGGGACGCGCTCTTCGCCCAGGGCTTCAAGGCCATCGACCTCGCGGCGCGCGGTGACAGCTTCGACTTCCAGGGCGACATGAACCTCACGGCCAGCAAGATCAACAGCTGGGGCGGCGACGTGAAGATCATGGCGCCGGGC
>SCTQ01000122.1 GCA_004322345.1 Aquabacterium sp. | reverse complement strand
AAGGCCACGCGCTTGAGCGCGCGGCGGCACATCAGCTCCAGCGCGCGCTCGGCCAGGCCGATCAGGCGCATGCAGTGGTGGATGCGGCCGGGGCCCAGGCGGCCCTGGGCGATCTCGAAGCCGCGGCCTTCGCCCAGCAGCATGTTGGACGCCGGCACGCGCACGTTGTCGAAGACGATCTCCATGTGGCCGTGCGGTGCGTCGTCGAAGCCGAAGACCTGCAGCGGGCGCTTGATGTGCACGCCGGGTGCGTCGGAGGGCACCAGGATCATCGACTGCTGCTGGTGGCGCGGGCCCAGCGGATCGCTCTTGCCCATCACGATGAAGACCTTGCAGCGCGGGTCGCCCGCGCCGGAGATCCACCACTTGCGGCCGTTGACGACGTACTCGTCGCCCTGGCGCTCGATGCGGGTGGCGATGTTGGTGGCGTCGGAGGATGCCACGTCGGGCTCGGTCATCGCGAAGGCCGAGCGGATCTCGCCGGCCAGCAGGCCGTCCAGCCACTGCTTCTGCTGCTCGGGCGTGCCGTAGCGCACCAGCACTTCCATGTTGCCGGTATCGGGCGCCGAGCAGTTGAAGACCTCGCTGGACCAGGGCACGCGGCCCATCTGCTCGGCCAGTGGCGCGTACTCCTGGTTGGTGAGGCCGGCCCCGCGCTCGCTGTCGGGCAGGAAGAGGTTCCACAGGCCGCGCTCGCGGGCCAGCGGTTTGAGCTCCTCGATGACGGGCAGCGGCGTCCAGCGCTTGCCGGCGGCGGTGTTGGCTTCCAGCTCCTCCCAGTAGCGCGCCTCGTTCGGGTAGACGTGCTTGTCCATGAAGGAGCGCACGTGGTCCAGCAGCTGCTGGGTGCGCGACGAGAAGGCGAAGTCCATGGGTGATCCTTTTGTTGTTGGTTGGCTCGGATCCTGACGGCCTTGCCGGCCGGAGGCGACGTGTCGACGGCGTCAGCCGTGGCTGTGCTGCTGCGCGTAGCGCCAGGCCAGCGCGGCCAGCGGCCGCGCGCCTGCGCCGGCCTCGCGCGCCTGGGCGCTGGAGGCCGTGCCTTCGGCCGCCCGCTTGGCCACGCCTTGCAGGATGGCGGCCAGGCGGAAGAGGTTGTAGGCGAGGTAGTAGTTCCAGTCCGCACGCAGCGCGTCCACGCTGCCGCGACCGGTGCGTTCGCAATAGCGTTGCAGGTAGGCGTCCTCGTGCGGGATGCCGAGTTCGGTCAGGTCCACGCCGGCCAGCCCGCGGAACACGCCCGGCGGGATGTGCCAGCTCAGGCAGTGGTAGCTGAAGTCGGCCAGCGGGTGGCCCAGCGTCGACAGTTCCCAGTCCAGCACGGCCAGGGCGCGCGGTTCGGTGGGATGGAAGATCAGGTTGTCCAGCCGGTAGTCACCGTGGACGATCGACACCTGGGCGTCGTCGCGCGCACTGGCCGGCATGCTGGCCGGCAGCCAGGCGATGAGCTGGTCCATCTCGTGGATCGGTTCGGTCACCGAGGCGAGGTATTGCTTGGACCAGCGCGCGATCTGGCGCTCGAAGTAGCTGCCGGGCTTGCCGTACTCCTGCAGGCCGCGCGCCTTCACGTCCACCGAATGCAGGGCGGCCATCACGCGGTTCATCTCGTCGAAGATCGCGCCGCGTTCGGTGGGCGTGAGGCCGGGCAGCTGCGGATCCCACAGCACGCGGCCCTCCACGTACTGCATCAGGTAGAAGGCGCGGCCGATGACGGCCTCGTCCTCGCACAGCAGCAGCATCCGGGCCACCGGCACGTCGGAGCCGGCCAGCGCATGCATCACGCGGTATTCGCGCTCGATCGCGTGCGCCGAGGGCAGCAGCCTGGCCGCCGGGCCCGGCTTGGCGCGCATCACGTAGGTGTGCTGCGGCGTGATCAGCTTGTAGGTCGGGTTGGACTGGCCGCCCTTGAACTGCTCGACCTGCAGCGGGCCCGCGTAGCCGGGCAGCTGCTGCTTGAGGTATGCATCCAGCGCGGCGGTGTCGAATGCGTGCTGGGCGGCGACGGGACGGGTTCCGGTCTGGGCTTCCATGGGGTCTCTCGCAGGTCGTCGATGTCAACAGGCGCTAGAGCCGCGTGCCCTTGAAGGCGGCCAGCAGCTCTTCCATCGTCGTATGGCGCACGCCGTGCTGCAACCATTGCGTCGGGGCGAGGTTGATGCCGCGCACGATGGCATGGTCGTTTGCCAGGTCGATGACATTGATGCAGGCCGGGGTCTGCTCCATTGCGCCGAAGAAGTTGCGCTGCCCGGACAGCGCCCAGGACAGCAGCGCGCGGTTGACGCCGCCGTGCAGCACCAGCAGCAGGCAGTCCCAGTCCTCGCGGGCGCGCAGCCGCGCGAAGGCAGGCAGGGCGCGGTCCAGCAGCTCGCCGATGCTCTCGCCGCCGAGGAAGCGACGCGACTCGATGGTCTGAGGATCGACGCCCGCGGCGAAGACGCCGGTGAAGGTCTGCTCCAGGTCCTGGGGCGCGATGTCGGCCAGGCGGCCGGAGCGGATTTCGCGCAGGTCGGGCTCGAACTCGATCTCGTGTTCCTGCTGCGCGGCCGCCAGCACGCGCTGCGCGGTCTCCACGGTGCGCGGCAGGCCGCTGACGACCACGCGGTCGAAGTGCACGCCGGCGGCCTTGAAGACGGCGCCCGCGGCATCGGCCTGCAGCCGGCCCTTGGCGTTCAGCGGCACGTTGTCGGGGGCGATGGGACGGCCGTCGGGCTCGAAGTAGTCGACGGAGCCGTGACGCATCAGGTAGAGGCGGCGGCGCAGCGGCATGGTGTCAGGGCCTGTTGAAACTGCCGGAGGACACGCGCCGCAGCCTGGCAAGGCGCTGGGCCAGGCCTTTGGGGCCCTCCGCGTTGCAAATGCTCGCCGCAGCCACCGCAGCGGCTGGGCTTTGCGCCTCGGCGGCGCCCGTTTTCTGAGTCACGCGTGTCCTCCGGTCGTGCGGTCGTGTCTGACAGGCCCTGGTGTGGTGCACCACACTAGTCCCGGGGCGTGCCGCCGAAGCGCGGCGCGCGCTTGTCGAAGAAGGCCTGCAGGCCCTCGCCGGCATCGGGCCCGGAGAGGTTCTCGATGAAGAGGTCGCGCTCGCGCGCCAACTGCTCGCGCAGGCTGGCGTGCGGCGCGCGGTTGGCCAGTTCCTTGATGGCGGCGACGGAGCCCTCGGGCAACCGGGCCAGGCGGTCGGCCAGGGCCAGCGCGGTGTGCAGGGCGTCGCCGCTGTCGGCCAGCGTGTGCACCAGGCCCAGCGCCGCCAGCTCGTCGGCCGACAGCGTGGGCGCCTCCCACAGGATGCGCAGCGCCTGGCCGCGCGGCAGGCGCTGCAGCAGCTGCCAGCTGCCGCCGCCGTCGGGCGACAGGCCGACCTTGGCGTAGGCCATGTTGAAGCGCGCGTCACGCGCCGCGACGATCTGGTCGCAGGCCAGGGCCAGCGAGAAGCCCCCGCCCGCGCACGCGCCTTCGACTGCGGCGATCACCGGTTTGGAGAAGGTGTGCAGGAACTCGATCCAGGCATGGAAGCGGTCGACGGATGCGGCTTGTGCCGCCAGGCCCGCGTCGGGGCCCGAACCGTTGCGATTGGCCGACAGCCGGCGCAGGTCGCCGCCGGCGCAGAAGTGGCCGCCATCGCCGGTGAGCACCACGCAGCGCACCTCGGGGTCGGATTCCGCGACGTTCAGCGCCTCGATGCCGGCGTCGAAGACCTGCATCGACAGCGTATTGCGGGTGGCGGGCTCGCTGATGGTCAGGATCAGCGTTTGCCGGTGGCGGCTGGAGCGCAGTTCTGCGGTCATGGTGCGTCGCCCACGTCAGGCGCGTATCGGGATTGCGGCGTATTGTTTCGCCGCTGGAAGCCGCGGATTCTGGCACGCGAGGCCTGGGCGTGCGGGGGCATTCCATAGGCCGGAACGGACAAGCCTTCATGCTAGAGTCGGCCGCGTTGCGCATAGCTTCTCGATGAACAAGATCCCCAGACGCACCGGCGCAAAAGCGTTCCTGACAGCGGCACTGCTGGCGACAGCAAGTGCCGCTTGCGCATTGGGCCTCGGCAAGCCTCCCGCCGCCCTGACCCTGGGTGAGTACCTCGACGTGAGCATCCCCCTGCGGCTGGAGCCCGGCGAGGATGTCCCCGATTCCTGCCTCACGTCCGACATCTACTACGGCGAGGACAAGCTCGGTCTGGGCGTGAGCCGCACGCGCGTCGAGACCGCGCCCAACGGCGAACGCGTCATCCGCATCGTCGCCAACGCCCGCATCAGCGAGCCGGTCGTGTCGATCTACGTCGCGGCGGGCTGCACCTCCAAGGTGTCGCGCAAGTTCGTGGTCTTCGCCGACCCGCCGGCCACGCCGGCAGTGGTGAGTGCGCCGCAGGCCGAAGAGTCGCCGCTGCCGCGTGCCACGCCGGTGACGCCGCAGGCTCCCGTGCGTGCGACGCGCACGGTGCAAGCCGACGCGCCGGATGAGGCCGCGGCCTCCGCTGTCGCCAAGCCTCGCAGCCGGTCGACCCGCCGGGCCGCGCCCGCAGCGATGCCCGCTACGCCGGGCCTGCACACCCGCGTGGCCGCCCTGGATGCCGATGCCGTGGCCCCGCGCTCGAAGAGCCCCAGGAAATCGCCCCGCAAGGCCGAGCCCGTGCCGTCCCGCGGCGGCGCCCGCCTGCAGCTCGACCCCATCGAACCCTCTGACGCCGTCGTCGACCCGCAGCTGCGCCTGACGCTCAGCCTGCCCAACCTGCCCGGCGGCGATGCCCAGCCCAGCGCGGACCAGCTGGCCAGGCGCGCCACGGCCGCCGCGCTGTGGCGTGCGCTGAACGCCACGCCCGAGGAGCAGGCCCGCGACAGGCAGCGCCTGCAGGAACTTGAAGCCCGCCTGGCCCAGCTGCAGCGCGACGGCGAGGCGGCCAGGCACCAGGTGCAGGAGCTCCAGGCCCGCGTGCGCCAGGCCGAGTCCGGCCGCGCCGGCAGCGGCACGGTGCTGGTCCTGGCCGGCCTGTGCGCAGCCTTGGCGGCCGCGCTGTCCTGGCTGGTCTGGAAGCGGCGCGAGGATGCGCAGGGCAACTGGTGGACGGCCTCGCGCGTGGACTCCGCGCAGTCCGAGGTCCCCGGCCCCTCGCTGCTGACCGATGCCGTGCCGGTGCCCGAGGTGGTGGCCGAGCCGCCGCCCGCTCCCGCCGCGCCGCCGACGGCCAAGCCGCCGGTGCGCCCCAGCGTCGAGCTGCCGGTGCTGAAGAAGGTCGTCACCGCCCCGGTCGCCAAGCCGCCGGCCGCGGCCGTGCGGCCCGCGCGCGCGCCGGTGCCGGATCGCCAGGTCTCGGTCGAAGAACTGATCGACCTGGAGCAGCAGGCCGAGTTCTTCCTCGTTCTGGGACAGGACCAGTCGGCGATCGACCTGCTCGAAAGCCACATCGACAGCACGGCCGGCACCAGCCCGCTGCCCTACCTGAAGCTGCTGGAGCTCTACCGCCGCCGCGACGAGCGCGATCGGTACGAAGCCATCCGCGACCGTTTCAACGGCCGCTTCAACGCCTACGCGCCCGAGTGGGAGTCCGACCTGCAGCAGGGCCACGTGCTGGCGGACTACCCCGGCGTGGTCGAGCGCCTGCAGAGCCTGTGGGCCACGCCCGAGCGGGCGATGGAGGTGCTGCAGGCTTCGTTGCTCAAGCGCGAGCCCGGCGACGAGACCTTCGACCTGCCGGCCTACCGCGAGCTGCTGATGCTGTACTCCGTGGCGCGCGACCTGGCCGAGCGCCCGGACGCAGGCAGCGGCACGCGGGCGCCTGCCGGCTCGCCCGTCGACCTGTTGCTGCCTATCGGCGGCGGTGCAGGCGGTGCGCCGGGCGCCCCGGTCGAGCGCCTGACCGCCACGCGCCCGGTCAAGGCCTATCCGCAGGCCCATCGCCCGCTGGCGGTGGATGTCGCGCTGCCGGACCTCGACACACCGGCGGAGCAGCCGCGGCCCAGCGTGCCGGTGGACGTGTCGCTGGACGAGCCGGTCCCGGCGCAGTCCAGCCGCAGCATGGACTTCGAGCCCGTCGAGACCCCCGGCCCCGGGGCGATCCGCCGCGGCGGCGGGCCCGCAGGGTCCTGAGCGACCCGGGCGGCGTTCAGCCGCCGGCCAGGCCGCGCGCCTGTGCCTGCAGGCCCGGCAGGTCCAGCCCCACCCAGCCCCGCACGCTGTTGAGGAAGGCGGCAGCCTTCGCCCGCTGCAAGTCGGCCAGGCGCAGGCGCGCTTCGGCCAGCGCGCCCTGCTCCAGCAGCACGCCGCGGTAGGTGCCGGGCAGCAGCCCGCATTCGGCGGCCGGCGTCAGCCAGCGGCCGTCGACCTGCAAGGCCAGGTTGGCGATCGTGAACTCGGTGAGTTCGCCCTCGGCGTTCCACAGCAGCGTGTCGATGCAGCCTGCGGGTGCCGGGGTGAAGGGTGCGTAGGCCTCGCGGCGCGTGGTCTTGTGGCGCACGAACTCGCCGTCCGCGGCCACCGGCTCGCGCGCCAGCGCGACGCGCGCGGGTCCGCCCGCGGCGCCGGCCAGCGGCAGCAGGCCGTCGGCCTGCACCTGCACGTGGCCGTCGGCGTCCAGCAGCAGGCGCAGCTTGAAGCTGCCTCGCGCATGGGCGGCAGCGGCGCGCGACAGGGCATGGCGCACGGCCACGTCGTCGCAGGGGTAGCCGAACGCTGCCGCACTGGCTTGCAGGCGCCTCAGGTGGGCCTGCAGCAGCCAGATGCGCCCATCCTGCAGCCGCAGCGATTCCAGCAGCGCGAAGGGGCGCGCGGCGCGCTCGAGGAAGCGGCGCTTCACCTGCCACTCCGCGGCCTCGCCGGCCGCGGTGGCGTCCAGCGTGATGCCGCTGCCGATGCCGCAGCGGGCGCGCCAGGTGTCGGCTTCTGCCGCTGCGCCGCGTCCGGCCCGTGCCGCCGGCGCGGCCTCGTGCGCCAGCTCCACGCTGCGGATCGGCACGTTGAAGGTGGCCGCGCCGCCCGGCGCGATCACGCCCGCGGCACCGCAATAGATGCCGCGCGGGCCGCCTTCCTGCGCGTGGATGCGGCGCATCGCCGCGATCTTCGGCGCGCCGGTGACCGAGCCGCAGGGAAAGAGCGCGCCGAAGACCTCCGACAGCCGCAGGCCGGCACGCGTCTGCGCCTCGATGGTCGAGGTCATCTGCCAGACGGTGGGCAGGGCGTGCAGCTCGAAGAGCCGGGGCACGCGCACGCTGCCGGTCTGCGCCAGCCGCGCGAAGTCGTTGCGCAGCAGGTCCACGATCATCAGGTTCTCTGCGCGCTCCTTCTCGCTGGCGGCCAGCGCGCGCGCCGCGGCCGCATCGGCCTCGGGCGAGGCACCGCGTGCCGCGGTGCCTTTCATCGGCTGCGACAGCAGGCGGCCGTCGCGCCAGTCGAAGAAGAGTTCGGGCGAGACGCTGAGCAGCCGCCGCTCGCCGCCTCCGCTGGTGTCCTCGAGCGCGGTATGCGCGAGGTACAGCGCGTAGCCGCGCGGCTGGCCGCGCAGCAGGGCGTCGAACCAGGCCAGCGGATCGCCTTCCAGCGAGCCCTGCAGCGGCGTGGTCAGGTTGACCTGGTAGACCTCGCCGTCGCGGATGGCCTCGTGGATGGTGGCGATGTGACGGTCGAACTCCGCGCGGCTCCAGGCCTGGTTCCAGGCGCCGGTCGCATAGCCGGTCGCCGCCTGCATGGGGGCATGCCACTCGCGTGCCGAGTCGAACACCGCGAAGCAGGCCAGCGGCCCGCTGGCCTCGTGCGTGACGAGCGCGGGATCGAAGGCCGGCGCCGCCTCGTAGCGCACATAGCCCACGCACCAGCGCCCGGACTCGGCCTGGCGCTGGGCCTCGTCGATCACCGGCTGCACGTCGGCCGGCGTCTGGGCGGCCAGCCACAGCAGCGGCGCATCGAAGGCCAGGCGCAGGCGCGGCGAGGCGGCCTCGGTGGGCTGGCGCGGGAAGTCGATCAGCGCGGTGGGTTGCATGTCGATGGCGGCCCGGCTGCCGCCGCCCGGCCGGCAGGCGTGGTCAGCGGATGCGGCGCAGCGCCAGCAGGGCCGTCACGGCCAGGGCGGCAAACAGGGCCAGGCTCCAGAACTCGTAGGACAGGCCCAGCAGCTGCGTCGCGGCGTCCGAGCAATTGGCCCGCACCTCGAACACGGCAGGGAAGGTGGTGTCCAGCTTGAAGAAGCCGACGATGTGGTCGGCCAGCGTCATGTTGCATGACGGCGACCGGGCCGCGACGAAGTGCTGCCACAAGGCCGATGCGATGCCGCCCGCGCCCAGCAGTGCGACCAGGCCGCTCGCTGCCTTGCGCACCGGCGCCACGTCCACCAGCGCGGCGACGAGCGCGAGCGCGCCGATCACCAGGAAAAGCAAGCGCTGCAGTACGCACCACGGGCAAGGCTGCATGTTCCAGTGGTACTGGGTGAACACGGCGAAGCCGACCGCTGCGAAGGCGGCGATGGCGATCAGCAGGTAGAGCGGACGGGCAGAAGGGAGCTTCATATCGTTTGTTCTCGCGGCCGGCAGGCCAGCCTGAGAGACGAGTTTCATCCAAACGTTCCGCACTTCGCGTGGCGCGAGCCGGCCCGGCGGACACTGCGGATCCGGCCCTGCCGGTCCGCCATCCCCGGGGGGACGCGAAGCGTGCAGAGGGCGTCAATCCACCTCTGCGATCAACTCGATCTCCACGCAGGCCCCGAGCGGAATCTGTGCCACGCCGAAGGCGCTGCGCGCGTGCTTGCCGGCTTCGCCGAAGACCTCGCCGAACAGCTCCGAGGCACCGTTGGTGACCAGATGCTGCTCGGTGAACTCGCCGGTGCTGTTGACCAGGCTCATCACCTTGACGATGCGCTTCACGTTGTCGAGGCCGCCGGCCGCCACGTGCAGCGTGCCCAGCAGGTCGATGGCCACCGCGCGTGCGGCCTGCCTGCCTTCGTCGGTGCCGATGTCCTTGCCGAGCTGGCCCACCCACACCTTGCCATCGCGCTTGGCGATGTGGCCGGACAGGAAGATCAGGTTGCCGGTGCGCGCGAACGGCACGTAGGCCGCGGCGGGCACGGAGACCGGCGGCAGCGTGATGCCCAGGGCTTGCAGGCGGGCGAGCGGAGAGGTCTGGCTCATGATGGGGCGCGGTGGAAGGGCCCTTTTCGGGGCCTGCTGGAGGTGGTGTCGCAGGGATGGTGCGATGGGCGGCCGATCCTACACTCGCCCTCCATGCGCAGCGTGGGGAGGTGGATGGCTGCGGGAGGGGGGTGGGTCATCGGCACTGCCGCCCAGATGCAGCAGGCCGAGGTGTGGACACCGGCCGCCCATCTCGCCTGCATGGCGGCCGCGGCGGTGCTGCTGGCCGGCGCCTTCGTCCGCCGCGGGACACCGGCCACCACGCCGGCCCTGGTTCTCGCCGCCGCGCTGGCGGCCTTCGCCCTCGCCGGCCTGCGTGCCGGGTGGCGTCTGGACGATGCGCTCGACCCCCGATGGGAAGGGCGCGACCTGCTGGTCACCGGCGAGGTGGTCTCGCTGCCGCAGGAGCGCGAGCAGGGCCTGGGTTTCGTCTTCCGCATCG
>SCTQ01000448.1 GCA_004322345.1 Aquabacterium sp. | reverse complement strand
AACCGTCTGGCGCCTCCCCGGCCGCCCGCCTGGGCATCGTTCGCGACGAATGCCGTGCTTCATGAATTGCTCGATCGGCGCCATGGGTGAGGCTCGGGGCGGCGGTTCTTCAACAGCCTGCTAGATGGGGTAAGACACCCTCCCGCTTCAGGGAGCCCTTCTACCTTGCGACGAATGAACGCTTTCCCGCAGAGAGATGCCGAGCCTCCTACAACAGACCCATTTCCCTGTAACGTCGCCAACACCGATGAAAGGAGAGGTTGTGATCAGAACACCAACCACGGCTAGGGGTCGTCGCGCCCTGACTCTCGTCATGTTTGCCGCGGGCTCACCATCAGCGGCCCTAGCCGCGGGTCCGGTCTACTTTGACATTGGAGGCCTAGCCCAATACGCAGCCGGCCTCGTGCTACTGCTTGTCGTTGCTGCCTTTATCCCAGCCAAATCAAGAAAGCGCGGACTCTCCATCTGGGGGATCGCAGTCGGCGCATACGTCCTTTCCCCCATCGTTATCTCGAAGATAAAGATGGACGAATACGAGAGAACTAACGCCGCGAACAATGCCGCGATTGCAGAGGAAGAACAGCGCCTCGGCATTGCATTCAAAGAGTTCTGCCGTGGAAGCGAAATCAAGGTCCGAAGAATGGTCAATATTGGCAGCCCAGTCTCCATCGAGATTCAGTTCGGGAAAAACTTCATCGGAAACCCGTACGCCCTAGAACCAGCGCGCGTAAGCGGCAGCTTCTCGAATCCAAAAAATTGCCCGAGCAGCGTTTCATTCTGGGAGGGCAGCACAATCAACCAGAAAACGGCAAGCTCCGGCAATGGCACACCAACCCTGTATCGACGATACGCGAACTGCGCAGTGGATCTTCAAGGGCAAGATTCACCTGAAAATGCAGCCCCATATGTGCTAATCATCGGAAATTCGGGACGTAGGCTTCCCTGGCAAGGTAGATCGCGCACGTTTGAATTCTCGGATTCATCGATAAGGCTCATAGAAAGGGCCACGGGAGACGTGCTAGCTGAAGACACGATCTACTTCCTCGACGAGATTGGTGACAGGCTAGGTTGCGTCAGACCTCAGGCACAGATCAAGGCGATGACGGACAGCGTCCTTCAGCTGACGGCAGCATCCAAGCCTTGATATTGGAATGCCCAGCCGCCACGAAGACCGTGACGCGGGCTCGAATGAACCTGCAGATGCGCTTCGCCAAGGACATCGGCCTTAGCCTCAGCCCCCGGCTGGCGAGACAGGAAGCGGCTTGGCCATCTTTCAGGCGCTCAGATCATTCCGCTTTCTGCCAACGACAAGGGAACGTCTGCAAAACCCGCCCGAATCTTGCATGACCTGAAGCATCCGCATCAAGCCAGCAACGACCATGAAGCAACTCGGCCTGGGCCTGAACCTGTCCACCAAGAAGACGCGCAAGCGCGAGTTCCTGGAGGAGATGGAGCGCGTGGTGCCGTGGGCGGCGCTGGTGCAGATCGTGGCGCCGCACTACCCTAAGGCCAAGACGGGCCGCCCGCCCTTCGGCATCGAGACGATGCTGCGCATCCACTAGCTGCAGCAGTGGTTCGGCCTGAGCGATCCGGCGATGGAAGAAGCGCTGCACGACGTGCCGCTGTACCGCGAGTTCGCCAAGCTCGACGGCGTCTCGGCGCGCCTGCCCTGACCTGCTCGGTTTCTTCGGACCAGTAGTTTCTAGAAGAATGGCTCCCATCATGCGAGGAGCCCATGAGAAAGAGTCGATTCACTGAAGAGCAGATGGTCACGATCCTGCGAGAGGCGGAGCGGACCACGGTGGCCGAGGCTGCCAAGAAGCATAAGGTCAGCGAGCCCACGATCTATGCTTGGCGCAAGCACTTCGGGCAGATGGAGGCAGCCGACGTCAAGCGCCTGAAGACGCTGGAGCAGGAGAACGCCCGGCTGAAGAACGGGTCGGGCACGGCATAGCACCCGAACGACCAATTCATGCATCTGCCATGCAGGCAATTCGCGTACCGATCGCCGCCGGCATCATTGGGCCGCCCTTCAGAAGGTAGGCCGAAAGCCTAATCCGCTTTCGCTCCAAAACGGCCGGTGCCCGCTTTAGGCTGGTTGCTGTCGTTCGCGGTGTGGCTGCTGGGCGACCGCGCTACGCCCCAAAGCGGGCCTAGCAGGCTGCTGAAATGCCTCCCGCGCGAGTCCACCGCTCAAGGGTCTGGCGCGTTATCGATTGGACCCAACGACTGACCATCCCATGGCGCGGCGCTGACTCTTACACCGAAGGCTTGTTCACGATGCGTCGGCTCGACGATTTCGTGCCGGCCAACCATGACTTCCTACTTACCGTTGGTACGGCGGAAGGGGGCAGGTCAGTCCACGCATCCCACGCAGCTGTCGCGGCGCTCAGTCATGACATTGATCACAAGGGAGCACTGATCACGCGGCCCGAATACCTGGACAAGGCCGCGCTTTCCCTGAGATCACCAGAGGCAGCGGCCCATGAAACTGCGCTCACAGGTCATGCTCCGCGAAGACACAGGCACGCGGGGACGCAAGGGCCCAGCCGCGACATTTTCTAGCTCATGTAGCGACTCAACGAGAGACGTGAACATGCACCCCTTCAAGCATCTGATCCTTCGACTGCTTCTTCTGAGCGGTGCCTTGATTTCCACCAACCTTGCCAGCGCCGCCGAGGCGCTGATCCCTTTGACGCCATCCACGCCGGAACTCGCAGCGCTCAGCGAATGGCATCGCGCCCTTCGCGCTGGGGACTTTGATGCCTATCAACGAGTAGCTGCGGCCGATGACAAGTCGTGGTGGAACTGGTGGACTCAGCGCAGCCAGTTTGGCGAGCTCAAGAAGCACACACCGCCTGAAGTGAAGATCACCCCCCCTGAAAAGCTCCCCAACGGGAACCTCAGCTTGTACATCCTCGGATGCCTAGATGGGCGACGACAGGTAGCCATCGTCACCATCGTGCGTAACCCTTCCGCGGCGAAGATCGTCTCTACAGGCTGGGCCGACGCTTGGGGGCCGGACGTGAAGAAGTGTCCCGTCTGACGTAGCTCGGCATTTGGTCAATGCTGAAGGAGAGGCATCCCTCCGCAAACCTGTAGAAGCCCCTTCTTAGCTCCCGGCGCGCCAATTTATGGCGAACGATTTAAGAGAGACGCCGCTGAAGCGGTAGTGGCGTCTCGGAGCCTCGTCAGTTCAAGTCCAATTGCTCGCGATCACCGCTCCAAGAACGTCTCGATAAGAACTTGGCAGCGTCGTCTGCCCTGCGGGCGGTTGCGTGAAAGCAGCCATGGCACCAATGAGATTCTCGACATTGGTGTGGTTGAGCGTTTTCCCATCACAAAGCTGCTTGAGAACCGCTGAGCGCAGGAGAACGCCCTGCGGAGCGGGCGTCCCCCCAGGCGCCGGCTGCGCCGCCGCGTGCGTACGCGATGCTCAACTGCTTCTTCTGCGGCGGGCCAGTTGCACCAGAAGCATCCCGCCACCCGCCAAGAACAGCGCCAAGCCTTCAGGCTCCGGGACCACCCCGATGGATTGGTAGGCCAGCACAGGCGTCCCCGAGTAGCTCACCTCGCCTGTGTCCATGGTCGTTCGCGCCACGATGGCAAACGCGACGATCTGCCCCAGCGTGCTTGAGTCGGCCGAGACGATCAGGTCGTTGTCCGCCGAGCGGTTCTCGCCGCTGCCGGTGAAAGCGCCGTCGGACAGAGATGAATGCTGCAGGTGGATGTCCCAGCCCGCGGGTGCCTGTGAGGCAGAAGACCCCTGCAGCGCGGACCAGCCCATGAAGGTTGCGGAGTCCGGATCCAGTGCACTGCCGTAGTAGGACAGCGGGTCAGCGAGGAAGGTGATCTGGTAGTCCACCGCGGGATCGACGGTCACCTTGGTCACCGTCTTGGTGGACTTGGCATTGGCGCCTGCCTCCACCTTGCCGATGCCCTTCTCCACGCTGCCGTTGACGTTGAACTCCACGGAGTCCACCGTGATCGCCGTGGCCGTGTCCGACCCCACGACGTAGGGCGAGTAGCCGTAGTAAGTGCCGTCGGTGCCGATGGCGTAGAAGTAGTACCAGTCCTTGCTGCTGCCCGCAGGCAGCAGCCAGCTCGCATTGGATCGGTACCAGTTGTTGGTGCCCACCGTGAAGGCCTCATAGGGCAAGGTGGTGACCACCGAATCGGGCCAGAGGTAGCCCTCCCATTTGCGGATCTGGAACTGGTACTTCGTTGGATCCAGGCCTTGCGTGAACGAGGAGGTGCGCAAGGCCTTGCCGCCTTTGAGCACGCTGCCGTCCACCACCGTGCCGTAGGCGCCGTCGATGAACCAGTGGTAGTCAGCCTGGGGAGCGGCGTGTGCAGGTGATGCCGCGCACAGCATGAGGACGGCGGCCAGCGGCGCGGCGCGCGGCGCAAGACAGGGAATGCGGGGGAGTTTACGAGCAGACATGGAAGCTCCTTGGTTTGCCAGGGGCAAAAGGAAGCGGCCTCGTCCACCACTACGACCGCAGGCAAGGTCGCCACGGTACTGCCGCACGAAGGGTGCGGCGAGATTGTGTGTTCGCTGTGTCGTCGCGCCTACCTGTGCCTACGCCACTTCACCCATGCGACCAGGCGTCCGATACCCATGCCGGCCAGCACCAGCCCAATATCGAACACTCGGCTCGGGATAGAGATCAACAGCGCGAGGACCACCCCGATCGCCCCGCCAGCCAGCGCATGCATCGACGGATCCGGCAGAGGCGATCGATCCTTGCCGTCGGCGAGGAAATCCACGCCGCATCGGGAGCCTCGCCCGCTGGTCACCAAGTTCTCCGCATTGCAATTTGGGCAGTGCACGAATCCTCCTGAGGCAGGTCATTGAGAGCCGCTCTTCCTACGGCCACGTCGCCTTGAGGATCGCCGCCAGATGCGCTCCCGCTGCCGTGATCTGCCGCTCCTTCACCTCCGCCATCGTGGCGGTGTAGTTCTTGGGGAGCGTGGCCTTCCACTTGCCGCTCTTGAGGACGCTGAACTTCATGCCTTTGAATGCAACCTTCGCATCGGCCAAGGTGGTGGTGGCCCAGGCAGCTGACCAATCTGCAGGGAGGCCTGACGTGATCGCGACTTGAGCGGCTTTGTCCAGCCAAGCCTGGTTGATCTTGCTCATCTTCAGGGTGGCCGGGACATCGTCCCACTTCGCGTGCAGGTTGCCACCGGCGACGGAAATGCTGTTGCCGCCGCGCGTATTGGTCTTCGGGTTGTAAGTGCCCTGGTCCGGATCGACGCGCGTGCCTTTGGCCGAGAGGTAGATGGCACCCACATGTAGCGGCTGATGCAGATCCCCCGCGTAGTGAGCCAGGATGAGCAAGGCCTCGCGCTTGTCCTTGATGTTAAACGGCGCTGGCGCGGGGTCCCCGCGCAGGACGCGCACGGCTGCCCCGACCGCAGCCACGACATCATCGTTGCGCGTGCCCACCGGCCCCAGCTCGTAGCGACTGCGTTGGATCGCGATGTCCGTGTAGTGGTACTGCTTGTGGCAGAGCTCTTCGCCAGGCTTGGGCGAGCAGTTGTCGAAGTTGCGCCGCACGAAGTCCTCCATCTCGGCCTCGCGCTGCGGCGTTTCGAAGACCCGGCACTCCGGATAGCGGTTGGGCGTCACGTGGTACTTGAAGTTCTGGTCCACGCCCTTGGCACAGTCGGCCCACACCGCGGCATCGGACAAGTCGATATCACCGAGCAGCGCCGTGACTTCTGTTTCGGCGCGCGTGCCCTTGATGAGTTCACGAGCCAGGGCGCCGACGGTGTGATGGCCATCGGGGCCATAAGCCGGTGCCGAAGACGCCAGGAACGTGCCGAGTGCGGCGAGCGCGACGGCTTTGAGAGGCTTCATAGGGAAGATCGAGTCTGGTGGACGGACCAGCACGGTAGAACCGCGGGAGCATCGCGGCATCCCTAGAAAGATTTAGCGAGGAACAATCGGAGCAAATTTGATCCGTTTGGATCAAGGCTCGACAGCGCGTCCTCGGATAATCTGTCACACAACGGCTCGCAAGCGTGAGCTGCATCCTCATGACATCCGACATCAATCAAGTCATCTTTGCGCGTACCGTAGAAGGTCAACGCGCTGCTCTCACCTCGTCGCCCAAGCTCCCGGCCGATCAGCAGCGCCTGTTGCTGATGCTGAACGGGCATACGCCGCTCGGCGACTTGCTGGGACTCGTCCCCGCCCTGGACGGCGAGCTCGCCGTGCGTGGTCTTGTGGCAGCGGGCCTCATCGAAGAAGTCGATGCAACGCCCGCCCCTGAACGGGGCGAACTGTCGCTGTAGCGACGACTCTGGCCTACGCCTGGGCTACATGAAGCGCCACATGTAGGGGCGCTCGGGCAGGAAGCCCTCGTGTGCCAGCGGCTCGATCAAGCCGTCGTACAGCAAAGGGCCCACCACGTCAGCCCGATCAATCGCGGGCACGAGGTCAACCAGATCTGCAAAGGGCGTCTCACCGTTGACCATCAACAGCAACCGCCACTGCGAATCGCTGAGTGAAGTGCCTGGGTCGAAGACCGCCAGCCGCCCGCTTTCGGTTCGGCTGAACACGCAGGTGTGCAAGGTGCTGCTGAGGACGCTCATGGGGGAAACCTCGTCGGGCAATGGTGCGTTGGTGATCATGCTGACCGACTTCGACCCTTGGAAGTGCTGTCCGCACCCAGGTAGGGGCTTGTGCGATTGCTGCCCCGAAATTCAGCACGCCAGCCCGAGCCAGGCAGATCAAGGCTCTGCGGGCCATCCGTGCCGGGTTGTCCACAAATTCTGTGGACAAGCTCGAAACCGAAACGGTGCGCCGACGGCCGACGCCTCTCGCGTGCTTGTACGGAGGAACGCCCGCTCAGAGAGCGGAATCGACCTTGTTGGACGGTGGGCACCGATTCACAGCAGCGCAGCTAGATGTTCACAGAATCTAAGGTTTCCAAACACGTTGACCTTATCCCTCGCGGAGTAGGCAGCAGCTGGGATACCGTTCGTCGGACCGCAGCTTTGCGTTCAACAGGATGCTCGACTCGATCTTCGGTCTTCCGCGGCAAGTTCAAGGCGAACACGCGGGGATAGTCGATGGGTAACCCATTGGGTAACTGGGTCGA
>SCTQ01000121.1 GCA_004322345.1 Aquabacterium sp. | reverse complement strand
GGCCGCCCCGGCGAGCCCGAGATCCCGGTGATGCGCGACCGCATCGAGAACCTGATCGAGCAGGTGACCGAGCTGCCGATCAAGGAGCTGGCCCAGGACCTGCGCAAGACGATGGCCGCGTTGCAGGAGAGCCTGCAGGCAGCGCGCCGCACGGTGGACATCCTCGGCAAGGAGGCCAGCGCCACCTCGGCCCAGGCGCGGCAGACGCTGGCGGCCACAGAGCACGCACTGGTCGAGGTGCAGGGCAGCGCGCAGAAGACGCTGGCATCGATCGAGAAGCTGGCCGACACCACGCGCGGCACGGTCAGCGGCCTGCAGCCGGAGATCCAGCGTGCCGTCGTCAGTGCGCGCGAGGCAGCCGACTCCGCACGCTCCGCCGCCCAGCGCGTCAACGAGTTCGCCGACCCCGGGGCGCCGATGCGCGCGGACCTGGACAGCACGATGCGCGACCTGTCGCAGGCGGCGCGCAACCTGAAGGACCTCAGCGAGCTCCTGGACGAGCGCCCCAACGCGATCATCTTCGGAAAATGAGACCCCCCCGTACGCGCTTCGCGCGCCCCCCCGGGGCGACACCAGCGGCCCGGCGCAGCCGGATCCGCGGTGTCCGCTGGCCCGGACCTGGGGATGCCGGCGGCAGCGTGCTTGGATCCACGGAGCACCAGACATGAAGCGACACCTGCGCGCCTCCTCCTTGTACCTGACCCTCGTCGCAGCACTGTCCGGCCTTCTGCCCGGCTGTGCCTCGACCCCGGCCACGACCACCTTGCTGGCCCTGCCGCCCGTGGCACTGCCGGCCCGCGCGCCGGCCGGTGCCGCGTCGGCCCCGCGTGCGTCGCTGCGTGTGCTGGTCGTGCGGAGGGTCGAGATTCCCGAATACCTGCAGGCCCGCGCCGTGCGCCATCGCGTCGACGAGACGCGCCTGGAAGCCTGGCCCCAGGTGGCCTGGGCCGAGCGGCTGGAGGTGGCGATGACGCGCTCCATCGTCGATGGCCTGCGCCAGCGCCTGCACGGCTGGGCCGTGTGCGAGGGCAGCTGCGTGAACCTGAAGCAGGATGTCAGCCTGACGGTGGACTTCGGCGTGCTGGACTTCTATGCCCAGGGCCCGAAGCTCGACGCGCGCGCGCGCTGGGTCATGCGCACCTCGGAGGAGCCGCCCAAGCTGTCCTCGGGCCGCTGGCAGTCGCCGGCGGACCTGCAGGTCGGCGCCGGGGTCTCCGGCCAGGCGGCGGCCTTCGGTGCCGCCGCGCAGGCCGTGGCCGCGGACATCGCGGCCCAGCTGGAGCGCTCAGCCTTGCCGGCTGCGGCGAACCAGCCCTTGCCGCTTGCCGGACAGCGCTGAGGCCCCGGCACACAGCGCGGCCAGGCCGGCGGCCATCATCCAGGCCGATTGCGGCTCGGGCACCGCGGTGACCGCGATGTTGTCGATGCCGACAACCTCGGTCACGCCGGCATGGAACTCCACCTTCAGCGTCACGTCGGTCACGTTGGCCAGCACGGCTGCCAGGTTGCCGCCCCAGGTGGCGGTGTCCAGCGCCACGGCGTAGCTGTGCCAGCTGCCGTCGGCCGGCGGCTGGTTGGCCGCCACGACGTCCAGCACCACGCTGCCGGAGCTGCCGATCAGGGTCAGCTCGCCGAAGGGCGCCCAGTCCGGCGATTCGTTGTTGAGGTTGCGCGCATCGAAGCTGAAGCTGCCGCCCAGGTAGGACGACCAGTCACCCAGTGCTGCGGCGGGCAGGTGCAGCAGCATGTCGGCGTCGCTGACGTCGGCGATGCTCAGGTAGCCGCCGGCCTGCCAGGTGGCGCTGCCGCCGTCGGTCACCGTCACGCCCTGGGCGCCGGTGTCGAAGGTGTAGCTCTGGTCGGCCTGCGCGCCGGCGGCTGCCAGGGCGAGGGTGGTGCAGGTCAGCAGGTGGATGGCTCTCATGTGGTTCTCCTCCGAACGTCCGAGTTGGCTTGGTTGTCGCGGCAGCCAATGTAGGTGCGGGGACCCAGGCCGGCAATCGCCGGCGGAACCCCATATGTAAGAGTCGATTTCCGTGGAGGCGGCATGGCCGCCGCGGGCAGGCCCCGGCGGTCGCCGGTCAGCCGCGCTCGAACTTGAAGACCGCGGTGGAGGCCATCAGGTTGGGCCAGCTGCGCACCACCTCGCCATGGTGCAGGCCGAAGCTCTCCAGCACGCGCAGGCCGCACTGTCGCGCCAGCACCTCGAAGTCGGCGAAGGTGGCCACGCGGATGTTGGGCGTGTCGAACCACTGGTAGGGCAGTGCCTTGGTCACCGGCATGCGCCCGCGCAGCACGCTCAGCCGGCTGGACCAGTGGCCGAAGTTGGGGAAGCTGACGACGGCCGTGCGGCCCACGCGCGCCGTTTCCTTCAGCAGGGCCTGGGTGTTGCGCAGGTTCTGCAGGGTGTCCAGCTGCAGCACGACGTCGAAGCTGTTGTCCTCGAAGACGCTCAGGCCTTCTTCGAGGTTGCGCTGGATCACGTTGACGCCGCGCTTGACGCACTCGATCACCTTCGTGTCGTCCAGCTCCACGCCGTAGCCGCTGCAGCCGCGCTCGGCCTGCAGGAAGGCCAGCAGCGTGCCGTCGCCGCAGCCCAGGTCCAGCACGCGCGAGCCGTGCGGGACCAGCTCGGCGATGCGTTCGAGTTGGGCACGCTCGCTCATATCGCAAAGCCCTTGACGCGTGCGGCCGTGCCCGCCGGTGCCGCGCTCGCCTGCGTCGCCACGCGCTCCAGGTAGGCCCGCACGACGCCGTGATAGCGCGGGTCGTCCAGCAGGAAGGCATCGTGGCCGTGGGGGGCGTCGATCTCGGCGTAGCTGACGTCGCGGCGGTTGTCGAGCAGGGCCTTGACGATCTCGCGCGAGCGGCCCGGCGAGAAGCGCCAGTCGGTGGTGAAGCTGACGACCAGGAACTTCGCCGTCGCGCGCGCCATCGCCGCGGCCAGGTTGCCGCCGAAGGCGCGGGCCGGGTCGAAGTAGTCCAGCGCGCGCGTGATCAGCAAGTAGGTGTTGGCGTCGAAGTACTCGCTGAACTTGTCGCCCTGGTAGCGCAGGTAGCTCTCGATCTGGAACTCGATGTCCTGCGTCGTGTAGGCATAGGGGGCGGGGCCGGCGGTCTCCTCGTCGCGCTTGAGCGAACGGCCGAACTTCTGGTCCATCACGTCGTCGCTGAGGTAGGTGATGTGGCCCACCATGCGCGCCACGCGCAGGCCACGCTTGGGCACCACGCCGTGGGCGTAGAAGTCGCCGCCGTGGAAGTCCGGGTCGGTGATGATCGCGCGGCGAGCCACCTCGTTGAAGGCGATGTTCTGGGCCGACAGGTTGGGCGCCGAGGCGATCACCAGCGCATGGCGCACGCGCTGCGGATGCTGCAGCGTCCAGCTCAGGGCCTGCATGCCGCCCAGGCTGCCGCCGACCACCGCCGCCAGCTGGGTGATGCCCAGGCGGTCCAGCAGCCGGGCCTGGGCATCGACCCAGTCCTCGACGGTGAAGACCGGGAAGCGCGAGCCGTAGGGCTGGCCGGTGGCCGGGTCAGGGTGCATCGGGCCGGTGGAACCGAAGCAGGACCCGGGGTTGTTGACGCCGATGACGAAGAACCGGTCGGTGTCCAGCGGCTTGCCGGGGCCGATCAGGTTGTCCCACCAGCCTTCGCTCTTCGGCTGGCCTTCGTACACGCCGGCGAGGTGGTGCGAAGCGTTCAGCGCATGGCACACCAGGACCGCGTTGCTGCGCTCGGCGTTGAGCTTGCCGTAGGTCTCGTAGGCCAGGGTGTAGCCGGCCAGGCTGGACCCGCTTTGCAGCGGCAGCGGCTCGTCGAACTGCATGGACTGCGGCGTCACGACGCCTACAGAACCGGCACCCAGGGCAACCATCGAATCGGACCTCGACAACAAAAAAACCCGGCCTGGCTGCGTGCGCTCAGGACCGGGCTCCGATCCCTGTTTAGCGGCATTTGTAGAGCGCCCGCAAGCCGGACAAATCGGCGCTGTGGAAAACAGTATAGCCAGCCCTCGCGGGCGGCGGCTCCACCTGCCGCAGTTCGTGCCGCACCGCGGCGGGTGCATGCCACCTGCGCAATTGACCGTGGTTTGCGGGCTTAGTCTCGTTGTCGGCAGCGGGGCCTGCTCGCCTAGCATCGGGGCCAGGTGCGTGGCGTGTCGCCGTGTGCCGGGAGCTTGCAGATGCCCGCCTGGCTGATCCGCCTCGACGCCTATTTCCCCATCCGTTACCTGATCTGGCTGGCCAGCGTCGTCGGCTGTGTGCTCGCCGCTGCAGCCTGGGTGGTCACCGACAGCGGAGGCTGGCCGCTGCTGGCCTGCCTCTTCGTGGTCGGCCTGGGCGTGCGCGACAGCCTGCAGTCCCGCCACGCCATCCTGCGCAACTACCCCGTCATCGGGCACATCCGCTTCCTGCTGGAGTTCATCCGCCCGGAGATCCGCCAGTACTTCATCGAGAGCGACAACGAGGCCGCACCCTTCTCGCGCCAGCAGCGCTCCCTGGTCTACCAGCGCGCCAAGGACGAGCCGGACAAGCGCCCCTTCGGCACCCAGCTCGACGTGCAGGCGGCCGGCTATGAGTGGATCAACCACTCGATCGCGCCGACGCAGCTCAAGACCCACGACTTCCGCATCACCATCGGCGAGCACTGCGCCCAGCCTTATCGGGCCAGCGTCTTCAACATCTCGGGCATGAGCTTCGGCGCGCTGTCGCCCAACGCCATCCTGGCGCTGAACGACGGGGCCAAGCGCGGCAACTTCGCGCACGACACCGGCGAGGGCTCGATCAGCCGCTACCACCGCGCCCACGGTGGCGACCTGATCTGGCAGATCGCCTCCGGCTACTTCGGCTGTCGCGACGACAACGGGCGCTTCAGCGAGGCCAAGTTCGTCGAGCAGGCGCGCGACCCGCAGGTCCGCATGATCGAGATCAAGCTTAGCCAGGGTGCCAAGCCCGGCCACGGCGGCATGCTGCCCGGGGCCAAGGTGACCTTGGAGATCGCCTCGGCGCGCGGCGTGCCCGTCGGGCGCGACTGCATCTCTCCGTCCACCCACAGCGAGTTCTCCACGCCCATCGGCCTGCTGCAGTTCGTGGCCCGGCTGCGCGAGCTGTCCGGCGGCAAGCCGGTGGGCTTCAAGCTGTGCATCGGCCACCCCTGGGAGTGGTTCGGCATCGCCAAGGCGATGATCGCCACCGGCATCACGCCGGACTTCATCGTGGTGGACGGGGCCGAGGGCGGCACCGGCGCGGCACCGGCGGAGTTCACCGACCACATGGGCTCGCCGCTGCAGGACGGGCTGAGCCTGGTGCACAACACGCTGGTGGGGCTGAACCTGCGCGAACGCATCAAGATCGGCTGCGCGGGCAAGGTGATCAGCGCCTTCGACCTGGTCCGCATGATCGCCCTGGGAGCCGACTGGTGCAACGCGGCGCGCGGCTTCATGTTCGCCTTGGGCTGCATCCAGGCCCAGAGCTGCCACACCGGAAAGTGCCCCACCGGCGTGACCACGCAGGATCCGCTGCGCCAGCGCGCGCTGGTGGTGCCCGACAAGGCCGAGCGCGTCTTCCGCTACCACCAGAACACGATGAAGGCGCTGCAGGAGCTGGTGCAGGCCGCGGGCCTGCAGCATCCCTGCGAGATCACCGCCTCGCACATCGTGCGGCGGGTGTCGGACCACCAGGTGAAGCTGCTGGCCAACCTGCTGCCGCTGGTGCAGCCGGGGGCCTTGCTGGCCGCCGAGCGCGGCGAGGCGCTGTGGCCCTTCGAGGTCTACCGGCTGTACTGGCCGGTGGCGCGCGCCGACTCCTTCAGCGCGGCGCCGGGCTGAGCGCGGGGCCGCCCCCAGCCAGGCCCTGCCGCCAAGGGGGTGGTCGCGTCAGCGACTTGGGGGGCGTCAGGACTGTGGGGGCTGGGTGTCGATGAAGCCCTGGCGCAGCGCCAGCTTGTCGGCCAGGCGGCTGAGGTTGAGGTCGCGGCGCCAGTCGATCTGCGGAAAGCGGAAGTCCAGGTAGCCGAGCGCGCAGCCCACCGTGATGTCGGCCAGCGTGTAGTGGTTGCCGGTGCACCAGGCGCGGTCGCCCAGGCCCTGGCTCATCGCACGCAGCGAGCCGTAGACCTTGTCCATCTGGCGAGTGATCCAGGCTTCGCCGCGCCGACGAGCAGCGCAG
>SCTQ01000120.1 GCA_004322345.1 Aquabacterium sp. | reverse complement strand
AAGGCGCTGGGCGTCGTTGCAGCCTCGTTGTGTGCCGAAGGCACACGGCCTTGGCTGCGCCTAGCCCAGCGCCTTGCCAGGCTCCAGCGCGCGTCCTCCGGTAGTGTTAACAGGCCCTAGGCCCGTCCACACTACCGGAGACACGCCATGCCCATCCAGGTCTGCAACGGCGCCACGCTGGCCTGCACCTGCGGGCTCGCTCCGGGCAGCCTCGCCGTGCTGCCGCTGCGGCGCGTGCTGACCAGCGGCCAGCCGGCGGCCACGGTGATGGACCACCAGCCCTTCGTCAACGTGCAGCCCTTCGGCCTGTGCATCTCGCCGGCCAACCCGGCCGTGGCCGCAGCGACCGCCGCCGCGCTGGGCGTGCTGACGCCCCAGCCCTGCCTGCCGGTGACGCCCGCCCCCTGGGTGCCCGGTGCGTCGACGGTGCTCGTCGGCGGCGAGCCCGCGCTGGACAACGGCGGCACCCTCAACTGCATCTGGGGCGGCGTGGTCAGCGTCGTGGTGCCGGGGCAGGTGACCCATCTCGTGCCCTGATGCCGCCGCGTCGTCCGGTGGCCTCGCGGCACGCGTCCTGCATCCACAAACCGGCGGATGCCGCAGCGGGGCATGCGCAACAGACTGCAGCGGCAGTTCGGCGCCCGCAGCGCGTCATGCCTGGAGAAGCATCGTCAGCCACCTAGGTCTTGGGGTGCATGCCTCGTCACGCATGTAGCGGGCAGTAGCATCCGCCTTCGCCCGATCCCGGCGTGCCGCAAGGCACGCAAGCCGCGGCGGCCAGCAGGAAGGACGAGTGTGATCACGAAGATCTGGTTGTATCCGCCGCTGGCCTTCGCCAGGGTCGGCGGCGCCGCGCAGGCCTGCGACAACTTCCACTGGGAAGACGAGGACCTCTCGCCCACCGGCACCGGCCGCACGCGCATCGCCGCCGCCACCACGCTGGACGTCGCCGCCGACGGCAGCCTGCGGGCCCGGCAGCCCGACGTGCTGTCCTTCAAGTCGACGGATGCCAAGACCGGGCCGCACTTCCGCCCCGTCAGCCCCTTCTTCGAGCTGCATGGCGAGTGGACCGACGGCTATGGCCAGCAGCAGTCCGGACCGATCACGACCGCGTTGCTGTCCGAGCTCGGCTACACGCCCAGGCAGCTGCGCTGGACGGTGAAGGTCGCCAATCTCAAGGCCTGGCACTTCACCGGCTCGCAGGGCGACATCGTGCGCGCCGAAGTGTCCATGGCCGGTGACGGCGACGGCGGCAAATACCAGGCGATGCCGCTGCTGGGCCACTCTCCCGCGGTCGAGCCGCGGCTGGTGCCGGCCGGGCACCCCATCCCGATGGGCCAGGTGCAGCTGGTGCGGCCCCAGGACAAGTGGCCGGGCCTGCGCATGCGCTTCACGCCGCCCGCGGGACTGGTCTATGCGCCATCGGACCTCGACGCGCGGCTGGGCCGCCTCGACGAGATCCGGCAGCAGATCCAGCACACGGCCGACGAGCTGGCAGGGGCCCTCGGGCCGCTGGGTCCGCTGGTGCAGGCGCTGGCCGGCATGCTGCTCAAGGGCAACGAGCTGTGGCGCGGCTTCGCCCTGCCCGATGCGCGCAAGATCCTCAACCCGAAGGCGGCCTGGCCGCAGTGGGCCTGGCCGGGCACGCCGCCGCTGGACATCGCCGCCGTCGTCGCGCGGCTGCAGGACCCGGGCTTCCGCATCGACGGCCTGCTGGGCCACGGTGACCAGAGCGAGCTGATCCGCAACCTGGGTGCGCCGGACGCCGACGCGCACAACATGCCGCTGGGCATCTTCGCCTACATGGCCACGCCGGCCGGCCTCTTGTCGTCGATGGGCTTCGTCGACGACATCAGCGACGGCGTGATCACGGTGGAGCTGGAGGGCGCCAAGCTGGAGCCCGCGCGTGCACGCGTGGTCGTCGCGCCGCCTTGCCTGGCGCCGGACCGCCGCATGCCGGTATCGGTCGCCGACGGCCTGGCCGATCGCGTGGCGCGCGCCGAGGCGCGCGAGGATGCGTGGGTGCGCGGCGACAACGAGCAGCAGTCCGACGCCGAGGTGCACGACATCTTCGAGCGCGCGCTGGAGACGGCCTGGCTGCAGAACGTGGACGCCGCCTGCGACTTCTTCGACATGGAGAACCGCAACCGCGCCGCCCACCTGGGCAACCAGGCGCCGCCGGTGCCGCAGCTGTGGAAGACCGGCCCGGGCGCGCCCGGCGACCCGCTGCCGCTGACGACCCAGGCGCGCGAGGCCCATCGCCGCCTGGCGACGCCCTCGGCGCTGCAGGCCTACGCCCGCCGCGGCAAGGACTGGCTGACCCAGCTGCGCGACCCCGGCGGCGACAACCTGTACTACGACCGCGCCATGCCCGGCCTCATGCGGGGCAGCGACCGGCGCCCGCTGCACCTGACGCGGCGCCAGGTCGAGCTGCTGAAGCAATGGACCAGGCGCGTGCGCGAGCTCGATGCCCAGCCCGCTCCCGCGCCGGCTTCCGACGAGGGGCAGCCGTCATGACGGCCGCGTCGCCGCAGGCATCGGCCCTGCTGTTCGACAGCGCGGCCGGGCCGCACCTGTTCGTCACCGACCGCAGCCGCGTCTACGGCCTGGAGCGCGGTGTGGCCGACGAACTCGCGCACCGCCTGGCGGCAGCCTGCAGCGCCGCCGAGGCCGATGCGCTGATCGCCGCGCTGACCGGCGTCGAGCAGCCGCGCGTGATGGAGCAGGCCAGCGTGCAGCCGCCGCCGCTGCGCACGCTCTCGCTCAACCTCGCCCAGGCCTGCAACATGGCCTGCGGCTATTGCTATGCCGACGAGGGCCGCTTCGGCGGCCGCGCGCGCAGCATGCCGCTGGAGGTCGCACGCGCCAGCGTCGACCGCCTGCTGGCAGAGTCGGCGCCCGGCGAGGACCTGGTGCTGGGCTTCATCGGCGGCGAGCCGCTGCTCAACCGCCGCGTGCTGCGCGCCACCGTGGACTACGCGCTGCAGGCCGCGCGAGGCGCCGGCCGGCGCATGCGCTTCTCGCTGACGACCAATGCGACGCTGGTCGATGCCGAGGACGCCGCCTTCCTGCACGAGCACGGCTTCCACGTCTCGGTCAGCCTGGACGGCGCGCAGCCCGGCAACGACCTGCTGCGCCCGATGCGCGACGGCAGCGGCTCCTACCGCCGCGTGCTGGAGGCGCTGGAGACGATGCAGCGCCACGGCCGGCCCCGCCACCTGGCTGCACGCGTCACGGTCACGCCGCGCTCCGGCGAACTGCTGCCCATCCTGCAGCACCACATCGGCCTGGGCTTCGACTCGGTGGGCTTCGCCGCGGTGCTGACCTCGCCCGATCCGTCGCTGGCCTTCGATGCCACGGACTTCGACGGCTTCACGCGGCAGATGGTGGCCTGCGGCCGGCAGGCGCTGCAGGAGCTGTCGGCCGGGCGGTGCTTCCCCTTCGGCAACTTCGAGACCGCGATGCAGGAGATCCACCGCGGCAGCCACCGGCCCTATCCCTGCGGCGCCGGCGCCGGCTATCTCAGCGTGGGTGCAAGCGGAGGGATGTATGCCTGCCACCGCGTCATCGACGAGCCGGCCTGGGCCATGGGCGACGTGCGCACCGGCACGGACGCCGCGCGCCGTGCACGCCATCTCACGCTGCACCAGGTGGACCGCCAGCAGCCCTGCGGCAGCTGCTGGGCGCGCTACCTGTGCGGCGGCGGCTGCCATCACGAGGTGCAGCGGCGCGGGCGCATCGCCTGCGACTACATCCGCGACTGGCTGGCCTTCTGCCTGTCCGCCTACACCGAGCTGGCGGCGGCGCGGCCGGACTATTTCTCTGCCGCGCGACAGCAGCGTGCGGCGGGCGCGGACGACGCGCGGGCGAACACGCTTTGAGAAGGTGTGAACGATGAGTGCCAAGATCTTCGCGCGCAACCTGACGGCCCGGGCTGCGCAGGTGGTGGACGGCAACCCGGTCAGTTCGCGGCCGGAGAGCGGCGTCGACAACAGCCATCCCGGCTGGGAGTTCGACCCGCGCAACCTGGACCGCTGCTTCTTCCCCGGTCTGGTGGTGGACTTCAGCTTCCGCTTCGGCGCACGCGTGTCGCGCGTATCCGGCCGGCCGCAGGCCGAGGGCCTGACGCAGCAGCACCTGGACACGGGCAAGGTTTTCCTGTGGTCCGTCGAGGGCTGCTTCGGCGGGGACCCGGGCACGGTGCAGCGCTGCGAGACCCTGGGCCTGGACGGCTACCAGGTGCTGGCCAAGGTGAAGGACCTGGAGCCGGGCTGGCTGGTCGTCATCGTGGGGCCGGCCGAGGGCGGCCAGGCTGCTGCCGCCGACCTGGCCGCGGCCCGCGCCCAGGCGGCGCAGTTGCCCAAGGGGCAGCCCGGCGCCCATGTGGAGCGCCGCGGCGATGCGCTGGCCTGGGCCGTCTTCGCCGACCGCCGCGCGCGTTATCTCGACGAGGATGGCGTCATCGACACCGAGGTGATGGAGCCCGGCTTCCTGACGCAGAGCCTGTGTTCGCCCTGGCAATGGGACTTCGCCGATTGCGGTTGTTATTACTGGGCCGCCAGCCGCCCGGACATCGTGCTGGACGAAGGCAACCCGCCGCAGCCGGCCAACTACCAGCGTGATCCCAGGCTGGCTCCTGCCCCGGTCGAGCGCTGGAACCGCTACGACTACGACGAGGGCTGGATGAAGGGCACCATCAGCCAGCAGCAGATGATCCTGCGGTGGGAAGAGCTGCCCCTGGTGATCGACGACCAGGAGCGCAGGAGCGGCCAGGTCGACCCCGGGCTCCCGAAGGTCGAGCCGGTGCAGCCGCTGGACTTCGCGCAAGGCCTGCGCGCGCTGGCCCACCTGGCCGCGGTGGCGCACACGCGCTGCGTGCAGTACCTGTATGCGCAGTATTCGGTCAACCATCCCGCACGCGCGGACCTGCCGGTGGCCGATGCCGGGCAGCAGCAGGCTCTGGAGACCGCCGCGAGGACGCTGAAGGAGCTGTCGATCGACGAGATGCGGCACATGGCGCGGCTGTGCGAGCTGCAGCGCGAGTTGGGCCAGGCGGCCAACCTGGCCCGCGCGGCCGCGCTGGAACTGGACGTGGACAGCGGCGGCACGGCCGGCGCGGTCCCCGATCTGCTGCCGGCCACCGATGCCGCGCTGGATGCGCTGGCCGCGTCGCAGACGCGGCAGAACGGCAGGCTGCCGATGGACCTCTACCTGCGCCTGAGCGCCGGCGTGCCCGGCTGGAGCGAGGTGTCCGCGGACCAGCGGCAGCGGCTGGCCGAGGTCTGCAAGCTGCTCATCGACGAGGCGCGCCACCATGGGCTGCGCCTGGACGGCGTCAAGGCCGGGCTCGCCCAGGTGCCCGCCGCGCTGCGGCTGCGCGTGCAGCAGGGGCCGCAGCCCGCGGGCGCGGGAGATCCGCAGGAGGCCTTGCAGGAAGACGGTGGCAAGGCCTACGGCGAGATGCTCGGCAAGTTCGCCCAGGAGTACGCCAGGCCCGCGGGGCAGGGCCGGGTGCCCGGTGCCGGCATGCGGCCGATGATGGGCATGGGCGCCGCGGCCGAGGCGCTCGCCAGCCAGGGCATCGGCCTGCGCTTCGTACCGATCGACCCGGCATGAAGCCGCGCCATGCCCTCATCCTCGGTGCCGGCGCGGCAGGACTGAGCTGCGCGCGACTGTTGCTGCTGCGCGGCTGGCAGGTGGACCTCGTCGCACCGGCGGCCGCGATCACGGGGCCGGTCGTCGTGCTCAACCCCGCGGCGCTGGAACTGCTGCGCTCGATGTGGGGCCTGGACGCGGCGCGGTTGCGCGGCGCCCACCCGCTGGCGCGCCGCCTGGTGGCCTGGGAGGCCGGTGTTCCACCCGCCTCGCTGGACCAGCCTGCCCTGGCCTTGCCGCTGGACGCGCTGACGCAGGAGCTGGATGCCCGCCTGGACGGCGCCGGCCTGCGTCGCCTGCGGCAGGACGAGCCGGCCGGCGAGCGCCGGCTGGTCGACGCTCGCGGCCGTCTGGGCATGGCGGACGCACGGCGCGCGGGCAGCCGCGTGGCCCTGTCCACCCGCGTGCGCCTGGCCACGCATGCCCCCGAGGACCGCTGCACGCTGGAGAGCGTGTCCGGCGGCTGGCTCTTCCTGGTGCCGCTCGGTGGCGGCGCCGGCATGCTGCAGGCCGTGGTGCCGGGTTGCCCGGATGGCGAAGCTGCAACAAGGTTGCAGGATTTGTGCGGAGGATCCCGTCTGGTGGCGCCGCTGATCGACGCCGCCGACCCGCGCGTGCGCATGCAGCCCGCCATGCCCGCCTGCAGCGCCGATGCGGCGCGGCCGCAGCGCATCGCCATCGGCGACGCTGCGCTGGCGCTCGACCCGGTCAGCGGCGATGGCCTGGCCAGCGGCCTGCGCGGCGCGGCGCTGGCCGCAGCCGTCCTCGATGACGCGGCCGCCGGCGGGGACCTGCAAGAAGGCCTGCAGCACTACGCGCTGCGGCTGGCCTACGCGGCTCACCGGCACCTGGCCCAGTGCCTGGACCTGTACCGCAGCGTCCCCGCAACGGCCGCCTGGCAGCACGACATCGATGCGATGGCGGAGCTGGCCGCGCAGCTGCAACCCGGCCTGCGGGCCTTGCGACACGGCTTGCGCGACGGCCGGCTGCGTCGGCTGGCCGCCTGATTTCCTTCCACACCACAGCCCTGCGGAGCACGACCATGACGACGGCAACGACATCAGCGAACGCGGAATTCGCGGCACCCGGCGAGCAGCAGGTGGTCACGCCCGCCGAGCTCTGGGCCCAGGTCAGGGGCGACTGGAGCGGCAAGGAGGTGCAGAACGGCTACACGCTGACCTACGTCTGGATGGCCAACCAGCTCGGGCACTTCGCGCTGGGGCTGGGCATCAACTCGCTGCTGACCTGGGGCCTGTCGGCCATCGCCGCGGGCCTGGGCATCGACCTGATGCTGGCTTTCTCCGCCCGCTGGCGCGAGCTGGGATGGTGGGCGCTGGTGCATGCCATCCCCGTCGTCCAGCTGGCCGGGTGGTCCGCCAAGGAGTACTGGGACTATCGGCTCGCACGCCGCCAGGCGCAGGGCAACATCTTCGACTTCAACGGCTGGGACGTGATGCTCGACGCCGCCACCGCGGTGGGCTTCATCGCGGCGGGCATCGCCGTCAGCTACGTCGCGTTCTGGTCGCACGGCGCCGCGGTGCTGGTCTTCGCGGTCGCGCTGGTGCTCACGGTGTTCGTGGGCTGGTACTGGCTCAAGCGCAAGTACTGCTTCCAGCGCGCCCTCATCCCCTACCTGTACCGGCTGGCCGACGTCGGCAGCGAGTTCTCCGTCGGCCCCGAGGAGGTCCGGCGCGTGGTGGACGGCTTCCTCGCCGGCAGCGGCCACCGGCACCTGCTGGTCTTCGGCAGCCCGGGCACCGGCCGCACCGGGCTGTCCGTCGCGCTGCTGACCGAGCACTGCTTCGGGGTGCACAAGGCGCGCTACATGAGCTGGTCCCGGCTGATCGAGCGCGCCCGGATGGGCGACGACCGGCCCGAGCACGACGGCCGTGCCGCCTGGCCGCGCGGCGACAGCGACATCGTCGCCATCGACGACGTGGTCAAGGCGTCCGAGGCCGAGGGCGCCGTGCTGCTGCAGCAGTTCCAGCAGGACCTGGACCTGCTTCCCGCCGCCGAGGCCGCCACGCTGGCGCGTCGCCGCACGGTGTGGGTGCTGGGCCAGCCGGGCCCCGACGCGCAGCAGCCCTACACCGCCTGGGTGCAGGCCGTGGCCAGGAGCCTGGGCGTGGTCGAATCGTCCGTCGGCGTGCTGCACATCCGCAGCCTGTCGCCCACCGCGCGGGCCCGCACGCGCACGCGCCGGCTCAGCAGCTTCCTGGGGCACTGAACGACCTGGCCCATGCCGATGAACCGCACGCTTTCCTGCACCAGTTGCCAGACCGAACTGCTGGTCGGTGCGCGCTTTTGCATCGCCTGCGGAAGCAAGGCCCTGCTGCATTGCGCGGCCTGCGACAGCGACGTGCCGGTGGCCGCGCTGCACTGCCCGTCCTGCGGTGCGGCGCTGGGCAGCGCGCGGGCCCAGGCCAGCGTCGAGCGGCGCCAGGTCAGCGTGATGTTCTGCGACCTCGTCGGCTCCACCGCCATCGCCGTGCGCCTGGATCCGGAGGACACGCGGGAGATCAACCTCGCCTACGAGCAGACCTGCCTGGACATCGTCAGCGCGTTGGGCGGCTTCATCAGCCGCTACGAGGGTGACGGCATCGTTGTCTACTTCGGCTACCCGAAGGCGCGCGAGGACGCGGTGGAAAGCGCGGTACGCGCCGGCCTGGCCATCGCCGCCGCGGTGCCGCGCCTGAGCAACCCGCACGGCGTGGAGCTGCAGGTGCGCGTGGGCATCGCCACCGGGCTGGTGGTCGTCGGCGACATCGTCGGCAGCGGGCCTTCGCGCCAGCACCAGGTCGTCGGCGAGACGCCCAACCTGGCCGCGCGCCTGCAGGCACTGGCCGAGCCCGGCAGCGTCGTGATCTCGGAGTCGACGCGGCGCCTGGTGGGCGAGCGCTTCCGCCTGCGCGACCTGGGCACGCACGAGTTGAAGGGCTTCGCCGAGCCCGTGCCCGCCTGGACGGTGACCGATACGCTGGCCGCGGCCAGCCGCTTCCGCGGCATGCATCGCCGGGCCTCGCGCGACCTGCTGGGCCGCGGACGCGACGCCGAGGCGCTGCTGGCCTGCCAGCGTGCGGCCTGGGCGGGCCTGGGGCAGGCCGTGCTGATCAGCGGCGAGGCCGGCATCGGCAAATCCCACCTCGTGTCCTGGCTGGCCGGCCGCCTCGCGGGCCATCCCCATGTCAAGCTGCAGTACCAGTGCTCGCTCTATCACCAGGGCAGCGCGCTGCATCCGGTGATCGCCCAGCTGGGGCATGCCTCGGGCTTCGAGCCGGCCGACGACGGCGCGCGGCGGCTCGACAAGCTGGAGGCCCTGCTGTCGCGGGCCGGGCCCGAGGGCGCGGCCGATGCGCCGCTGTTCGCGGCGCTGCTCTCCGTGCCCGGAGAAAGCCGCTACCCGCCGCTGTCCATGGGCTCCGAGGAGCAGCGCCGGCGCACGCTGGATGCGTTGCTGCGGCAGCTCGAGGGCCTGGCGCGGCGGCAACCCGTGCTGGTGGTCTTCGAGGACCTGCAGTGGGCCGATGCCACGACCCTGGAGCTGCTGGGCACGCTGCTGGAGCGCATCGCCAGCCTGCCGGTGCTGGCCCTGCTGACCTGCCGCCCGGAGTTCCGCGCGCCGTGGGCGCAGCAGGGCAAGGTCAGCACGATGGCGCTGGGCCGGCTGGAAGCCGCGGACGCGCGAGCGATGGTCGAGCGCTTGGCCGCGGCCGCCGGCGCGCTGGACGACGCCGTCGTGGCGGGCCTGGTGGACCGCTCCGATGGCGTGCCGCTCTACATCGAGGAGCTGACCAAGTCCGTGCTCGACGCGGCCGCCGGCAGCGGGCAGGGCCCGATCCCGGCATCGCTGCGCGACTCGCTGGCCGCGCGCCTGGACCGCCTGGCCGCCGTGCGCGAGCTGGCGCAGATCGGCGCGGCCATCGGCCGCGACTTCAGCTTCGAGCTGCTGCGTGCGGTGTCGGCGCGCGAAGGCCATGTGCTGGCCGACGCCGCGCTCGAGGACGCGATGCGCCAGCTGCAGGACGCCGGCCTGCTGGCGCGCCGCGAGGGCGCGGCCGACCACGCTTACCGCTTCCGCCATGCCCTGGTGCAGCAGGCGGCCTACGACACCTTGCTCAAGAGCCGCCGCCAGGCCATTCACCTGCGCATCGCGGAGGCCCTGCGCGCCGACTTCGCACGCCAGGCCGAGCAGGAGCCCGAGGTCCTGGCCCACCACTACACCCACGCCGGCGCCGTCGACCAGGCCCTGGTGTGGTGGCAGCGGGCCGGCGAATGGGCGGTGGGGCGCTCGGCCTACGCCGAGGCCGCGTCCCATCTGCAGCGCGCGCTGGACCTGGCGCAGGCGCTGCCTGCCGGGCCGGTGCAGCGCTCCACGCTGCTGGGCCTGCACATCGCGCTGGGGCAGGTGATGATCGCCTCGCGTGGCTATGCCTCGCCGGAGTCCCTGCACAGTTTTCGCCAGGCGCGCCGCCTGGTCACCGAGATCGAGGACGCGTCGCAGCGCTACTCCGTCTACTACGGCCTGTGGGCCGGCAGCCACGTGCGCGGCGACCTGGTGCCGATGCGCGAGATGTCCGATGCCTTCCTGCAGGAGGTGCGCGACTGCCCCGGCACGCCGCAGGCGGGCATCGCCCAGCGCATCGCCGGCACCACTTGTGCCTTCGAGGGCCGCTTCACCGCCGCGCGCCACCACCTGGAACTGGCCCTGGCCGGCTACGACCCGCAGCGTGACCGGCCGCTGGCCCTGCGCTTCGGCCACGATGTGGGCGTGGCGGCGGAGTCCTATCTCGCGTTGTCGCTGTGGCCGCTGGGCCAGACGCGCCGCGCGCACGAGCTGGCCGACGCCGCGATCGAGCACGCCCGCCACAGCGGCCATGCGCCGACCATGGCCTACAGCCGCGCCTACCGCTGCATCTTCGAGGCCCTCCGCCAGGACGCGGCCGCCGCGGCGCCCCATGCCCAGGCCCTGCTGGAGTTGAGCCAACAGCATGGCATGCAGTGGTGGCTGGCCTCGGGCATCTTCTTCAACGGATGGACGCGCTGGCACCTGGGCGACGTGCAGCAAGGCATCGCCGCCATGCGCCGCGGCATGGAGCTGTGCCGCGAGCACGGGCTGTCGATGCCGCCGCTGGTCTTCGAGTCGCTGATGGCCGAGGCCGAGCTGCACACCGGGATGGCCGAGGAGGCGCTGGCGCGGCTGGAGCAGATGGTGCTGCGCGTGCGCCGCAACGGCGAGCACTGGCTGGAGGCCGAGATCCTGCGCCGCCGCGGCGAGCTGATGGGGCGGCTCGTGCCCTCCGCGGCCGACCGCGCCGCCGCCGTGCTGCGCGAGGCGCTGGAGGTCGCGCGCGGGCAGCAGGCCCAGGCCTTCGAGCTGCGCGCCGCCTTGTCCCTGGCACGGCTGCAGCACGGCAACGGCGGCATCGAGCCGGGTACACGCTCCGAGCTGGGCCGCCTGTGCGAGGCCCTGGATGCGTCGGCCCTGGCCGGAGGGCTGGGGTCGCAAGACCTGCCGGAGCTGAAGGAAGCCCGCGCCTTCCTGGCGGTGGTGGCCTGAGCCGGCCGCTACCAGCGCGCGGGCAGCGACTTCTCCAGCCGGATCATGTTGCCCCGGGCGGTGAGGTAGTTGCCGCGGGCCAGGTCCTTGAGCAGGCGGCTGACCATCTCGCGCGAACAGCCCGCGCGGCTGGCGATCTCGGCATGCGTCAGGCGCTCGTGGATCTCGCGGCTGCCGTCGGGCTGCAGCACGGCCATCGACTCCAGCAACTGGACCACGCGGCCGTAGACGTCGAGCAAGGCCATGTTGCGTGCGGTCTGGGTGGCCACGCGGGCGCGGGCGATGACCTTGGTCAGCAGCTCGAAGGCGAAGTCCGGATGCTCGGCGATGTGGGCCTGCAGCGCGGGCCGGTGCACGACCGCGCAGACCGTGGGCTCCAGCGTGATCACGCTGGCCGAGCGCGGGCCGCCGTCCAGCGACATCTCGCCGAGGTATTCACCGGCGCCGTAGCTGCCGAAGGTCACCTCGCGGCCGCGCGCGTCCACCGAGAAGGCCTTCACCCGGCCCGAGACGATGACGAAGAGCGTGTCGCCGCTCTCGCCTTCGTTGATGATGAGCGTGCCCTTGCGGTAGAGGCGCGACACGCCGCGCTCGGCCAGCGCGCGCACGCTGGGCGGCAGGGCGGACAGGTCGGCGGAGAAGGCGGGCTTGGGCATGCGGCGCCATCGTAGCGCCGCGCGGTATTCCAGGCTGCTTCGGAACTAGTGTGGCGCGCCACTCAGATCTGTATTCTTGTTCTGCCCAGGTGCGTCCGAGGGCCTAGCCTGCGGCCCGATACGGCTGAGCAAAAGTACCGATCTGAGTGGCGCACCGCACTAGGGTGCCAGGCAGCGCAGGGCGCCCATCAGCGGGGGCAGCCGTGCGATCTGCTGCACCAGGCTGGAGATGCTCTGCATGCCGGTCTTGGCGCGTATGGCGTGGATCTGGGTGCGGATGGTGGAGATCGCCACGCCGTGGCGTTCGGCCACGTTGCCCGGCGTCTGGCCGGCGCACAGCGCCTTGAGCACCTGGCCCTCGGCCAGCGTCAGGCCGTAGTGGCTGGCATAACCTTGCAGCGACAGCTCCTCGCACACGCGCGACTTGCTCAGCACCAGCAGCGTGGCCGGCTGCGGCATCTCGCCCAGCGGCACCACCGCGATCGTCAGGGTCTGGTCCGCCGCCTCCAGCGTGACCAGGCGCCGCCGGCGGCGCACGGCGGCATCGTGCAGCGCGGATCGCAGCGGCTCGTAGTCCTGCGGCCGGCGCACCTGCAGCGTGGCCTGTTGAACTTGCAGCAGCGGGCTGCCTTCCAGCTCCGCCCGCGCCGCGTGGTTCATGTGCTGCACCCGGCCGTCCGGAGACAGCAGCACCATGCCGTAGTCGATCTCGTCGAGCATCAGCGCCAGCCAGGCCCCGGCCGACAAGGGTCGTGGGCCGCCGGCGGATGCCGCCACCTCGGCAGTACGTTCGGCCCGCTCGGCCACCATGGGAATCGTCAGTTCGAACACGTCTCGCCCCCGGACAGGTTCCGGCGCCGGTCACACCTTGCCGACGCCTGGACGCAACCTTAGTGAAGACCCGCGGGCGCGGGCGGTGCTTATTGGGCCCGGGCCTTGTGCGAAATTCACATCACCGCTTCCCCTTGAAGTACGAACGCCCGTCCCTATAATTCCGCGCTGTTAGCACTCGATGATGTTGAGTGCTAGTGATTTGGCGGCGGGCTCCGATCGGCCTGCCGGCTTTTTGTAAATGAGCGCTAACTAGCGCCAATTTCCCCGTCAATCTGACCCCACTCCCCAAGGAGCCACGATGAAACTTCGTCCTCTGCACGATCGCGTGATCGTCAAGCGCCTGGAACAGGAAACCAAGACCGCCTCGGGCATCTTCATCCCCGACAACGCCGCCGAGAAGCCGGACCAGGGCGAAGTGCTGGCCGTGGGCCCCGGCAAGCGCACCGACAAGGGCGACTTCGCTGCACTGAACGTGAAGGTCGGCGACCGCGTGCTGTTCGGCAAGTACAGCGGCCAGACCGTCAAGGTCGACGGCGACGAGCTGCTGGTCATGCGCGAAGAAGACCTGTTCGCGGTGGTCGAGAAGTAAACCGGCTCCCGGTTTCCTCCCCCGCGAAGCAATCCACATCCCCGAATCTCTCTCACTAGGAGTCAGTCAACATGGCTGCAAAAGAAGTCATCTTCGGCGCCGACGCACGTGCGCGCATGGTCGAAGGCGTGAACATCCTGGCCAACGCGGTCAAGGTCACCCTGGGCCCCAAGGGCCGCAACGTGGTGCTGGAGCGCTCCTTCGGCGCCCCCACCGTCACGAAGGACGGCGTCTCGGTCGCCAAGGAAATCGAGCTGAAGGACAAGCTCCAGAACATGGGCGCCCAGATGGTCAAGGAAGTCGCTTCCAAGACCTCGGACAACGCCGGTGACGGCACCACCACCGCCACCGTGCTGGCCCAGGCCGTCGTGCGCGAAGGCATGAAGTACGTGGCCGCCGGCATGAACCCGATGGACCTCAAGCGCGGCATCGACCGCGCCGTGGCCGCGCTGGTCGAGGAGCTGAAGAAGGCTTCCAAGCCCACCACCACGTCCAAGGAAATCGCCCAGGTCGGCACCATCTCCGCCAACAGCGACGCCGACGTCGGCAAGATCATCGCCGACGCGATGGACAAGGTCGGCAAGGAAGGCGTCATCACCGTCGAGGACGGCAAGAGCCTGAACAACGAGCTGGACGTCGTCGAAGGCATGCAGTTCGACCGCGGTTACCTGTCGCCCTATTTCATCAACAACCCCGAGAAGCAGGCCGCCCTGCTGGACAACCCCTTCGTCCTGCTCTACGACAAGAAGGTCTCCAACATCCGTGACCTGCTGCCCACGCTGGAGCAGGTCGCCAAGGCCGGCCGTCCGCTGCTGATCATTGCGGAAGAAGTCGAAGGCGAAGCGCTGGCGACGCTGGTGGTCAACACCATCCGCGGCATCCTGAAGGTCGTGGCCGTGAAGGCCCCTGGCTTCGGCGACCGCCGCAAGGCCATGCTGGAAGACATCGCCATCCTGACCGGCGGCAAGGTCATCGCCGAGGAAGTCGGCCTGTCGCTGGAGAAGGTCACCCTGGCCGACCTGGGCCAGGCCAAGCGCGTCGAAGTGGGCAAGGAAAACACGACCATCATCGACGGCGCCGGCGCTGCCGCTGACATCGAAGCACGCGTCAAGCAGATCCGCATCCAGATCGAGGAAGCCACCTCCGACTACGACCGCGAGAAGCTGCAAGAGCGCGTGGCCAAGCTGGCCGGCGGCGTGGCCGTCATCAAGGTCGGTGCCGCCACCGAAGTCGAGATGAAGGAGAAGAAGGCCCGCGTGGAAGACGCGCTGCACGCCACCCGTGCCGCCGTCGAGGAAGGCATCGTCGCCGGCGGCGGCGTGGCCCTGCTGCGTGCCCGCCAGGCTGCCGGCGAGATCAAGGGCGACAACGCCGACCAGGACGCCGGCGTCAAGCTGATCCTCAAGGCCATCGAAGCCCCGCTGCGCGAGATCGTGGCCAACGCCGGTGGCGAGCCGTCCGTGGTGATCAACGCCGTGCTGTCCGGCAAGGGCAACTACGGCTTCAACGCCGCCAACGACACCTACGGCGACATGATCGAAATGGGCATCCTGGATCCCACCAAGGTCACCCGCACCGCGCTGCAGAACGCCGCCTCCGTGGCGTCGCTGATGCTGACGACCGAGTGCATGGTCGCCGAGGCGCCGAAGGAAGACGCACCTGCCGCTCCCGGCGGCATGGGCGGCATGGGCGGCATGGGCATGGACATGTGATGTCCGAGGGGCGCTGCTTGCGGCGCCCCGCCCGAGCTGTCCAGTCGGACAAGCAAGCTCGACAAGAAAAAAGGCCGCAGGGATGCGGCCTTTTTCTTTGCGCGCCCGTGTGCGTCAGGCGGACTTGCGGCGGGCGGCGACGCCCATCAGCCCCAGGCCGGCCAGGCCCAGCGCCCAGGTGGAGGGCTCGGGCACCACGGCCACGGCGATGGACACGTTGTCGATCACGTTGGCGCGCAGTTGCGGGTCGGTGCCGGCCTGGATGTTGTTGGAGAAGACCTGGATCGAGGCCAGGCCGCCCGCGTCGGTGATGCCGAAGAACACCGGATCGAAGGGCGTGGTGGTGGTGACCGAGTAGCGCGTCGTGCCGCCGGCCGTGAAGCTCACGTCGATGATGGCCCACTCGGCGCCGTTGAGGTCCAGGTCGTCGAAGCCGAAGCCGTAGACCGGCTGCAGGAAGTCGAACTTCACGGTGGTGAAGGCATCGGCGACGCCGCCGATGGAGCCTTCCAGGCCGCCGGAGCGCGCGCGGCCCGTGGCATCGCCGCCGACGGTGGACACGCCGGCCAGGTGGCCTTGGGACGACGACAGGATGGTCACCAGACCGTCGGTGTCGAAGTTGTAGTCGTAATGCGTGCCCACGGCGGCATTGAAGCTGGTGCGCGAGTCGTAGACCGTCGCGGCGAAGGCGGGGGCACAGGCGGCAGCCAGGACGGCGGCGGCCGAAGCGGCGCGGGCGAAAGAGGAAGAGGCGGTGCGGATCATGTTCGGGCTCCGGTGGAGGGCTGGTCAAGATGATGAGGGCGGCATCCTCATCGTGGACGCCCGCAGCGGCCATCCCTAGCCGGGCTCGCTCTTCAAGGTACGCCCTTCACGGTACTTGCCCGCGGGCGTCCGCGATGCGTCAGCGCGCGGCTTCGGCCAGTTGGCGGGCCAGCGCGTTGTGCCGCTCCACCAGCGGCTGCAGTTCCACCGTCGCCAGCCGGCCTTCCACCACCACCGCGCGCCCGTTGACGATGGTGTAGTCCGCCTGCGGCGAGGCACACAGCAGCAGCGCACCCACCGGGTCGTGCACGGCGCCGCCGGCCATGGCCAGCGTGTCGGTGCGGAACAGCGCCAGGTCGGCGCAGTAGCCGGGCCTGATCTGCCCGATGTCGTGGGCGCGGCCCAGCACGCGGGCGCCGCCGCGGGTGGCCAGGGCCAGTGCGTCGCGCACCGTCATCTCGCCGGGGCCGTGGTCGCAGCCGAAGGGATCCAGCGCGCGGCCCACGCGGGCCAGCAGCATGGCCTGGCGTGCCTCGTTGAGCAGGTGGCCGGCGTCGTTGCTGGCGCTGCCGTCCACGCCCAGGCCCACCGGCACGCCGGCATCCAGCATGCGGCGGATGGGCGCAATGCCACTGGCCAGGCGCATGTTGCTGCAGGGGCAGTGGGCCACGCCGGTGCCGCTGCCGGCGAACAGGCCGATGCCATGGGCGTCCAGCTTCACGCAGTGCGCGTGCCAGACGTCCTCGCCCAGCCAGCCCAGGTCCTGGGCGTACTCGGCCGGCGTGCAGTTGAATTTTTCGCGCGTATAGGCGATGTCGTGGTCGTTCTCGGCCAGATGGGTGTGCAGGCGCACGCCATAGCTGCGGGCCAGGTGGGCGGATTCGCGCATCAGGTCGCGGCTGACCGAGAAAGGCGAGCAGGGCGCCACCGCCACCTGCAGCATCGAGCCGTGCCCGGCGTCGTGCCAGGCCTCGATCAGGCGCCGCGTCTCGGCGAGGATGGTGGCCTCCTGCTCGACCACCTCGTCGGGCGGCAGGCCCCCGGCGCTGGCGCCCACGCTCATGCTGCCGCGCGAGGCGGTGAAGCGCATGCCGATGGCCTGTGCGCCCTCGATGCTGTCGTCCAGCCGCACGCCGTTGGGGTAGATGTAGAGGTGGTCGCTGGCGGTGGTGCAGCCTGACAGCAGCAGCTCGGCCATGGCCACCTGGGTGGATATGCGCACCATCTCCGGCCTCAGGCCGGCCCAGATCGGGTAGAGCCCGCGCAGCCAGCTGAACAGCTCCGCGTCCTGCACGCCGGGGATGGCCCGCGTCAGCGACTGGACCATGTGGTGGTGGGTGTTGACCAGGCCGGGGATGACGACGTGGCGGCGCGCGTCGATCACCCGGTCCGCGGTGGTAGGCAGCTCGGCTGCCGGCCCGATGGCCTCGATCAGGTTGCCGCGGACCAGGATGGAGGCGTCGGCCAGCTCGCGGCGTGCGTCGTCCATCGTGGCCACGCAGGCGGCGTTGCGGATCAGCAGGGTGGGTTGCATGGTGGTCCCGGGGGTGCAAGGAACGGGCCGCACGCGGCTGGCCGGCAGGTCGCCGGCCAGCGGTTCGCGGATGACAAAAGTGGCGCTTCGTGAAGTTGCTCGCGAAGCCGCAACTGTGGGCAATCTTGCCGCTTTCTCGGCGCTTCGCCTGCAACCCCGCGCGGCACACTCGGACCAGATGCGGTGCGTGTGCCCACCAACCGGCGCGCACCTGCGTATCCAAGAGCCCCGCCCATGCCCATCGCGCCCGCTTTCCAGCGTCACCTCGACGCCTGCTTCCAGCAGGCGCCGGTGTGGTTCGAGTCCATCCTGCGCCAGGTCCGAGAGACCGCGCGGCAGACGCGCGACCCCCATGTCTCGGCCGCCAGCCCGGTGGCCGTGGCCGAGCTCAACGAGGTGATGGACAAGCAGCGCGCCGACCTGGCCCGCCACTTCATGGAGGCGCTGAAGGAGCGCGTGATGGAGTCGGTGGACCCGCCCAAGCCGGCGGCGCGCCGCAGCGGCGGCGATTTCTCGATCAGCATCGGCGAGCTGCACCTGGTCGACGAGGACCAGGCGGCCGAGGAGATCGAGGTCATCCGCGTCGTGCAGCGTGCCGACGACGCCGCCGAATGGGAGCTGCGGGAACTGCAGGCGCGCTGCGCCACGCTGCGCGGCGAAGCTTCCATCAGCCGCGACTCCAATCCCTGGCGGCCGGACACCGTGGCGCGCTCGATGTGGGACGCGGCGCGTGCCGTCAACCTGAGTTCGCCGGCCCGCACGCTGATGATGCGGCTGGCCGCGGGGCCCCTGGCGCGCGAGCTGCGCGAGGCCTGCATCCGCATGGTCAAGGCGCTGGACGAGCAGCACGTCGAGCCGGCCGCCTACAAGGCGCTGCCGGTGGGCGGCGAACGCCGCATCGCCGAGCCCGACCGCGCCGGCTTCGACGTCACCCAGCCCGGCAAGTTCGAGGAGCTGATGCGCGTGGCCGTGCCGCAGGCCGGCGGCGCGGTGGCGCGCATGCCGATGTCGGGCGAGTCGCTCGAACGCCTGGAGGCGCTGCTGCAACGCGTGCTGGCGACGGTGCCGCCGGCCTCCGTGCGCGCCGGCATCGCGGCCCAGGCCCAGCAGGCGGGGGAGCCTTCGGCCTCGCCCGGCGTGCCCAACCTGATCCGCCAGCACCAGGCCCAGCTGCAGAGCGCCGCCCGCCACGACGGCGACCGCCACGTCATCACGATGCTGGCCCAGCTCTTCGACAAGATCCTGGCCGATGCCCAGATCAACGTGCCGCTGCGCGAGACCCTGGGCCGGCTGCAGACGCCTTTCCTGCGCTGCGCGCTGAACGACCCGTCCTTCCTCGACGACCACGCCCACCCCAGCTGGCTGCTGCTCAACCGCATCGCCAGCCACGCCATGGGCTACGAGCATCCGCAGGATCCGCGGCTGCTCGGTTTCCTCGACGGCATCGAGCCCGTGCTGCGCGAGCTGGAGCGCTCGCGCGAGCAGAACGCCGAGCGCCACCGCGAGGTGCTGCGCCAGGTGGAGGGCGTCATCACCGCCCAGCTGCGCGTGGAACAGGAGGAGATCGGCCCCGTCATCGCGCGCCGCCGCCGCGAGGAGGAGATGGCCCAGATCCAGGCCCGCCAGCGCGAGCGCATCGCCCAGCGCATCCAGGCCGCCCATCTGCCCGAGGACGCCGTGCCGCCGCTGCTGCTGCGTTTCCTCAACGGGCCCTGGGCCCGCGTGCTGGCCTCGTCCACGCTGCTGCACGGCGAGGACTCCTCGTCGGTTGCCGGCCTGACCGAGGTGGTCGACCAGCTGGTGCGCAGCGTGCAGCCCCTGCGCAGCACCGCCGACCGCGACTGGATGCTGCGCACCGTGCCGCGCGTGATCGAGCGCCTGCGCCACGGCATGGCCCTGATCGACCTGCCCCAGGGCGAGCGCGATGCCTTCCTGTCTCAGCTGATGGCCGTGCACACGGACAACCTGAAGGCCGGCATCCGCCGTGCCGCGCCGGCGGCCGCGCCGTCTTCGTCGTCCACCGACGAGCTTGTGCGCCAGTTGCAGGCCGCCGAGGGCGAATGGAGCGGCAGCGCGCGCACCGGCGACACCGTGATGGACGCTGCCTCGCTGGACACCGTGCCCGCCGACCTGATGGACATCACCCAGCGGCCCGCGCCGGTGCGCGTGGAGGACTGGCTGGCGCGCCTGAAGCCGGGTGCGTGGACGCGCGTCTTCGTCAGCTCGCGCCTGACGCCGCTGCGGCTGCTGTGGGTCAGCCCGTCGCGCACCAACTGGGTCTTCAGCTCCGGCGCCTGGAACCGCGACGGCCCGCCGCGCGTGCATGCGCTGACTCGTGGTGCGCTGGAGCAGTTGCACGCCCAGCGTCTGGCCGCGGACCTGGAAGGGCCGAGCCTGCTGGAGCGCGCGGCCGATTCGCTGTTCCAGGAGCTGCAGGCCGGCGGTGCCGTGTCCGGCCAGGCGCCGGCGGCGTTCTCGGAAGGGCTGATGCGGCTCAACCTGGGTTGAGGTGCCGTCGCCGGTGAAGCGGGGTCCGCTCCGCGCCGTGGCGGCCTACGCGCTGCGTGCGCCGGCTCCCGTGCAGTTCTGGGTGCACCGTGGCCTGCATGCCTTGTTCGCGGCACGCTCCGGTGCGCTCACCGTTGCGCTGGCCAAGGCGGCCGGCTGGCAGCGCCGCAAGGGTTGATCCTTCAGCCGAGCTGCCCGCGCAACCGCGCGCTGCGCCAGTAGACCTCCTGCCCACCACCGTCCACCCCACGCGCCAGCACGCGCGCGATGACGAAGAGCAGGTCCGACAGCCGGTTCAGGTAGCGCCGGGCCTGCGGGCCCGCTGCCGCGGCGTCGATGGCGGCCGCCGCCACCACGCTGCGTTCGGCCCGGCGCGCCACGCAGCGGCAGACGTGCGCCAGCGCCGCCGGCCGCGTGCCGCCGGGCAGG
>SCTQ01000119.1 GCA_004322345.1 Aquabacterium sp. | reverse complement strand
GCCCAGGTCGCCGCCATGCGCAAGCTACTGACTATGCTCAACGCCATCGCCAAGTCCGGCCGCCCCTGGGATGCCTCGCTTCATCCGGCTTGACGCCCAACACGGTTGCTCGGGGGACCGCCCGACGTACTCGTCGGGCGAGGGGCGACAATCCCCGCATGAGCGCTACTTCCATCACCCTGACCCGCCCCGACGACTGGCATCTGCACGTGCGCGACGGCGCCGCGATGGCGTCCGTCGTGCCGGCCAGCGCGCGGCAGTTCGCCCGCGCGGTCGTCATGCCCAACCTGAAGCCACCGGTGACCACCGCCGCGCTAGCCGCCGCTTACCGCGAGCGCATCCAGGCCACCGTGCCCGCCGGGCTGGACTTCCAGCCGCTGATGACGCTGTACCTGACCGACAACACACCGCCGGAGGAGGCCGAGCGCGCCAAGGCCGCCGGTGCCGTCGCCTTCAAGTACTACCCGGCCGGCGCCACCACCAACAGCGACGCCGGCGTCACCGACCTGCGCAAGACCTACAAGACGCTGGAGGCCCTGCAGAAGGCCGGCCTGCTGCTGCTGGTGCACGGCGAGGTGACCGATCCGAACGTGGACGTCTTCGACCGCGAGCAGGTCTTCATCGAGCGCCAGCTGATCCCGCTGCGCCGCGACTTCCCCGAGTTGAAGATCGTCTTCGAGCACGCCACCACCAAGGAAGCCGCGGCCTACGTGGCGCAGGCGGACGGCTACATCGCCGCCACCATCACGCCTCAGCACCTGCTGTTCAACCGCAACGCCATCTTCACCGGCGGCATCCGGCCGCACTACTACTGCCTGCCGGTGCTCAAGCGCGAGGAACACCGGCTGGCCCTGGTGCAAGCGGCCACTTCCGGCAGCCCGAAGTTCTTCCTCGGCACCGACAGCGCACCGCACGCCGCCCACCTGAAGGAGCACGCCAGCGGCTGCGCCGGCTGCTACTCGGCACCCGCGGCGATCGAGCTGTATGCCCAGGCCTTCGACGCCGCCGGCGCGCTGGACAAGCTGGAAGGCTTCGCCAGCTTCCACGGCCCGGACTTCTACGGCCTGCCGCGCAACACGGCCCGGGTGACGCTCAAGCGCGAGGCCTGGACGGTGCCCGAGGTGCTGCCCTTCGGCGACAACACGCAGATCAAGCCGCTGATGGGTGGCGAGACACTGGACTGGAAGCTTCAGCCGTGAACGAGACCACCATCGACCACCGCATCGCCCTGCTGATCGACGCCGACAACTCGCCGGCGGCCAAGATCGACGTCATCCTGGCCGAGCTGGCCAAGTACGGCGTGGCCAACATCCGCCGCGCCTACGGCAACTGGAAGAAGAGCGAGCTCAAGGGTTGGGAGCAGGTGCTGCACGAGCACGCCATCCGGCCCATCCAGCAGTTCGACTACTCCAAGGGCAAGAACGCCACCGACATGGTGATGGCCATCGACGCCCTGGACCTGCTCTACACCGACGGGCCCGAGGGCTTCGCCATCGTGTCGTCGGATGCCGACTTCACCCCGCTGGTGATGCACCTGCGGGCCAAGGGCGCAATGGTCTGGGGCTTCGGCGCGAAGAAGACGCCTGAGCCCTTCGTCAACGCCTGCTCCAGCTTCCTCTTCCTGGAGACCCTGGGCGAGGAGGCCGAGCAGGCCGAGGCGCCCGAGCTGGAGATGCGCGACCCCAAGGCCGTGACCAAGCGCCTGAAGGGCGACGCGCGCCTGGTCAGCCTGCTGCGCAACGCGGTGGAAGCGGCCGAGGGCGAGGACGGCTGGTCGCAGCTGGGTTCGGTGCGCAGCCAGATCTCCAACCAGGCCTCGTTCGACCCGCGCAACTACGGCTTCAAGAAGTTCAGCGACCTGATCGAGGCGACCCAGCTGTTCGAAGTGAGGCGGCAGGGGCAGGCGGTGCTGGTGAGGGACAAGCGCCGCTCGCGCGAATGAGCCGGCCGGCCTGAACAGAAGCTGAACCCGCGTTTGGGCGGCACGGGTGGGCTGGAACGGGCATAGTTGTTGCCATTACAAACGGGTCTCGCGCTACCGATAAGCACACATGCGCCCCAACCGCCGCCTGCAATCGCCCCATACCGACGCCTGGACCCAGGCCTCCGAACTCGCGCTCGCCGTGCCCCAGGTCATCGCGCTGCGCACCTCGCGCATGCTGGCCGCCGGGCATTCGCCGAGCAAACGCGACCAGGAAGAGTTCACGCTGATGAGCGCGGAGAAGGTCCAGGCCTGGGCCGAGACCTGCACCGGCGTCGCCAGCCAGGCCGTCGTCGAGCACCAGCAATGGGCCAGCTGGATGTGGTCACAGTGGGTCAGCGCCTGCACCTCGCCCTGGGCCATGCTGTCGACGGCACCCGGGCAGATGCGCGCCTGGGAGGACTTCGCCGAGCAGGCGCAACGCTCCATCGGCAACCTGGCCCGCTCCAGCCTGACGCCGTCGCACAGCCGGGCGACCGCCAACGCCAAGAGGCTGCACCGACAGTCGCGCTGACCCCCTGCCCGCGGGATCGGGCAAGCGGGCGCGCGGCCCGCGCGCCGGGCCGCTCCCAAGCCGGCCCGCTTTCCTTGGGGGATCGCCCGAGGTACTCGTCGGGCGAGGGGCCCGAATGACGCCCTAAGATCGCGCACCTTCTTGCGATCGGGAGCAGCGTGCATGCGTGGTGCGGTTTGGGCGGTATTGGGAATCTCTTGTGGACTGCTGTGTGCCGTCCCGGCCTCGGCCCAGACCGAGGATCCCTACGACAGCCTGCTGTCCGGCACCTGGCAGGAGAACTGGGACCGCGGCGACGTCTGCGGCGCCAACGCGGCCAACTTCACCATCACCCTGGACCGCAAGGCCAAGACCGTGCTCTTCCAGTACAACAAGGAGGTGCAGGGCTACGACGGCAAGATGCGCACGCAGTTGCGCTGGTTCGTCCGCGAATACCGGCCGAAATCGCTGGTGCTGGCCCTGGACGGCGAGACCCGCAAGGGCGACTCCGGCCAACCGCTGGAATGGGAGCTGCTGCTGGTGGGGCGCGGCCTCTACCGCTGGCGGGCCACGGAGTGGCCGCACCGTGAGGTGAATCGCGTCGTCGGCGTACGCTGCACCGAAGGGGCCGCTGTCAAGCAGCCCTGACGCGCTTTCCCTGGGTCATGCCGGGTCACCCGAGGCTCCATAGAATGTTCGGCCTCATCCGCCAGGGACCCTCCCGATGCCGTCTTCCATCCGCATCCGCGGCGCGCGCCAGCACAACCTGAAGAACCTCGACCTGGACATCCGCACCGGCGAGATGACGGTCGTCACCGGGCCCAGCGGATCGGGCAAGTCCAGCCTCGTCTTCGACACGCTCTACGCCGAAGGCCAGCGCCGCTACGTCGAGACCTTCAGCGCCTACGCCCGCCAGTTCCTGGACCGCATGGACCGCCCCGCGGTGGACCACGTGGACGGCGTGCCGCCGGCCATCGCCATCGACCAGACCAACCCGGTGCGCACCTCGCGTTCCACGGTCGGCACGATGACGGAGCTCAACGACCACCTGAAGCTGCTCTTCGCCCGCGCGGCCCAGCTCTTCGACCGCGAGACCGCGCTGCCCGTGCGCGAGGACCATCCGCACGGCATCTGGACCCAGATGAAGGCACGCGCCGCCGCCGCAGGCGACCCGCGGCTGATCGTCACCTTCCCGGTGGAACTGCCGGCCAACACCACGCAGGAAGAAGTGGAGCAATGGCTGGCCGCCAGCGGCTACACGCGCGTGCAGGCCGAACGCGAGGTGGCCACGCCCACCGGCGCGCGCAAGGTGCTGGCGGCCAGCCATTGCTCCACTTCTTCCTGCGTGGTGTTGGCCGGCAGTTCCACCGGGAAG
>SCTQ01000118.1 GCA_004322345.1 Aquabacterium sp. | reverse complement strand
CCTGTTTGCGGGCAGATTGTGCCGATACGTTTGTTACGTGTGGCGGCTCCGCGTGTAAGGATTCCCCTACACAGAAGGCCGAAAGGCGGGATTTGGACAACGAGGATTTCCCCACCCCGCGTCCTGGGAGGCCCCTGGGGATGGCCCTGACGATATCGGGGTCTGCGCTTCGATAGCCTCGACTGCAGCTGTCCCTTGCCTGCATCACCATGACACACGCCCTGGCTGAGTACGCCGCCACCGACGCCGAACAGGCTGCCCTCTACGACCGAATAGAAGCCGAGTTCGACGCCATCAGGCAGCGCTACCGCGCCAAGCTCGGTGCAGCGGACGTCTCATACATCAAGGGCCTGCGACTGAAGTCGCGCATCGCCGAGGTGCTGGGCCGCGGCCTGATCTGGGCCAGCTTCGAGCCCGTCGCCTTCACCGCGGGCACGGCCCTGCTGACCCTGCACCGCAACCTGGAGGCGATCGAGATCGGCCACAACGTGTTGCACGGCCAGTACGACTACTTCCCCGAGATCCCGCAGTTCCACTCGCGCAACTTCAAGTGGAAGGCGCCGGTGGACGAGGAAGGCTGGCGCCGCGAGCACAACGGCCAGCACCACGTGCACACCAACGTGTACGAGATGGACCCGGACCTCAACCACGGCATCCTGCGCATGAACGACAAGCAGCCGTGGAACCCGTACCACCGCTGGCAGCTGCCGATGTACCTGCTGATCACCTACCCGATCGTGCTGTACGGCTTCAACCAGCAGAACCTGGGCTTCCGCCAGGAGTGGCGTGAGAAGCACTTCCCCCAGGGCAACGACGGCTACGCACCGGTGCACCCTGGCGGCGAGATGAAGGAACGCAAGCGCCGCCACTGGCTGTCGGTGAACCGCGTGCTGTTCAAGGAATACCTGCTCTTCCCGCTGATGGCGCTGGCCACGGGCTTCTCGTTCTGGAAGGTGTTCCTGGCCAACATGCTGGCCGACGGCATCAACAACTACTGGATCAGCCTGACCATCCAGGCCACCCACCTGACCGAGCCGCTGCAGCCCGAGGACGCGCTGGCGCACAAGGGCCGCTGGTACCTGTCGCAGCTGGACTCGACGGTGAACTTCAAGGGCAGCCGCCGCATGAGCATCCTGTGGGGCCACCTGAACTACCAGATCGAGCACCACCTCTTCCCCGACATCCCCTCGCGCCACTATCCGGACATGGCGCGCGAGGTGAAGGCCGTCTGCGCCAAGTACGGCCTGGCCTACAAGTGCAACCCGAGCTGGTTCCACGCCATCCGCAACTACCTGGGCGCGATGTGGAAGTACTCCTTCCCCACGCCCTCGGAGCGCCAGGCCATGAAGGAGGGCCGGCATGCTTGATGCGGTCCTGGCGCGCGCCAACACCTGGATGCTGGAGCACATCGATCCCAAGTGGATCGACTACGTGGCCAGCAACACGATGACCGACCTCAACCGGCGGCTCAACGGCTTCATCTGGACCTACGAGTTGCAGGCCCAGGTGGTGGCCGTGCGCGACGAGGCCCCGGGCGTGAAGACCTTCGTCATGCGCCCCAACCAGCTGTGGCAGGGCTTCGAGCCGGGCCAGCACGTGGAGCTGGTGCTGCCGATCAGGGACGTGCAGGGCCTGCCGGTGAAGCGCTTCTACAGCGTGTCGCCGCAGCCGCAGGGACGCTTCAGCATCACCGTCAAGCAGACACGCCAGGGGCGTGCCTCGCGCTGGCTGCACGAGCGCCTGCAGGTGGGCCAGCGCCTGCCGATCAGCCAGGCCCAGGGCCGCTTCTGCCGCAGGACGGACCAGGCGAGGCTGCTCTACCTGTGCGCCGGCTCGGGCATCACGCCTTGCCACTCCATGGTCAGCGCCGCACTGGCCGGTCCCGCTGCGCAACGCCCGGACATGCAGGTGATCGCCCAGTTCCGCGAGGCCGACGACCTGATCTTCAAGGACGACCTGGCCGCCTGGAAGCAGGCAGGCGTCAAGGTGGACACGCTGTTCAGCTCCGGCTCGCCTCAGGGCCTGCCCGCATCGCGCCTGGACGCGGAGCAATTGCGCCGCCTGTGCCCCGACCTGGCCCGGCGCGAGGTCTACCTCTGCGGGCCCGAGGGCTTCATGCACGGGATGATCCAGGCCCTGCAGTCGCTGGGCGTGGATCCGCTGCGCATCCATACCGAGCGCTTCACGGTCTCCCACCTGACGCCGTCCACCGGCTTCAGCGTGGCCGGCACCGAGGTGCGCTTCAAGCACATCGACGCCTGCTTCACGATGACCGCCGCCGACGAGGGCAAGACCCTGCTGCAGGCCGCGCTGGACCACGGCGTGAACCTGGAGCGCGGCTGCACCCAGGGCATGTGCGGAACCTGCAAGCTCAGCGTGCACGACGGCGAGATCAGCGGCAACGTGCTGGGGCGGGCGGTGTACATGTGCACCTCTTACCCCGCCTCGCGCCAGATCGTATTGGGCCCCTGAGCGGCCGGCCTCAGAGCCGGCCTGGCCGGGGAAGTTCACCCTCCCTCCCCCATGCCCGGGACCGCAGGCCCGCGAGCGGGCGGCGCACCGCCCGGCGTCGTTAGCATGCTCGGCAAACAACCAGAACGCCCAGCCGCATGCAAAGACGAAACCTGCTGCAAGCCGCCGCGGCCCTCGCCGCGGCCGGCATCCACCTGCCCATGCTGGCCGCCGACGGCCCCGCGAAGCTGAAGACGCTGGGCAAGCCCCAGCCCTTCGATTACGCCCGGCTCAAGGGCCAGGCACGCAGCCTGGCCCAGCGCCCCATGCAGCCGCCGCCCGGCGACTTCCCCAAGGAGCTGGCCGACCTGAGCTGGGACCACTACCAGGCCATCCAGTACCGCAAGGACCACGCGCTGTGGCACGGCCAGGGACGGCGCTTCGAGCTGAAGTTCTTCCACCTCGGCCGCGGCTTCACCCAGCCCGTGCAGATGTACGAGGTGGTCGACGGCCAGGCGCAGGAGCTGGCCTACGACCCGCAGATGTTCGACCACAGCCGCAGCGGCGTGCATGCCGAGCGCCTGCCCCGTGACCTGGGCTTCGCCGGGTTCCGCCTCAACTATCACACCGACTGGACGCGCGACGTCGCCGCCTTCCTCGGCGCGAGCTACTTCCGCGCGGTGGGCGGCGAGGCGCAGTACGGCCTGTCGGCCCGCGGCCTGGCGATCGACAGCGGCGCCGAACGGCCCGAGGAGTTCCCCAACTTCACGAGCTTCTGGCTCGAGCGGCCCGCGGCCACGTCGTCGACCCTCACCGTCTACGCACTGCTGGACTCGCCCAGCGTGGCCGGCGCCTACCGCTTCGAGATCCGCCCGGGCGAGAACCTCGTGATGGACGTCGACGCCGCGCTCTACCCGCGCAAGGCGGTGGAGCGCCTGGGCATCGCGCCGCTGACCAGCATGTTCCAGTACGGCGAGAACGACCGCCGCAAGGCCAACGACTGGCGCCCCGAGGTCCACGACTCCGACGGCCTGGCGATGTGGACCGGTGGCGGCGAGTGGATCTGGCGCCCGCTGACCAACCCCGCGCAGTTGCGCTTCAGCTCCTACGCCGACGAGAACCCCCGCGGCTTCGGCCTGATGCAGCGCGACCGCGACTTCGACCACTACCAGGACGACGGCGTCTTCTACGACCGCCGGCCCAGCCTGTGGGTGGAGCCCAAGGCCGGCTGGGGCAAGGGCGCGATCCAGCTCGTCGAGCTGCCCACCGAGGACGAGACCAACGACAACATCGTCGCCTTCTGGAACCCCGAGCAGAAGCTGAAGGCCGGCGAGGAGCGGCTGTTCGCCTACCGCCTGCACTGGGGCGCGAAGCCGCCCGCGCTGCCGGGCGCCGCCCAGGTGGTGGCCACCCGCACCGGCATTGGCGGCGTGATCGGCCGCGACCGCAGCTACTTCTCCTGGCGCTTCGCGGTGGACTTCGCCGGCGGCGACCTGCCGCTGCTGTCCGGCGACGCGAAGCTGGAGGCCGTCATCACGGCCTCGCGCGGCACGGTGGAGATCACCTCCGCCCGCCCGCTGCACGCCATCAAGGGCTGGCGCGCGATGTTCGATATCAGGCCGCCGGACGACAGCACCGCGCCCATCGAGCTGCGCCTGTTCCTGCGCTACCAGGGCCAGGCGATGAGCGAGACCTGGATCTACCAGTGGACGCCGCCGCCGGCGGGGCAGCGCCCGCTGCGCTGAGCGCCGCCACCGACAATGCGGGCAGAGACCGCCTGACCTCGCATGACAACGCCCCTGCCCGCACCGGCCGGCCTGCTCCTGGCACTGGCCCTGTTCCTGGGCGCCTGCACGCCGGGTGGGCAGCCCATGCCCCAGGCCATCTCCATCGCCGAGCTGTCCCGGCTGCTGGGCGGCGAGCTGCTGGAGCGCGACGCCACCTCCGGCGAAGAGGAGTTCCTGCTGACGGAGGACGGCCACAGCCGCGCCGTCGCGCTGCGCCTCTTCGTGCCGCTGGAGCCTGATCGCGCCGCGGTGCTCACGCGCTCGCAGGAGATCCACGACAGCGGCGAGGGCCTGGAGCGCGACAACTCACACGCCAGCGGCGGCGAAGTCGACCTCACCTACCTGCGGTGGCAAGGCCGGCGCTGGGTCGTCGTCGAGCGCTACGCCGCCGCGATGGAGCTGGGCTCGTCGGGCGAGTTCGGCCGGGTGGAGAGCCTGGACCTGGCACGCGGCCTGGAGGACAGCCCGGCCCTCAAGGCCGTGCTGATCCACAGTGGCGGCAGCTGGCAGGGCCTGAGCATGGACAGCGTCGAGCTGATACCGCTGGATGGCAAGCCGCCGCGCTCCATCCTCAGCCAGCCGGTGGCCAGCGACAACCAGGGCGCCTGCGACGCCGAGCAGGACTGCTGGTCCGCCACCTCCACGCTCAAGCTGCTGCCCGCGCAGCCGGGCAAGGGCATGGCGGCCATCCGCATCGAGCAGACCCTGGAGACCGCGCCCAGCCCGCTGAAGCAGCCGGCCTTCCTGGAGCTGAGCGCGGAGGACCGCGAATCCCTGCGCAGCCGCTACGACTCGCCCGCCGCGCCGCCGCGCGAGCAGACCACGACGCGGGGGACGATGGTGTTCGAGTGGGACGGCAAGCGCTATGTGCTGCGCTCGGGGAAGAACATCGTGCCGGCGATCTGAGGCGGTGGGTCAGGCCGCCAGGGCCTGCTGCCGCGTGCGTGAAGGCAGCTCGCCGAACTGACCCCGGTAGGCCGCCGCGAACGCGCTCATGTGCCAGAAGCCCCAGCGCGCGGCGATGTCCTGGATGGTCCGGGCGGGGTCGCCGCACAGGCGCAGTTCCCGCCGCACCGCATTCAGGCGCATCGTGCGCAGGTAGCGTGAGGGGCTGGTGCCCAGCACGCTGCGGAAGCAGTACTCCAGCTTGCGCGGACTGGCGCCGACGGCGCGGCAGACTGCGAGCATCGTAGGCGGTTCGTCCCCGGCGGCCAGCACGAAGTCGCAGGCGCGGTCGACGAGGCGGCGCCGGGCGTCGATGGCCGACAGGTCCGGGACCTCGGCGTGCGTGGGCAGGACGCGCAACCACTCGAGCAGGATCGCGTCGCGCAGGCAGGTCGCGGCGCGGCCGTCGGTGTCCGGCACCGCGCCCTCCAGCACGCCCAGGTGCCGCGCACGCAGCAGCGATGCGGCCTCACGCGGCAAGGGCAGCACCAGCCGCTGCCCCAGCCAGGCAGGACGGGCCAGCTGGTAGAGCCGCGGCCAGATGTCGGCCAGCAGCGGCTCTTCGACCAGCATGCCGATCAGCTGGAAGTCATCGGGCGTCGTCAGGTCCAGCTCGTCGCCGCGGCCGATCATCAGGAAGCCGCTGCCCAGGCGCTGCCCATGGAAGAAGCTGGGCCCGCACGCCGACAGGCCGAGCGCGAAGCCGATGGCACCCGGCTGCGTGCGCCCGCGCTGGCGCGCGGCCTTGCTCAGCGTCTCTGCGGCCAGGTGCAACTGCGGCAGGCGCGCCTGCTGCACCGAGCCGAAGAAACTGCCGCGCGCGAGCTGGTCGTATTGCAGCGCCCAGTCCGGCTGCAACGCGGACATGGCATCGACGTCGGCGGCCAGGCGCAGTTGCGGCCGCCTGGTCGGCGGCACAGATCGGCGGGGGAAGGCAGCAGCGTTCATGGGCCTGTCGATCATCCAACAGCGCCCGCAGCCTCCTTGCGGCGCTAACCCTGAAGCAGCTTTGCGCCTTTTTGATAGCGGCCGCGCGGCACGCGGGGATACGGTCCCGGCCTTGCCAAACAGGAGCCTCCATGTCTGCACGCCTCATGCCCGCCACCCTGCTCGCCTGCGCCGCTGCGCTGGCGCCATCCTCCCAGGCCCAGGAGCTGGACCTGCTGTCGCTCATCGCGGCCATGCCCGCGGGCACCGGCTACGCCGCCTGGGACCTCTGCTCGCGCTCCCTGGCCGCGGGCGACGACTTCAACCACGTCAAGGAGACCTACACCGCGCCCAAGGTCCAGCCCCTGCCCTGGTTGTGGACGGTGTCGCGCACCAGCACCAAGGCCTCGGTGAGCGCCCTGCTGCTGGCACCGCGCAGCGCCGTCCACCGCCCGGGCCTGGGCTGCACCCTGCTGACCCCGGACGTCTCCGAGTGGTGGCTGCGCGCGCAGTACTTCCAGCCCGCGACCTCGCCTGCCGCGGACGGCCGCGCCTGGCCGCTGGGCGAAGGCGCCGCCCAGCCCGGCCTGCTGAGCGCGGCCCGCCGGGCCGCGCTGGAAGCCGGTGCCGCACAGGTCTTCTCCGAAGCCGGCAGCGACCCTCTCAAGCGCACCAACTCCAACGCCCTGCTCGTCGCCCAGGACGGCAGGCTGGTCTACGAGCGCTACGCCAGCCGCTACCAGCGCAATCAGCCGCAGCTGGGCTGGTCGATGACCAAGACGCTGACTTCGCTGATTGCCGGCGTGATGGAGCGCGAAGGCAGGCTGAAGCTGGACCAGCCCGTGGGCCTGGCCGGCTGGACCGGCACCGACAAGGCCGGCATCACCTGGCGCCAGCTGCTGAACATGGCTCCCGGCATCCGCTGGAACGAAGGCGACTACAGCGCCACCGCGACCGACACCACGCAGATGCTGTTCTCCGAGCCCGACCAATGCGCCTGGGCCGCCGCCCGCCCGCTGGAGTCCACGCCGGGCACGGTCTTCAACTACTCGACCGGCTTCGCCAACCTGGCGATGTGCGGCCTCAAGCGCCTGGCCGGCGGCACGCACCAGTCGATCTACAACTACTACCAGACCCGGCTCTTCGCCCCGCTGGGCATACGCGGCGGCGTGATCGAACCCGATGCAGCCGGCACGCCCGTGGGCGGCGCCCGCGGCATGCTGCGCCCGGTCGACTGGCTGCGCCTGGGCCAGCTGGTGGCCAACGACGGCCAGTGGCAGGGCAAGGCCATCCTCGACCCCGGCTACGTCGCCTTCATGAAGGCGCCCTCGCCGGCCAGCGACGAGTACGGCGGCACCATCTGGCGCCAGCCCACGCACCACATCCCTGAGGACCTGCGGGCGCAGCTGCCGGCGGACATGGTGTTCTTCGCGGGCGTGCAGGAGCAGCTGATGGTGATCGTGCCTAGCCGCAGGCTGGTGGTGCTGCGGATGGGAGTGGCCTTCGACACGGACCGGGCGAGGCGGCAGGTGTTCCAGCTGGTGATCGACCTGCTGGCGAATCCCTGAGGAAGGGAGCGCAGATCGACGCGGAGGATTGGTAGGCCGTGCTGGACTTGAACCAGCGACCAAAGGATTATGAGTCCTCTGCTCTAACCAACTGAGCTAACGGCCCCCGGGGGGGAAGGCGCGCATTCTAGGTGCGCCGCAGGCTCGGCTCCTACTTCACCGACAGTGCGTTCGACACCAGCCGCGAGGTGATGTCGACGATCTCGATCATGCGGTCGTAGGCCATGCGCGTGGGGCCGATGACGCCCAGCGTGCCCACCACCTGGCCGTCGACGATGTAGGGCGCGCTGACGACGGACAGCTCCTCGTAGGGCACCACCTGGCTCTCGCCGCCGATGTAGATGCGCACGCCTTCGGCGCGGCTGGAGACGTCCAGCAGGCGCATCAGCTGGGTCTTCTGCTCGAAGAGGTCGAACAGGCGGCGCAGCGAGCCGAGGTCGTTGGAGAAATCCTCCACCGTCAGCAGGTTGCGTTCGCCGGAGATGACCACCTGCTCCTGGGTCTCGCTTTCCAGTGCCTCGCCGCCGACCTGCACGGCCTGCTGCATCAAGGCGGCGATCTCGCCGCGCAGCTGGTCGATCTCGCCCTTGAGGCGCTCGCGCACCGAGTCGATCGCCAGACCCGCGTAATGCGTGTTCAGGTAGTTGCTGGCCTCGACCAGTTGCTGCTGGTTGTAGTCCTGCGCGGTGATGATCACGCGGTTCTGAACGTCGCCGTCGGGGGCGACCATGATCAGCAGGATGCGGCGCTCGGACAGGCGCAGGAACTCGATGTGGCGGAAGACGCTGGCCTTGCGCGGCGAGGTCACCACGCCGACGAACTGCGACAGGTTGGACAGCAGGTGGGCCGCGTTGGCGATGACGCGCTGCGGCTGGTCGGGCTGCAGCTGCTCGCGCGCGCCGCTGGCCAGGGCCACGTCCTGGTCGGTGACCGAACGCGAGGTCAGCATGGTGTCGACGAAGAGCCGGTAGCCGCGCGGCGTGGGCACGCGCCCGGCCGAGGTGTGCGGGCTGACGATCAGGCCCATCTCCTCCAGGTCTGCCATCACGTTGCGGATGGTCGCCGGCGACAGCTCCAGGCCGCTGGCGCGCGACAGCGTGCGCGAGCCCACGGGCTGCCCGTCGGCGATGTAGCGCTCGACCAGGGTCTTCAGCAGCGATTTGGCGCGGTCATCCAGCATGGAAAAAGATTGTAGGGCGGGCTCGCGCCGGGGCGATCCACCATGGTGCGTCACAGTCGCTGTGGTGTAATTCCCGCGCACTCCCGCCCCCATACGCCCCCTCATCTGCCGGACACCGGCACCGCCCCGATGCGACCAGCCGTCTGCCGCTTCCGCCATGCCGCGCTCGTAGGCAAGTACCAGGCCCGGGGCATCCGGGCCCAGCTGGAGGAGATCGCGCACTTCCTCGTCCGCGCCGGGCTCGAGGTCTCGATCGAACGCGACACCGCGCTCAACACCGGCATCACCGACTACGCCGCGCTGAACACCGAGGAGCTGGGCCGCGTCTGCGACCTCGCGGTGGTCGTCGGCGGCGACGGCACCATGCTGGCGATCGCACGCGAGCTGTCGCGCTACAACATCCCGCTGGTGGGCATCAACCTGGGGCGCCTGGGCTTCATGACCGACGTGCTGCTGCGCGAATGGCGCGAGTCGCTCGCGCCCATCATCGCCGGCGACTACGAGGAGGAGTCCCGCGCGATGCTGGCCGGCACCGTGGTGCGCGATGGCGATGCCTTCTACGAGGGCTTCGCGCTCAACGAAGTCGTCGTCAGCCGCGGCGGCACGGCCAGCATGATCGAGGTGAAGGCCGAGATCAACGGCCAGTTCATCGCCAACTTCCGTGCCGAC
>SCTQ01000009.1 GCA_004322345.1 Aquabacterium sp. | reverse complement strand
GACGAACGTCCACACGCGCTGGTGTCCCAGCAAACGAACCGGCATACCCATTCGAGCCCCGCTTTCATGCGTTCTTGGGGCCGAGCGACGTGCAGGCCCAGCGGCGGTTTTCGGTGGGGCTGGGGCGGGAGTTGAAGTGAAAACGGCTGCCACTTCGCACGGAAAGCCGTGCAGGGCAGCCGTGCGGCGCGGTGGTGCGCTGCGCCAATTTCACATCGGCGCGGCGCGTCGGGCAGCTCAGACGTTGAACAGGAAATTCAGCACGTCGCCGTCCTTGACCACGTACTCCTTGCCCTCGGCGCGCATCTTCCCGGCGTCCTTCGCGCCCTGTTCGCCCTTGAACGTGATGTAGTCGTCGAAGGCGATGGTCTGGGCACGGATGAATCCGCGCTCGAAGTCGGTGTGGATGACGCCCGCGGCCTGCGGCGCGGTGTCGCCGATGTGGATGGTCCAGGCGCGCACTTCCTTCACGCCGGCGGTGAAGTAGGTCTGCAGGCCCAGCAAGGTGAAGGCGGCGCGGATCAGGCGGTTGAGGCCGGGCTCGCTCTGCCCCATTTCCTGCAGGAAGAGCAGCCGGTCCTCGTCGGACATCTCGGCGAGCTCTGCCTCGGTCTTGGCGCAGATGGCGACCACGGGTGCCTTCTGGCCCTCGGCGTAGGCGCGCAGCTTGTCCAGGTACGGGTTGTTCTCGAAGCCGCCCTCGTCGACGTTGCCGACGAACATCGCCGGCTTGGCGGTGATCAGGCACAGCGGCTTGAGGATGACCAGCTCCTCCTTGCTGAAGGGGATGCCGCGCACGGGCTTCGCCTCGTTCAGCGCGGCCTGGCACTTCTGCAGCACGTCCACCAGCTTGGCGGCTTCCTTGTCGTTGCCCGAGCGCGCGGCCTTCAGCGAGCGCTGCAGCGTCTTTTCCACCGTGCCCAGGTCGGCCAGGCACAGCTCGGTCTGGATCACCTCTATGTCGGAGATCGGGTCCACCTTGCCGGCGACGTGGATCACGTTCTCGTCGTCGAAGCAGCGCACGACGTTGACGATGGCGTCGGTCTCGCGGATGTGGGCCAGGAACTGGTTGCCCAGGCCTTCACCCTTGGACGCGCCGGCCACCAGGCCCGCGATGTCGACGAACTCGACGATGGCCGGGACGATGCGCTCGGGCTTGACGATGGCCGACAGCTGCGCGAGGCGCGGGTCGGGCAGCTCGACGATGCCCACGTTGGGCTCGATCGTGCAGAACGGGTAGTTCTCGGCAGCGATGCCGGCCTTGGTCAGGGCATTGAACAGGGTGGACTTGCCGACGTTGGGCAGGCCGACGATGCCGCATTTGAGGCTCATGGCGGGGCTCGCAGGGGAAGGGTGGGACGGGAGGCGAAGGCGCGGATTTTATTCGCCCCGCCCGCCGTCCACCGCGGCTTCAGATGTTCGCCGCGATTCCCGGGCCGGGGGGCAGAGGCTGCGCCGCGTGCTCGTGCTCGTGCCCCGGCTTGGTGGCCATGCGCCGCACGTCCTGCACCAGGCGCTGGCGGTCGATGGGCTTGGTCAGCACATGGTTCATGCCCGCGGCCAGGCAGGCCTCGCGGTCCTCGGCGAAGGCGTTGGCCGTCAGGCCGATGACCGGCACCGACAGCGCGGCCGTGCCGGCCTGGCCCTGGCGCATGCGGCGCGTGACTTCCAGGCCGTCCATGCCGGGCATGCGCCAGTCCATCAGCACCACGTCGGCGCTGTACTCGCGCAGCCAGGCCAGCGCGCCGGGGCCGGACTCGACGGCCTCCACCGTGGCGCCTGCGCTGGCCAGCATCTCGATGGCCAGCATGCTGTTGACCGGGTCGTCCTCCACCACCAGCACGCGCACGCCTTCCAGGCGCAGCGGCAGCGGCGTGGTGCGCGCCACCGGCGCGGGCATCTGGGTCACGCCCAGCAGGGCGGCCAGGGGCAGCGTGACGGCGATCTCCGTGCCCACGCCGACCTCGCTCTTGAGCGAGAGCTGGCCGCTCATCAGGTGCACCAGCTCGCGCGTGATGGTCAGCCCCAGGCCGGCGCCCCCGTGCTGCCGCGTGCTGCGGCTGTCGACCTGGTGGAAGGCGTCGAACACGCGTGACTGCTGCTCGGGGCTCAGGCCCGGCCCGGTGTCGCGCACGATGAAGCGCACGCTGGAGTCGTCGGTGCCCTCCACGCGCAGCTCCACCTCGCCGCGTTCGGTGAATTTCACCGCATTGGCCAGCAGGTTGATCAGCACCTGCGTGACGCGCAGCGCGTCGCCGCGGCGCGTGCCGGCCAGCGGCTGGGCCAGCTGGCAGGACAGCTTCAGCCCCTTGTCGTAGGCCTGCTGGCGCACGGCCTGCAGCGCCTGCTCGGCCACGTCGCGCAGCTCGAAGGGCTGGGTCACCATCTCCAGCTTGCCGGCCTCGATGCGCGACAGCTCCAGCACCTCGTCGATCAGCGTCAGCAGGTGGCTGCCGCTGCGGCGGATGGTCTCGATCAGGGCCTGGTCGCGTGCGGCCTCGCCGTCCACCGGCGCGGCCAGTCGGCGGTCGCGCAGCAGCTCGGCCGAGGCCAGCACCGCATGCAACGGCGTGCGCAGCTCGTGGCTCATCACGGCCAGGAAGCGGCTCTTGGCGCGCGAGGCGGCCTCGGCGGAATCCTTGGCGCGGGCCAGCTCCGCGGTGCGCTGCTCGACCCAGGTCTCGACGGCCTGGCGCGCGTCCTGCGACTCGGCGGCATCGGCGGCATCCACCAGCTCGTTGAGTCCGCGGTGCAGCCGCGACAGGCTCGCCAGCCCGAACAGGAAGAGCGCCTGCGCGACCACGCCGTTGAACAGCAAGGCCCACAGTTCCGCGCGGTCGGTGGCGTCGATGCCGGCGGAGCCCGCGAAGAGCACGGGCGATGCGACGACGCAGAACAGCCCCAGCGACAGGATGACGGCCCAGCGCGCGCTCCAGGTGGCGAAGAGCATCAGGAAGAGCGTGGGCATCCACAGCAGCAGCCCGGCGACCCAGAAGGGATTGAAGGGCTTGGACGACAGCAGCATCGACGCCGCGTTGATCACGAAGTAGCCGACGACGGCGCCGACGGCCGCGCGCTGGGCCAGCAGCAGCCGCGCGGGGCTGCGCCACAGCAGCAGGAAGAGGCCGCCCATCACGGCGGCGAGCATGGGCTCGGCCCAGCGGTCGTGGGGTTCGAGGGCGCCCATCGCGCTCTCGACCAGCCAGACTGCGACGAAGGCGACGGCGGCGAAGCCCAGGATCAGCAGCGCGGTGCGCCGCTCGATCAGGGAGAGAACCCGTTCCCCTCCGGCCTCGATGGACGAGGCGGGGATCTTGGTCGCGCGCGGATGCGAAGCGGCAAGCAGGCCCATACGGCTGGGGGGGCGAACCCGATGTGGATCTGGCGGCGATGATGGCAGGACGTCCGCCGGACGCAAGTAATCCGAACCCCCGAAACCTTTTGCTGACAAGACCTTAGAGCAGGGTCTTGAAGCAGGTTTTCATCTCGTAACCGACCATCTTTTTGGGGGCGCCTGAAGGCCCGGCAGCAAATCGGAAAAAATGAAAATGCTGTCGGCTTCACGCAACAGAAGCACGGGAATTTCGTGCTTTTGCCGCGCTCTCCCCGCTTTTCGGATGGTCAGAAGAGTCCCTTGAGCGCCTTCTTGAGCTTGTCTTCGGTGCTTTTTTTCTTGTTCGGCTGGGCGCCGGATGCGCTATCGGCGGGTGGCTTGCTCTCGCCGATGCCCAGCTTGTTCTTCAGCTGCTCTTCGAGCTTGCCGCGCGTCTTGGCGGTGATGGCGCTGGCGGCGACCTCGGACCATTTCACCTTCCACTGCATCGCCGTCAGCGGGCCGCTGAGCCTGACCGGCACGGTCAGGCCCTTGAGCTGGGCGAGATCGGCGCCGCCCTGGCCGGTGGAGTCGGCGGTCACGGTGGGCTTGACCTCGTAGTTCAGCGTCGCGCGGCCGATGTCGATGTCACCGGCGCCGGTGACGCGCAGGAAGGGGCTCTTGGCCTGCAGGTCCTCGTTGTGGGCGATGCCGTCCTTGATGGCGAAGCTGGCCGACAGCTCGGAGAAGTCGGTCTTCTCGCTGGACGAGGCCTGCTGGCTCTCGTCGGACTTCATGTTCAGCGCGGACTTGGCCTGGCGCAGCATCTTGGCCAGGTTGAAGCCGCGCACCGCACCGTCGCGCAGCTCGGCGCGCGCGGTGCCGTCGAGATGCAGGCGCAGCGCGTCGGTGTTGGCGCCCGCGGTGCGCACGTCCACGCTGAGGTTGCCGGTGCCTTCCAGCGTGTCCTTGCCGGTGAAGGTCTTCAGCAGCGTCAGCACGTTCAGGCCCTGGCCCGAGGCCTTCACCGTGAAGGCCGGCCCCTGCGCCGCGGCCGAGCCGCTGGCCTGCAGCCGCCCGCCATAGCCCTGGGCGTCCAGGCTCTCCAGGCGCAGCACGCCGGGCGTCAACGCCGCCACCAGCTTCACCTGCGACAGCTGGTGCTGTCGGAACTTCAGCGAGCCGGCCTGCAGCGAGACGCGGGCACGCGCCTTGGTGTTCAGCGCCGACAGGTCGATGCGCCCGTCGCCGGCCGGTGCCGAGGCAGCAGGGGCGGCTTCCCTGGCCGGCGCCGCGGGTGGCGGCATGAAGCGGTCCAGGTCCAGCGCGTCCATGCGCGCGTTGACCGTCGCGTCGGGCCCCGAGGCGGCCAGGCGCAGCTGGCCGTCGGTGGACAGCTTCTGCCCGTTGGCCTGGCCGTCGAGCTTCCACACCGCGTGCGCGGCCTCGCCGCCGTCGTAGGCGGCGCTGCCGGTGGCCTGCACCTTCAGCTCGGGCTGCGACGGCGCCTGCAGCGTGGCCTGCAGCTGCAGGCCGTCGAGCTGGACGTTGGGCCGCTGGCCGTCGACGCGCGCCTGGCCCGTCAGCGTGGCGTTGAAGGCCTGTGCCGCGGCCCGGCCCTGTGCCTCGAGCTTGAGGTCGCGGATGCGCAGGTCGCCCATGCGGCCTTCCGCGGCCCCGGCGGTGAAGCGGCCGCTGGCCTGCGTGGCGCCGGCCGTGCCCCAGGAGAACTCGAGCGCGGTGGGCGCGGCCTTCACGCTCCAGTTGCCCAGGCCGCCGTCGGCCACGCCTTTCGCCGCGGGCGCGGGCTTGGCCATCATCCCGGGGGCTTCCGGCGCCGGGGGCAGCGGGCGCGAGGCTTCCAGGCTGGCCCAGCCGCCTTTCAGCTTGAAAGGCTGGCCGCCCTGGCTGCCGGCCAGGTCCAGGCGCAGGTTCTGCGCGCTGCCGTGGCTGAAGTCGGCCGCGGCGCTGGCGGCGTCGAGCTCGATGCGGCTGTCGGCCAGGGCCACCGCGGCGGTCTTGCCCGACAGCAGCAGCTTCAGCGCCTTCAGGTCGATCTGCCGCGACGCGCTGTCGAAGGCGGCGGACTTGCCGCTGGCCTCGGCCTTCAGGCCCTGGGCCTGGGGCAGGTCGCCTTGCAGGTTGAGCTTGAAGTCCTCGATGGCCCAGGCGCCGGTGTCGCGGCTGAAGCGGGCCTGGGCCGAGCCGGAGGCGCCGAGCCGGGCGCGCGGCTCGCTCAGGTCGGCGACCAGCGCGACCTGCACGGGCGTGGTCGCGCCGTCGCTCAGGCGGCCGGTCTTCAGGCGCTCCAGCTTCAGCTCGCCGGCCAGCTTGCCCTGGCGGTCGTCCACGCGCAGGACGACGTCCTCCAGGTCCAGGCCGCTGGCCTCGAAGCGCAGCGGCTTGCCCTTCTTGGCGTCGGGGGTCTCGGCGGGCTCGTCGGGCTGCTGCAGCAGGTCGTCGATGTTCATGCGGCCCTGGGCGTCGCGCTTGAGCGCCAGGTGCACGCCCTTGGCCGCGATGCGGTCGACCACCATGCGGCCGTCCAGCAGCGGCATCACCTCCACCGAAAGCGTGGCGTCCTGCACCGTGGCGAAGGTGTCCTTGCTCGCATGCTCGGACAGGGTGGCGCGCTGCACGCGCACCTGCAGCCGCGGAAAGACGCCCAGCTCCAGCGGCGCATCCAGCCGCAACTCACGCTGGTGATGCTGCCGCACCCAGTCCACCACCAGGCCCTGCACGCGCTGCGCGTCGAACTGGGACCAGACGAAGGCACCGAGCGCGACCAGGATCACCAACAGTCCCAGCAGGACCCAGCCCAGCCGTCGCAACCAGGTGCCGAGGGTGGAGCGCTGGGCGGGGGCGGCGGCTGTCGTCGTCATGGGGTGCTGACCTTCCTGTTGGCGGCGGGGCGAGCATTGTGCGGCCGCAGATGCCCCTCTTCCGGGCACCCTCCGCAAGGCCGTGCGTGCAGCCCGGTCGGCAGCGATGCGGCTCCTAGAATCCGCGGGCCATGAGCAGCACATCCCGTCACACCTCACGTCCCGCGTCGGCGGGCAGCTTCGACGTCTGCGTGCGCGGCGCCGGAGCCGTCGGCAGCACGCTTGCGCTGGCCCTCTCGGCCGGCGGCCTGCGTGTGGCCCTGGTCGATGCCGCGCCCCTGCGCGCGGCCGGTGGCGAGGACCTGCGCACCTATGCGCTGAACGCACGCGCCGTTGCCCTGCTGCAGCAGCTGCGCGTATGGGATGCGCTGCCGGGCGATGCCGCCTGCCGCGTCAACCGCATGCGCGTGCATGGCGATGCCGGCGGGCAACTGGATTTCTCCGCCTGGCAGCAATGCGAGTCCGAGATCGCCTGGATCGTCGACGCCGCCGCGCTGGAGTCCGGCCTGGCCCAGGCGCTGCGTTATGCCGGCGGGGTCGAGCGCCTGGCCGGTGCGGCCAGCGAGCCCGCGGCCCAGCTGGTCGCGGTCTGCGAGGGCGCGCACTCCAGCACGCGAGCCGCCCTGGATGCCGGCCATGTGCGCACGCCCTACGGCCACAGCGGCATCGCCACGCGCCTCGTGGCGGACCGTCCGCACCAGGGCACGGCCTGGCAATGGTTCCGCTCGCCCGACATCCTGGCCCTGCTGCCCTTCCACCGCCCGCAGCCGGATGCGAGCTACGGCCTGGTGTGGTCGGTGCCCGAGGCCGAGGCGCAGCGCCTGATGGCCCTGGACGATGCCGCCTTCGAGCGGGAACTCAACGCCGCAGCCGGCCCCGCGGCCGGGCAACTGCGACTGGCCGGCCAGCGCGCCTCCTGGCCACTGGCCCTGGGCCGTGCGCGGCACTGGTGCGGCGCCGGCTGGGTGCTGGCCGGGGACGCGGCCCACCAGGTGCATCCGCTGGCCGGCCACGGCCTGAACCTGGGCCTGGCCGACGTGCAGACCCTGGCCGAGGTGCTGCTGGCCGCCCGCCGCGACGAACCCTGGCGCAGCCTCGGCGACGAACGCCTGCTGCGCCGCTACGAACGACGCCGCGCCGCGGCCACGGCCGCAATGGCCGTGACCACGGACACGCTGTGGCAGCTTTTCAGGGGGGACATGCCCGTGCTCAGGGAACTGCGCAACCGCGGCATGACTCTGCTGGACGGACTGCCCCCGCTCAAGCGCTGGCTGATCGACCAGGCCAGAGACCTGCGCTGACACGCCGAGACCCGACCCGGCTCGTTTCCTCCTCTTTGCACCCGTCCCGATACGAACTCGGCCCCCACCAGGAGACCCGCTCATGCATCCCGCCATCCGTACCCTTGCCCTGGCGCTCGCCTGCGTCGCCGCCGCCGCGCATGCCGGCGAGGAAGAAATCCGCAAGAACCTGCCCCAGCGCATCGCCAAGCTGCCGAAGATCGAATCGGTCGCCGAGACGCCCATCCCGGGCATCTACGAAGTCGTGGTCGGCGGCGACATCGTCTACACCGATGCCAACGCCGAGCACGTCATCAACGGCCAGATACTCAAGCTGCAGGCCGACGCCGCGCCGCGCAACCTGACCGAGGAGCGCCAGGCCAAGCTCGCCAATGTCGATTTCTCCAAGCTGCCGCTGAAGGACGCCGTGGTCTGGAAGAGCGGCACCGGCAAGCGCCGCATCGCCGTCTTCGCCGATCCCAACTGCGGCTACTGCAAGCGCTTCGAGCGCGAGCTGCAGCAGGTCAAGGACGTGACGGTCTACACCTTCATGATTCCCATCCTCGGCGGGGACTCGCCGCAGAAGCTGCGGGACATCTGGTGCGCGAAGGACACCACCGCCGCCTGGCAGGACTGGATGCTCAACGGCCAGCCGCCCAAGCGCGCCATCGGCCAGTGCGAGACCCCGCAGGACCGCAACATGCAGCTGGCACAGAAGCACCGCGTGCGCGGCACGCCCGCCATCGTGTTCGAGGACAACTCCGTCGTGCCCGGCATGCTGGACGCAGCCGCTCTGGAAAAGCGGCTGGCGGTGACCAAGAAGTCCTGATCAGCGCGCCGCCGGCGTGCCCTGCGAGCCGGCGCTCGCCGCGGCCTGGGCGCGTTCGGGCAGGCGCTCGATCACCAGGTCGGCGTAGATGTTCTTCGCCGGGTCCGCATTGCTCATGCGCAGTCGCACCGGCAGGTACTCCAGCTGGGGTGAGAACCACAGCTCGAGGATCCATTCGCTGTTGCGCGAGGGGTCGGGCCGCGGCGCCAGCCGGAAAGCCTGCACCGGGCCCATCGGCGTCTGGATCTCCTCGGCCGGCATCACGTCGTAGACGAAGGGCTCGAGCTTCTTCGAGCGCACGCGCACCAGCGGCAGCGTCACGGTCTGGCCGGCCTGCAGGCGCTCGGGGTGGCGGATGAATTCGTAGGTCAGCTGCACGAACTGGCTGGCCTCGTCCTGCAGGCCCGCGCGCGTGGGCACGCGGGTGCCGTTGGCCAGCGTCACCTCCTCGTCGCCGAACTCGATGCGCTGCTTGCGCAGGCTGAACATCGTCGCCTTGACCTCCTCGACGAAGTGGCGCGGCGCCAGGCCGGAGGCGGTGATCTGCCCGTCGCTGCTGACGCGCCGGCTGAACACCAGCGCGACGTCCAGGTCCACGTGCACCTGGTAGTGCAGGCCCTGGCGCAGCCATTCGACCTCGGCCTTGCCATGCACCTCGCCGCGGTAGTTGCCCTTGAGCCGGTAGCGGATGCGCGTGGCCTGGGGCCAGTCGAAGCCGAAGGGGCGGTCGGTGTCGGCCGCCGGTTGCGATGCGGCCGATGCGGCGGCGACCTCAGGCGCGGAGGCCTCGACCGCGGCGGGCTGCGCCGGTTCGCTGGCCGCAGCCACGGCCTGCGATGCGGCCGATGCCGATGCGGGCGCCGACGCAGCCAGCGTCTCGCTCGCTGCCTGCGATGCGGCGTCCGCCTGCTCGACGGCGGAGGCCGGCGCTTGAGGCTCGGGCGCCGAGGGCACGGGTTCGGGCTGCGACGCCGCCGGTTGGGGCGGCGCGGCCTTGCGTGCATGTTGCGGCGCTGGTGGTGGCGGTGGCGGAGGAGGAGGTGCCGCACGCGGCTTGCTCAGCCGCACCTCGGCCACGTACTGCGCGCTCAGGCGCTCGGGCTCGCGCTGGCCGCGTTCGAGCCCTTGCAGGTGGCCGAGTACGGCGTCCGTCAGCAGCAGGTGGACTGCCGCGACGGCCGCAACCAGCGCAAGGAGGCGGACGGCCGATCGCCTCAATGGGGCCTCATCGTGCCGGCTCGAACCAGCGTTCACGTCGCTGGCGCGCCTGGCCGTCGGCACGCGTGTCCAGGCTCAGGCCCACCGCACCGGCGGCGCCGGCCTTCTGCGGCGCCAGCTTCAGGCTCAGCAGGCGCTGGTCGCGCGCGACCAGGGCGACCTGTGCTCGCGCGGGGTCGCGCAACAGCGGCAGGTCGTCGGTCTTGCGCAGTCGCCAGTTGTCCAAGGCCAGCCATTCGTCGCCGGCCGCGAAGCCGGCGGCTTCGGCCGCGCTGTCGCGCATCACGGCCTGCACCTTCAGGCTGCCGTCGCGTTCGGCCAGGCGCAGCCCCAGGGACTGCGCGGCCGTGGGCTTGCCAGCCAGCCAGTTGACGCCGAAGCCGGCCAGCAGGTCGGCCAGCGGCAGGTCGGTGGTGCCGTGCACCCAGGCGTTGAACTCGCGGTCCAGGCTGCGGCCGGCCTCGGCCGCGGCGGCGGCGCGGACGTCGGCCTCGGTGATCGGGCGCTCCAGCGCCCACAGGCGCTGCATCACGCCGTCCAGCGTGCCGCGGCCTGCCGAGCCGCGCAGGGTCAGGTCCAGGGCCAGGGCGACCAGCGCGCCCTTGGTGTAGTAGCTGACGGTGGCGTTGGCGGTGTTCTCGTCGGGGCGGTAGTACTTGATCCAGGCGTCGAAGCTGGCCTGGGCCAGGGTCTGCACCTTGCGCCCGGGCGTGCCCAGCACCTGCGTGATCGTCTTGCCCAGCAACTGCAGGTAGCGCGCGTCGTCGACCAGGCCGCAGCGGCGCAGCACCAGGTCGTCGTAGTAGGACGTGAAGCCCTCGAAGAACCACAGCATCTGCGTGTAGTTCTCCTGCGTGTAATCGTAGGGGCTGAACTCGCGTGGCTTCAGGCGTTTGACGTTCCAGGTGTGGAAGTACTCGTGGCTGATCAGGCCCAGCAGCGTGACGTAGCCGTCGGTGAGGCTTTTCTGGCTGGTGCGCGGCAGGTCCTTGCGTGAGCTGATCAGCGCCGTGCTGGCGCGGTGCTCCAGGCCGCCGTAGCTGTCCTCCACGGCGTTGAGCAGGAAGACGTAGCGCTTGAACGGCGGCTTGCCGCGGCCGTGCCACATGCGGATCTGCGCCTCGCAGATCTTCTTCGTGTCCTCCAGCAGCCGCGTGCCGTCGAAGCCGGGCAGGGCGCCGGCCACGACGAACTCATGCGGCACGCCGCAGGCGCGGAAGGTCCCGCGCCAGAACATGCCCAGCTCCACGGGGTGGTCGACCAGCTCGTCGTAGTCGGCGGCCTCGTAGTCGCCGGCGCCGCGAGCGTTGACCTTCACCGCGGGCAGCGCGGTGGCGACCGACCACGCGGCCGGCAGGCCGGCGATGCGCACGCGCTGCGGCTGCGACTCGCGCCCGTGCACGCGCAGGAAGACGCCGGTGCCGTTGAAGAAGCCGCGCTGCGTGTCGAGGAAAGCGGCGCGCACGGAGGTGTCGAAGGCGTAGACGCGATAGCTCACCACCAGCGCCGCGCGGCCCTTGCAGCTGGCCACCCAGGTGGCCTTGTCGGTCTGGGCCAGCGGCACCGTGCGTCCGCCCTGGCGGGCCTCGAGCTGCGAGAGATGCCGCGCGAACTCGCGCACCAGGTAGCTGCCGGGAATCCAGACGGGCAGGCTCAGCACCTGCTGCGCATCAGGCTGCGGCACGGTGACCGTGACGCGGAACAGGTGGGCGTGGCTGTCGTCGATCTCGATGCGGTAGGCGGTCATGCGTAGGCGTCTTCTTGTTGATCGGTCCTCAGGCGCCGGCGGCGCCCAGGAAGCAGCACAGCGCGGCTACGGCGGTCAGGCGGAAGCGCAGCACCAGCCAGGCGGCCGCACCCCATTGCGGATAGGCGCGCCGGTCCACCAGGTAGCAGGCGATCAGCATGCCGCCTTGCACCACCAGCCCGGCATAGGGCGGCATCAGCGCGGCGATCCAGGCCACGATGGCCGGCGCGACGCCCCAGGACAGGCGGCGGTCTGCATTGGACTCCCCGCTGTCGGCGCGCATCGCCAGCCCCCAGTGGATGCCGCCGAGGAAGGAGACCACCGAGGCCGCGTACAGCGCGAGCAGCTGCATCGCGTGCTCGTGGGCGCGTGCGTTGACGATCCACACCAGCGCCGCGCCGAGGATGAAGGGCAGCGTGCCGGCATAGGCCAGCATGGCCGCGACCGGGCCGGGGTGGCTGGGCGCGAGGTGGACCTTCTTGGCCGGATGCGCTGCCGGATGGGCCGGGTGCGCCGGATGGGGGGGATGCGGTGCGGGTGTCATGGGCCGGTCATTGTGACCAATGGCGGGAAGAGGCGTGCGACGCGGGGTGCCTGCGGCGTCAGGCGGCGAGCCAGGCGAAGACGGCGGGGACGTCCGACGGCAGCGCGGCCGGGCGCTTGCGCCATTGCACAACGCGTTCGGTTCGCGTGTGGCCGCCCGCAAGGGTCAGGCCGCAGCTCACCGACAGCCAGGTGTCGGCATGCAGGTGCTCCACCAGTGCGGCCAGCAGAGCGGCGTTGCGGTAGGGCGTCTCGATGGCCAGCTGGGTCTGGCGCCACTTGCGCGAATGCTGCTCCAGCTCGCGCAGGCGCTGGGCGCGTTCCGTCGCCTCCTGCGGCAGGTAGCCGACGAAGGCGAAGCTCTGCCCGTTGAGCCCGCTGGCCGCCAGCGCCAGGGTCAGCGAACTGGGGCCGGACAAGGGCACGACGGCAATGCCGGCCTGGTGCGCCGCCAGCACCAGGGCGGCCCCGGGGTCGGCCACGCCGGGCAGCCCGGCCTCCGACAGCAGGCCGACGTCGGCGCCGGCCAGCGCGGGGGCGAGCAGCGGTCTGAGGTCGGGGACCGGTGCCGGCTGCCTGCCGCCCTTGGGCGGGCGCGGCAGCTCGGTGAGCTGCAGGGATTGCAGCGGCCTGGCCAGCGGCGAGACGACGTCCACGCGCTTGAGGAAGGCGCGCGCGCTCTTGGCGTTCTCCACCACCCAGTGCTCGAGCCGCGCCGCGGTGGCGATGGCCGCGTGCGGCAGCGTGTCGCCCAGCGCGGGCGGGTTGTCGCCGAAGGAGCCGAGGTCCAGCGTGTTCGGAACCAGGAACAGCCGGCCCGCGCTCATGCGTCGAGGCCCGCGGCCAGCACGCGCAGCGGATCCAGCCCCGCTTCGCGCAGCAGCGCGCAGGTGGCGATCAGCGGCAGGCCGACGAGGGCGGTCGGATCGTCGGAGCGGATGTGCTCAAGCAGTGCGATGCCCAGGGTCTCGGACTTGGCGCTGCCGGCGCAGTCATAGGGTTGCTCCAGGCGCAGGTAGGTCTCGATGTCCGCGTCGGACAGCTCGCGCATGCGCACCTGCACCGGCACCAGGCGCTGGCCGGCATAGCCGCCGGCGGCATGCACCACGGCCACGCCGGTCTGGACGACCAGCTCGCGTCCGCGCATGGAGCGCAGTTGCTCCACCGCGCGCGCGTGCGTGCCGGGCTTGCCGATGGGCGTGCCGTCCAGGTCGGCCACCTGATCGGAGCCGATGACCCAGGCGTCGGGCCGCTGCGCCGCGACGGCCTGCGCCTTGGCCAGTGCCAGGCGGGCGGCCAGCGCGGCGGGCGCCTCGCCGGGCAGGGGGGTTTCGTCGACCTGCGGCGAGACGACGTCGAAGGGCAGGCGCAGGCGCTCCAGCAGCTCTCGGCGGTAGCGGGAGGTCGAGCCCAGCACCAGGGCCGGGTAGGGCGAAGAAGGGGAGGGCATGGGCGGGAATTGTCCACGCATCGCCGAGGGGTGGAGGCGGCAAGGGCGGGCGCCGGGCCGGCCCCGTCCCGCGGGGGATCGCCGACTCAGCCGTCGGCGAGGGGCTGTCATTACACTGGCTCGCTTATGAGCCACTCCCGATCCTTCCAGCCGCTGAAGCTCGATGTCGCGGCCTTCGCCGAGGCCGGTGCCGAGCTGCAGGGCGAATGGCCGCTGGCGGAACTGCCGCGCCTGAGCGCCGGCGCCGTGATGGCTGCCGACACCGCCGCCGACCCCGTGACCTGGCAGGCCCGCGGCGAGACCCGCAAGGTCGGCGGCGCCCGCCAGCCCTGGCTGCACCTGGGCGCGCACGCCCGGCTGCTGCTGCCCTGCCAGCGCTGCCTGCAGCCCGTCGCCCAGGACCTGGAGGTGGACCGCTGGATCCGCTTCGTCGAGGGCGAAGAGCAGGCCGCCGAGATCGACGAGGAGTCCGAGGACGACGTGCTGGCCCTGCCGCGCAGCCTGGACTTGCGCTGGCTGCTCGAGGACGAGCTGATCCTGGAGCTGCCCCTGGTGCCGCGCCACGAGGATTGCAGCCCGCCGGCGCACCTGGCCGCGGTGCCCGAGGAAGAGGAGGCCGTGGCGGACAAGCCCAATCCCTTCGCGGCCCTGGCCGCGCTCAAGAAGAAGCCCGGTGGCCTGGGCGGCGCCTAGGCACTCGACTTGCCGCAAAGTCTGGCTATAATCGCCGGTTTTTCGGTCCAGCCGGGCTGGATCTCCTCGGGACAGTCGTGCATCACTTGGTGCGCGAGACGCTCGGGGTAGCCCCAGGCAAGCCGAGAAGTCCAGTTTGTCCGATCCCTTCGCCTGACCCCGGCGCCTTGCGGCGCCCCAGGCTGCGCGCCGCAACAAGGCGCACTAGGAGCTTCATCATGGCCGTTCAGCAGAACAAGAAGTCCCCGTCCAAGCGCGGTATGCACCGCTCGCACCAGCACCTGGGCACCCCGGGCACGGCGATCGAGCCGACCACCGGCGAGACCCACCTGCGTCACCACATCAGCCCGACCGGCTTCTACCGTGGCCGCAAGGTCCTGAAGACCAAGGCCGACGCCTGAGGTCCGCAGGCCGCGCCTGCCTGGCGCGGCATGATCCGGCGTGACGGCCCAGCCGTCGCGCCGTCTGCCCGGTTGCATCCCGTGCACCGTTTGCGGTCTCCGCGTTCTGCCTGCCCCCTGGCATGAATCACCCGCTGGCATCTGCTTCCCCTTCTGCGCAATCCGCTGCGCCTTCCAACGTGCACCCGCTGCACGGTGGCGTCATCCGCCTGTCCGTCGACTGCATGGGCGGCGACCACGGCCCGGCCGTCACGCTGCCGGCCTGCCGCGCCTTCCTCGATCACCATCCCCAGGCCGAGCTGGTGCTCGTCGGCCGCGAGGAGGCGCTTGCGCCCGCCGCCGGCTGGGAGCGCTGCGAGCGCGTCTTCGCCTCCGAGCTGGTCGAGATGGACGATTCCGTCGAGGTGGCCCTGCGCCGCAAGAAGGATTCGTCGATGCGCGTGGCCATCGAGCAGGTGCGCTCGAAGGACGGCGTGCCTTCGCGCGCCCACGCGTGCGTCTCCGCCGGCAACACCGGCGCGCTGATGGCGGTGGCGCGCTACCTGCTCAAGACCATGGACGGCATCGACCGTCCCGCCATCGCCACCGTGATGCCGAACCAGAAGGACGGCTACACGACGGTGCTGGACCTCGGCGCCAACGTCGACTGCACGGCCGAGCATCTGCTGCAGTTCGCGGTGATGGGCACGGCGCTCGTCGCCGCGGTGGACGGCAAGGAAGACCCCAGCGTCGGCCTGCTGAACATCGGCGAGGAAGTCATCAAGGGCAACGAGACCATCAAGCAGGCCGGCGAGCTGCTGCGCACCGTCGCGGCAAGCGGCGTGCTCAACTTCCACGGCAACGTGGAAGGCAACGACATCTTCAAGGGCACCTCGGACATCGTCGTTTGCGACGGTTTCGTCGGCAACGTCGCATTGAAGACATCCGAGGGCCTGGCCTCGATGCTGTCGAACTTCATCCGCCAGGAGTTCACGCGCAGCATCTGGACCAAGCTGGCTGCGGCCGTCGCGCTGCCGGTGCTCAACCGCCTGCGCCATCGTGTGGACCACCGCCGCTACAACGGTGCCGCGCTGCTGGGCCTGCGCGGCCTGGTCTTCAAGAGCCACGGCTCGGCCGATGCGTTCGCCTTCGAGCAGGCACTCAACCGCGCCTACGACGCGGCGCGCAACGGACTGCTCGATCGCGTGCACGATCGGATACTGGTGACGATGCAGGCATTGCCGCTACAGTCCACGGATGGTTCGCCGCAAGCAGCAGCGGACGCTTCCGCTGCGCCTGCGGCGCAATCTGCATGAGCCTGACCGAAAACGCCATTGCACCTTCCATCGCCAAGCGTTTCGCACGCATCGCCGGCACCGGCAGCCATCTGCCCCCGCGCCGGCTGAGCAATGCCGAGCTGGCAGCCCAGCTGGCCGAGCGCGGTGTGGAGACCTCGGACGAGTGGATCGTGGAGCGCACGGGCATCCGTGCCCGCCACTTCGCCGACGAGCACACGACGGCCAGCGACCTCGGCACCATCGCCGCGAGACATGCGCTCGAAGCCGCGGGCTGCAGCGCCGCCGACATCGACCTCATCATCGTGGCCACGTCGACCCCCGACATGGTCTTTCCCTCCACGGCCTGCCTGGTCCAGCGCAAGCTCGGCGTGCACGGCTGCGCGGCCTTCGACCTGCAGGCCGTGTGCTCGGGCTTCGTCTACGCGCTGTCGGTGGCGGACTCGATGATCCGCGCGGGCACGGCGCGCCGCGCGCTGGTCATCGGTGCCGAGGTCTTCTCGCGCATCCTCGACTTCGATGACCGCGGCACCTGCGTGCTCTTCGGCGACGGAGCGGGCGCCGTGGTGCTCGAGGCCAGCGACACGCCCGGCATCGTCGCCTGCGAGATGCACGCGGACGGCCGCCACGTCGACATCCTCTGCGTGCCCGGTACGGTGGCAGGCGGCAAGGTGCTGGGCGATCCCTTCCTGAAGATGGACGGCCAGGCGGTTTTCAAGCTGGCCGTCGGCGTGCTGGAGAATGTCGCGCAGTCGGTGCTGGCCAAGGCCGGCCGGCAGTGCAGCGACATCGACTGGCTGATCCCGCACCAAGCCAACATCCGCATCATGCAGAGCACCGCACGCAAGCTGAAGCTGGCGGCGGACCGGCTGGTGGTCACCGTGGACGAACACGGCAACACCTCGGCTGCCTCCATCCCTCTGGCGCTGGACCAGGCGGTGCGCGACGGCCGCATCCGCCGCGGCGACTGCGTGATGCTCGAAGGCGTGGGCGGCGGCTTCACCTGGGGCGCCATCCTGCTGGACTATTGAGCCGGCCACCTGCGGGCCGGCATCTGATGAACTTCAAACGATTCCCATGAGTGCATTCGCAATCGTCTTCCCCGGCCAGGGCTCCCAGGCCGTGGGCATGTTGAACGGCTGGGGCGACCACGCCGCTGTCCGCCAGACGCTGGAAGAGGCGTCCACCGCGCTGGGCGAGGACATCGCCCGCCTGGTCGCCGAAGGGCCGAAGGAGGCGCTGGACCTGACGACCAACACGCAGCCGGTGATGCTCGTGGCGGGCGTCGCGGCCTATCGCGCCTGGCTGGCCGAGACCGGCCTCGTCCCCGCTGCGGTGGCCGGTCATTCGCTGGGCGAGTACAGCGCGCTGGTCGCCGCCGGCGTGCTGACCCTGGCCGATGCGCTGCCGCTGGTGCGTTTCCGTGCGCAGGCCATGCAGGAGGCCGTGCCCGTCGGCGCCGGCGGCATGGCGGCCATCCTGGGCCTGGAGGCCGACGCGGTGCGCGCCGGCTGCGAGCAGGCCGCCCGCGACAGCGGCGAGGCAGTCGAGGCCGTCAACTTCAACGATCCCAAGCAGACTGTCATCGCCGGCACCAAGGCCGGCGTCGAGAAGGCCTGCGAGGTGCTGAAGGCCGCCGGCGCCAAGCGCGCGCTGCCGCTGCCGGTGTCCGCACCCTTCCATTCCAGCCTGATGAAGCCGGCGGCCGAGCGCCTGAAGGACAAACTGGCCACCACGGCCTTCGCGGCGCCGAAGATCGCCGTCATCAACAACATCGACGTGCGCGAGGAGGGTGATCCCGCCGCGATCCGCGACGCGCTCTATCGCCAGGCCTTCGGACCCGTGCGCTGGGTGGAGACCGTGCAGGCGCTGAAGGCCCGCGGCCTGGTGCGCATCGTCGAATGCGGGCCCGGCAAGGTGCTGGCGGGCATGGTCAAGCGCATCGACGGCGAACTCGCCGCCGCCACCGTCTTCGATACGGCCAGCCTGGCCGAGGCCAAGGGGCTGCTGGCATGAGCGAGAACGCACAGACCGATTTCGCGGGCCAGGTCGCCCTGGTCACCGGCGCCAGCCGCGGCATCGGCCGCGCGATCGCGCTGGCGCTGGCCGAGCGCGGCCTGAAGGTCGTCGGCACGGCCACCAGCGAGGCCGGCGCCGCCGGCATCACCGAGGCGCTGGCGGCCTACACCGGCAGCGCGGGCCTGGTGCTCGACGTCAACGATGCCGCGGCCAGCGAGGCCGCCATCGACGGCATCGTCAAGCAGCACGGGGCGCTGCACGTGCTGGTCAACAACGCCGGCATCACGCGCGACACCCTGGCCATGCGCATGAAGGACGAGGACTGGGACGCGGTGCTGGACACCAACCTCAAGGCCGTCTTCCGCATGAGCCGCCTGGCCATCCGCCCCATGATGAAGCAGCGCTACGGCCGCATCGTCAACATCACTTCGGTGGTGGGCGCCAGCGGCAACCCGGGCCAGGCCAACTATGCGGCGGCCAAGGCCGGCGTCGCCGGCCTGACGCGTGCGCTGGCCCGGGAGCTGGGCAGCCGCAGCATCACCGTCAACTGCGTCGCCCCCGGCTTCATCGCTACAGACATGACCGACGCGCTGACCGAGGCGCAGAAGACCGCGCTGCTGGCCCAGATCCCGCTGGGCAAGCTGGGGTCGCCCCAGGATGTGGCCCAGGCCGTGGCCTTCCTTGCTTCTCCGCAGGCGGGCTACATCACCGGCACCGAGCTGCACGTCAACGGCGGCATGTACATGGTGTGAGCCTGCCCGCAGGCACACTCTGAGAATCGACCTTTCCACCCGGCGGATGACTGTCTTGGGACTGCCATCGCGTACCTCGTAGAATCCGCCTCTGTTTTTTTGCACACCTCCTGGAGGAGCCATGAGCGATATCGAAGCCCGCGTCAAGAAGATCATTGCCGAACAGCTGGGCGTTCCCGAAGCCGATGTGACCAACGAGAAGGCTTTCGTGGCCGACCTCGGCGCCGATTCCCTGGATACCGTGGAACTGGTGATGGCCCTCGAAGACGAGTTCGGCATCGAGATCCCCGACGAGGAAGCCGAGAAGATCACCACCGTGCAGCTGGCGATCGACTACGCCAAGTCCCACATCAAGGCGTAAGCCTCGCAATCGCATGTCACGTCGTCGCGTCGTCGTCACGGGCCTGGGGCTGATCACGCCCGTGGGCAATACGGTCGAAACATCCTGGGCGAACATCGTTGCGGGCACGCCCGGCATCGACACCATCACCAAGTTCGACGCGTCGGCGTACGCCTGCCAGTTCGCGGGCGAGGTCAAGGGCTTCAGCATCGAGGAGTACATCCCCGCGAAGGAAGCCCGCCACATGGACACCTTCATCCATTACGGGATGGCGGCGTCCATGCAAGCCGTGCGTGATTCCGGCCTGCCCACCGGCGACGCGCTGTCGCCGGAGCTGGCCGAACGTATCGGCTGCCTCGTGGGCTCGGGCATCGGCGGCCTGCCGATGATCGAGGCGACCCACCGTGACCTGATCGAACGCGGCCCGCGCCGCGTCTCCCCATTCTTCGTGCCGGCCTCGATCATCAACATGATCTCCGGACATGTCTCCATCCAGTACGGCTTCAAGGGCCCGAACCTGGGAGTGGTGACGGCCTGCACCACCGGCCTGCACGCCATCGGCCTGTCCGCGCGCCTCATCGAATGCGGTGATGCCGACATCATGGTGGCCGGCGGCGCCGAAGCCACCGTGTCCCCGCTGGGCATCGGCGGCTTCGCGGCCGCACGCGCTCTGTCCACCCGCAACGACGACCCCAAGACCGCGTCCCGCCCCTGGGACAAGGATCGCGACGGCTTCGTGCTGGGCGAGGGCGCCGGCGTGATGGTGCTCGAGGAGTACGAGCATGCCAAGGCACGCGGCGCGAAGATCTACGCCGAGGTCGCCGGCTTCGGCATGAGCGGCGACGCATACCACATGACCGCACCCGACGTCGACGGCCCGCGCCGCTCGATGCTCAACGCGCTGCGCAACGCCGGTCTCAACACCGACCAGATCCAGTACCTGAACGCCCACGGCACCTCCACGCCGCTGGGCGACGTGAACGAGACCAACGCGATCAAGCTGGCCTTCGGCGACGCCGCCCGCAAGCTGGTCGTCAACTCGACGAAGTCCATGACCGGCCACCTGCTGGGCGGCGCGGGCGGCATCGAGTCGGTCTTCACCGTGCTGGCCATCCACAACCAGGTCAGCCCGCCGACGATCAACATCCTCAACCAGGATCCCGAGTGCGATCTGGACTACTGCGCCAACACCGCACGCGAGATGAAGATCGACGCCGCGCTGAAGAACAACTTCGGCTTCGGCGGGACCAACGGCAGCCTGGTCTTCCGGCGCGTCTGATCGCAAGCGCCGGCCCCCTGGCGGCCGGCTCGCGCACGCTAGAAGAGATGCCCGCCGACTCCCCCCTGACCGTGACACTGAACCGCGACCCCTGGTGGTCCGCGGCCGTCTTGGTCTGGGCTTGGCTGGCCGTGGCCTCGTCCCTGTCCTGGTGGCTGGTGATGCGTCAGGTGGCGGGCTCGGCCTGGCTGGGTGCCGTTCCCTTGGCCGCCCTGGCACACGCCGCCTGGCTGGTTGCCCGCGAATGGCGGCGCGGTCCGGTGTTCCTGCGCTGGGACGGCCTGGCCTGGTCGGTGGACGACGGCCGCCGGGTGCAGGCGGGGCAGGCCTGCATCGCCATCGATTTCGACCGCTGGATGCTCCTGCGCGTTTCCTCGGCCTGGGTTCCTGCCTCGGCCGATGGCTTGCCGCCGGGCCGCTGGCACGCCCTGCGCTGTGCGCTGGTTCGCCACGCCCCGCAGGCGTCTTCCCCTTCCGGCATGGCGGCCGAGGTCCCCGCATGAGCGAGGCCGACAACGACGTCCTGCTGGTCGAGCGCGTCAAGAACGGCGACGTGCGCGCCTTCGAGATGCTGGTGGTCAAGTACCAGCGCCGCATCGAGCGCCTGATCGGCCGCATGGTGCGCGATGTCGACCTCGTCCAGGACCTGGCCCAGGAAACCTTCATCCGGGCCTACCGCGCCCTCCCCAAGTTCAGGGGGGAGAGTGCTTTCTATACCTGGCTCTACCGTATCGCAGTCAACACTGCGAAGAAGGCCCTGCTGGAACTCAAGCGCGATCCGGTGATCACGGAGACGGCCTTGTCCACCAAGTCGGAGGACGAGGATGAAACTTCGCGCATCGAGAACGTACTAAGCGACGGTGAGACCCCCGAAGCAGCCCTGGCCACCCGGCAGATCGCCGACACGGTCAACGCCGCCATCGAGGAACTCTCCCCCGACTTGCGCCAGGCGTTGACGCTGCGTGAGATCGAAGGTCTGAGCTATGAGGAAATCGCTTCCGTGATGAATTGCCCGATCGGAACGGTTCGCTCAAGAATCTTTCGTGCCCGTGAAGCGGTGGCCGAGCGCCTGCGGCCCCTGCTGGAAACCCGCGGGGGGAATCGTTGGTGATTGCCGTGGCCGGCCGGATGGCCTGATGCAAGGGGAACGTGATGTCTGATGTCCGTCAACGAGATGCCGCGGAGGCCGAGAGGCTGTCCGCCCTGCTGGACGCCGAAGTGGGTGCGGCCGAGGCCGGCACGCTCTGCAAGTCCTGGCAGTCCGATGCCGAACTGCGAGCCGAATGGCACGCCTGGCACGTCATCGGGGACGTGCTGCGCTCGGACGACCTGGGGGCGACCGCTTCCGGCGACGCCGCCTTCCTGGATCGCCTGCGCACACGGCTGGCCGAGGAGCCCGTGATATTGGCGCCGCAGCCGCTGCAGACGCCGGATGAGCACGAGGCCGGCTCCGGCGAACTGCCGCAGGTCGCCGCCGTCTCGGTGCGCCGCCGCTGGATGCGATGGGGTACGCCGGCTGCCGTGGCTGCGGGGTTCATGCTGGTCGTGGGCGTCTTCGTCAGCCTGCCGCGCGACTTCGCGCCTGCGCCGACGATGGCCGATGCGCGCGCCCTGCCCACCGTCATCGGCGGCGGTGGTGCCTCCGCGGTGCCTTCCCTGGCCCAGGGCCTGACGCCGGCCAGTGCGGCCGGCGACCAGGCCTTCGTCGCCAGCGGCAGCCTGGTGCGGGACTCCCAACTCGACGGCTACCTGGCCGCCCACCAGCAGTTCTCCGGCAGCACCGCGCTGGGCGAACCCGCGGGCTTCATGCGTGTCGTCACCCACGAGGCTTCCGGCCGACGCTGATCCCGCTGCGAGAAGAATCCCTGCATGTTCATGCGCGTGCTGCTGCCTCGGTCGCGGGCCGTCCCGGCGAACCGATTGATGGCCTGGGTGTGCTCGGGCCTGATGCTCGCTGCCGCGCCGCTGTCCCCTGCGTGGGCCCAGACCGAGGCCGAGGCCGCCGAGGCTCGCAACTGGCTGCTGCGCCTGCATGACGCAGCCCACAACCGCAGCTTCGAAGGCACTTTCGTGATCGGCTCGGGCAACCGCTCGACCAGCTTGCGCGTGGCCCACTATTGCGACGGCCGCAACCAGTACGAGCGCATCGAGTCGCTGGACGGTGAGCAGCGCATCGCCTTCCGCCAGAACGACGTCGTGCAGACGGTGTGGCCCGAGCGGCGCACCGTGGTGGTCGAGCAAAAGCGCGAGGGCAACGCCTTCCCGCAGCTGCTGAAGGGGCATGAGGACCGCATCGTCGAGTTCTACGACCTCGCCCGCGTGGGCGGCGACCGCGTTGCCGGCCTGGAGGCCGACGTCCTGCGACTGAACCCGCGCGATGCCTACCGCTACGGCTGGCGCCTATGGGCCGAAAAGTCCACCGGGCTGCTGCTGCGCGCCGAGGTGCTGGCGGGCAATAACCAGATCCTCGAGTGGTCGTCTTTCTCCAACGTCGTCATCGGACCCCGGCCGTCGCTGGACTCCGTGCAACTGCCGCGTGCCAAGGTCGAAGGTTTCCGAGTCGTCCAGAGCCCGGTGCTGCCGGCCGACATGGCCCGCGAGGGCTGGGCCATCGCCGAGACCCCGCCAGGCTTCCGCTTCGTGCGCGCGGTCAAGCGCTCGGCCATCGCGGCCGATGCCGCACGCGGCCAGGGAGGCGAGCCGCGCGTGCTGCAGGCGATCTATTCCGACGGCGTGACCTTCGTCTCCGTGTTCGTCGAGCCCTATGGCGAGAACGCGCAGCGCAAGGAGCTGCTGATGACCCTGGGTGCTACGCACACGCTGACGCGCCGCCAGGGCGACTGGTGGATCACCGTGGTCGGCGACGTGCCCGCGGTCACCCTGCGCTGGTTCGCCTCGCGCCTGCAGCGCGAGGACTGAACCGCCTGCGCGTGTCGTCCGCGCCGGCGTCCGGCGCGTTGGTGGACTGGGCTCCACTTTGCTATCCATGACGAGACGTTTCCGAGGATGAGACGACCATGAATCGACAATCACCTCCCCTGCGCGACCTGATCCGCCGCTGTGTCGTGGTGGCGCTGGTGGCCACCGGCACGACCCTGGGCCTGCTGGCCGCCGTGACACCGCATGCCAGCCGCGCCCAAACCTCTTCGGCTGCGCTGCGCGCCGGCCTGCCGGACTTCGCCGACCTGGCGGAAAAGGTCGGCCCTGCCGTGGTGAACATACGCACCGTGCAGAAGCCCGCGAGCTCGGCGAACCCGGCGCTGCAAGGCGTCGATGACGAGCAGATGCAGGAGTTCATCCGTCGCATGTTCGGCCTGCCCAGCGGCCCCGCCACGCCGCGCTTCGGGCTGGGCTCCGGCTTCGTGCTGACGGCAGACGGCTACGTGATGACCAATGCGCACGTGGTCAAGGACGCCGACGAGGTCCGGGTGACCTTCACCGACAAGCGCGAGTTCAAGGCCACCGTCGTCGGCGTCGACGCGCGCACCGATGTCGCCGTGCTGAAGGTCGAGGCCACCGGGCTGCCGGCGGTGAAGATCGGCGATGTCAGCCGGCTGCGCGTGGGCGAGTGGGTGATCGCCATCGGCTCGCCCTTCGGCCTCGACAACTCGGTGACCGCCGGCATCGTCAGCGCCAAGGGGCGGGAGACCGGCGAGTTCCTGCCCTTCATCCAGACCGACGTTGCGATCAACCCCGGCAATTCCGGCGGGCCGCTGATCAACATGCGTGGGGAGGTCGTCGGCATCAACTCCCAACTGCTCAGCAACTCGGGCGCGTATGCCGGCGTGTCGCTGTCCATCCCGATCGACGATGCGATGCAGGTCGCCGACCAATTGCGCGCGACCGGCCGCGTCACGCGCGGCCAGCTGGGCGTGCGGCTGGGGCGTGTCAACGCGGACGTGGCCGAAGCGATCGGCCTGGGCAGGTCCACCGGCGCCGAGGTGCGCGCCGTGATTCCCGGCGGCGCCGCA